>CACZNC010000050.1 GCA_902782445.1 uncultured Ruminococcus sp.
TTCACATTATTGATGTAGCCTGTCCCTATCCATTTCAGAAGTTCTTGCCAGGCTTCTTTCAAGAAGCCGCGTAACCCCTTAGAAGGGATTTAGTATAAGGAAAGCGAAACAGAAAAAACGCCGTCCGGTCTGCGGGAGGAAGATCCTGTGCCGGGCGGCGGTTCTGTTTATGCGTCGGGGTCGGGACGGGCTGTGCGGATCTGCCGTCCGTTCCGTCTATATCCCGATCTTCCTCGTACAGCAGGCGCGGATCAGTTCGCTGTCATGGGTGACGACGAGGAGGGTGGTCCCCATGTTCCGGAGCTTTTCAAACAAGGCGGCGGTCTCCTTCATGTGTCCGTGATCCAGACCGCTTGTCGGCTCGTCGAAGAGAAGGATCTTCCTCCCCGACGCCAGGGCGCAGGCGATGGCAAGCCGCTGCTTCTGCCCGCCCGACAGGCTCTGGGGATGGCGATGGGCAAAATCCCCGAGATCGAGCAGGGCTAAAAGCTCTTTTGCGCGTTTCTCCGGTTCGGGCTCCTCCTTCGGCAGGCTGATGAGCACCTCGTCGAAGGCGCTTTCCGTGAAGAGCTGATTTCCCGTGTCCTGCATCACCATGAAGCAGAGCTTCCGACGCGCCCGCCGGTCGTACCGTTTCCCCTTCATTTCCAGCGTTCCTCCGCACCGTCCTTCCAGTCCGCAGAGACAGTTCAGAAAGGTGGTCTTTCCCGCGCCGTTGCGTCCGACGACCGCCGTGATCTCCCCCGCCGCGAGCTTCATCTCCCGGATTTCCACGACGGCCTTTTTCGTCCCCGGATAAGCGAAGCGCAGGTCCCGGAGCAGGATCGGCTCGTCCCCGTCCCGGAAGGAGGGCAGCGGGATGTCCGCCGGATCCTCCATCGTTCGGGAACGCAGTCCCAGCGCCGTGAGCTCCCCCTCCGTGATCCCGTCCTTCTGTGCGCCGGACAGTTCTTTTACGATCCGCCCGTCTCTGAGGATCACCGCCCGGTCGATCAGATCCCACAGATACGCGATCCGGTGCTCCGCGGCGACAATGGTCTTCCCTTCGGCACGCCAGCGGAGGATCATCTCTCTCAGAGCCAGCGTCGCGCCGTGGTCGAGGTTGGCGGAGGGCTCGTCGAGCAGGATGATCCCGGGGCCGGACACGTCGACCGAAGCGCAGGCGATCTTCTGCTTCTCCCCGTCGGAGAGCCTGAAAATGCTCCGATCCATCAAAGATTCGATCCGGAAGCGGGAGACCGTTTCGTCGATGCGGGAACAGATCTCCTCCTCCGGCACGCCGCGGTTCTCGCATCCGAAGGCCAGCTCGCCGGTCGTGTCCACGTTGTAAAACTGCGTCCGGGGATTCTGGAACACCGTTCCGACAATCGGAGCGAGATCGTACAGCTCCCGCCCCGCGGTGCTCTCCCCGTCGATGCGGATCTCCCCCGTCACCTCTCCCGGATAAAACTGCGGGATCAGACCGTTGATGAGGCGGAGAACGGTGGTTTTCCCGCATCCGGAGGGACCGGTGAGAAGGAGGAATTCCCCGTCCCGCACCGTCAGGCTGACATCCGTGAGGGAGGGTTCGTTCTGCGCTCTCCCGTCCTCCGAGCCGGAGCCAGATCCGGAGCCATACCGGAAACTGACGTTTTTGAGCTCGATCATACTCCCACCTCCCATCCGAACAGTCCGAGGATCCAGAGAGCGAACACCGCAAGACACAGGCCCAAGAGGATCCAGTCCTGCGCGCGGAAGCCGATTCTACAGATATTGGTCCGTTTTACCGGTCCGCCGAGCCCCCGGGTCAGAGCGGATGCCGAAAGCTCCTCTCCTATCCGAACCGAGGAAGTCATCATGGGGACCAGTTGGTATTCGAGCATCTCCCCGGCCCGGCCTCCGCCCATGGAAATCCCCCGCATCCCCATCGCCCGCCGGATCGACTTCCACTCCGCGCCGATGGTCGGAAACAGGCGGAACATCACGGACAGGGGGATCGTGACGGCGGCGGGCATTCTGAGTTTTTCCATCCCGGAGATGAACTCGCTGACGGAGGTGGAGGCGACGAGGTATTCCCCCATCACCACCGTCACGACAAACCGGGTCAGGATCCCGCCGCACATCAGGGCGAAAAAGCCGAGAGCGCGGGGCAGATGCGGCATCAGGACGAGCAGTCCGTACCCGATCCCGAGCATGAGACAGCCCCGGAAAAACCGTTTCCATTCGCGTTCGACGAGGAGCAGCAGAAACGGCAGGGCGGAGAGGACGGTTTTCACGGGCTCCATTCTCTCCCCGCCGAGGCCGCCGAGGACAAACAGGGCCAGCGTCGCCGTCAGCGCCAGCTTTGTTCTGGGATCGAGAAAGCTCCGCCGTTCATCCTGCGCCGCCTTCGAAGAATAAGCGTTCTGCGCGTTCATGCGATCCCGGCCTTTTCAAAGTGCTTTTTGAGAAGCGCCCGGCCCAGCATACCGCCGAGGATCCCGCAGACAAAGCAGGCGGCGAGCAGCACCGGAGCCATCCAGAGGGGCATGAGCTTCGAAACGGCGTCGATATATGCTTGTCCGTAGCTCTCGCGCTGGGCGAAATAGCCCTCGTAATCCGTGAAGAGCGGCAGGTAGTTGCCGAAGATCCAGAGGGAAAAGAGTCCGTAGGCGAGGACGGATTTCTTTGCGCTGCGGTAGTTCCCGCTTTTCAGGCACAGCTCGGCGAGCACTCCGGCGGCGGCGCAGGTCAGAAGCGGCCAGGGCCCCATGCCGGTGAGGAGCATCATGATCCCCATGATCATCGCCATGATGAAGACCATGCCGGGCTTTTTCACCTTCGTGAGAAAGAGCATGAAGGGGACGCCCCCGAGAATGGGGACGAGGACGGAGAGGAGCGGCAGGAAGATCGGGATCATCCCGAGCATCGCCACCGCCATGAGGATGGCAAAGTAGATCGCCGTATAGATCCCGACGTTGATGAGATCCCGGCCACCGAGTTTTGTTTCGTTCTGATTCATGATGTTCCTCCGTTGATTGTTCGCATTTATGCCTTGACCTTCCAGCCGGCGGCTTCCGTCCGCTCGCTGACGAAGGTTTTGTAAAGTCCGTCCTCGCGCATGAGCTCTTCGTGGGTCCCCCGCTGTACGATTTTCCCGCGGTCCACCACGAGGATCTGATCCGCATGGGAGACGGTTTTCAGCCGGTGCGCGATCATGACGACGGTCTTTTCCCGGGTCAGGGCTTCGATGGCGCGGGAGAGCTCGTTTTCGTTCTCCGGATCCACATTCGCTGTCGCCTCATCGAGGAAGATCACCGGGGCGTCCTTCATCATGGCCCGGGCAATGGAGATCCGCTGACGCTCGCCGCCGGACAGGGAAGCGCCGCCCTCGCCCACGACCGTGTTGTAGCCGTCGGGGAGCGCGGAGATAAAGTCGTGACAGCAGGCTTTTTTCGCCGCCGCGATCACGTCCGTCATGGGTGCTTCCGGGTTGCCGAAGCGGATGTTGTCGGCGATCGTGTCGTGGAAGAGATAGACGTTCTGGAAGACGAAGCTGAAATTCTTCATCAGCGCGTCCATGTCGTAGTCCCGCACGTTCCGGCCGCCGAGGGTCACCCTGCCCGCATCCGCGTCCCAGAACCGGGCGAGCAGGTTCACGAGCGTGGTCTTGCCTCCCCCGGACGGGCCGACGATGGCCGTGGTCGTCTTCTCGGGGATCTCGAGGGTCACGCCGTCGAGGATCTTCCGCTTGTCATAGGAGAATTCCAGATCTTCTGCCGCGATGTCCCGGGTTTCGGGTTCGAGGTCCTCGCCGTCCAGCTCCATCTGGGGCGTGTCGAGAATGGCCTGCGCCCGGTCCACGCTCACGTCCACCACCCGGAGCAGGGCGGAGTACTGGCCCGCCGTCTCGAGGCTCGCGTAGATGATGAACGCGGAGACCGTCATGACCACCGCCGTCAGCGCTTCCATCGACCCGGCGCAGAAGAACGCGCAGGAGCAGGCGGCCATGGCGACGCCCGTGAGCTTGGCGATAAGCGTCTGGGCCGACATCCGCGGGATCAGGAGCATCTCCATGTCCGTGTTGGTCTTCACGTTCTGCGCAATGGCGGCGTTCAGCTCCCCGCTCTTTTTTCCCCTCAGATGGTAGGCCTTGACCTCCGCCATGCCCTGGAGATATTCGAGGACCTTCTCCACCAGGCGTTCGTCGGCGTCGATCTTCTGCCCGGCCATCTTTCCGGCAGCTTTCTGCAGTCTCGCGTTCTCACACAGGAAGAGCGCGAATCCGGCCGAGAGGATCAGAGCGATCCGCCAGTCGAAGAAGAAGAGCATCACAACGATGAGCGCGGTGGTCAGAAGTCCCTCGCAGACCAGCATTACCACGCGGGTCGCCACGTTTTCGAGGTTCTCCATCACGTTGGTTGTGACGGAGGTGATCTGCCCGAGGCTGTTTTTGTTGAAATATCCCATGGGCAGATACCGCATGTGCTCCGCGATCTCGATCCGCTTTCCCGCGCAGGTGTCGTATCCCGCCTCGGTCTGGAGCATGGTGGCCTTCGCCTTGACCAGTCCCGAGCCGACCACGCTGAGCAGCATGATCCCGAAGGAGAGAAGAATGTCCCGCGTTCCCACGGATCCCGCAAGAAGCGCCTTTACCATAACGGCGACGGCGGGGATCTTCAGGGCGCCGAAGAGGGCTTCGATCACCCCGAGCCAGACGGAGGCGACGAATTTCTTCCGGTTTTCCTCCCCGCAGAAGGCAAAGAATTTTCGGATGGTTTTAAGCATGGTCCTTCACCTCCATATGCGCCGCCCACATCTCCGCGTAGAGGCCGCGGCGGGCAAGCAGTTCTTCGTGGGTGCCGCAGTCGTCGATCCCCCCGTCCTTCACGACGTAGATCCTGTCCGCGTCGGTGACGGTGGACAGCCGGTGGGCAATGACGATCAGGGTCTTTCCTCTGGTCAGCCGGGAGACGGAACGCTGGATCACCGCCTCGTTTTCCGGATCCGTGTAGGCCGTCGCTTCGTCGAGGATCACGATGGGCGCGGCTTTGAGCATGGCCCGGGCGATGGAGATCCGCTGACGCTCGCCGCCCGAGAGATGCCCGCCGGAGGAACCGACCACGGTGTCGTATCCGTGTTCCAGCCCCATGATGAAGTCGTGGCATCCGCTGGCCTTCGCCGCCTTCTCCACCTCCTCGTCCGTGGCGCCCGCGCGTCCGAGCCGGATATTCTCCCGGACTGTTGTGTTGAAGAGGTAGTTTTCCTGCGAGACGAAGGCCACCCGGTCGGCATACGCCTCCTCGGGGATCTTTCTCAGATCCGCGCCGCCGAGGGAAATACTGCCGGAATCCACGTCCCAGAGAGACGCGATCAGCCGGGCGATCGTGCTCTTTCCGCTCCCGGACGGGCCGACCAGCGCGACGAAGGATCCCTCGGGAATGTCCATCGAGATCCCGTGAAGGACTTCCTTTTCCTTGTAGGAAAACCGCACGTCCCGGAGGGCGAGGCTGTTGTCCCGGGGAGTCAGTCCTTTGCCTTCTGCGGGCCGCTCCATTTCCGGGGCTTCGAGGATCGCGCGGACCTCGCCGAAGATCGTCCCCATGGTGCGGATATCGTCCGAATAGCTCATGAGGGTGATGAGGGGCGTGATCAGTCCCACGGAGAGGATGATGACCGTGACGAAGCTCTCCGGAGAAAGACTCCCGTTCTTCACGAGCAGCCCGCCGACGGGCAGGACCGAAAGGAGCGTCGCCGGCATCAGGACCATGGCGAAGGTGAAGGGGATCATGCTGGCCCGCATCCAGTCGATGAAGCTGTGGGCAGCCTCGTAGGCGTCCTTCACGAACCGGTCGTAGGAGCTTTTCGTCTTGCCGAAGACCTTGATGACCTGGATCCCGCCGATGTATTCCACCGCCGTGTCGTTCAGGGCTTTCGTCGCCTCCACCGTGTGCGCGTAGAACCGCCCGCTCGTCGCCATCATGAAGATATAACAGAACATCCCGAGGGGAACGGTCGCAAGGGACGCCAGCCCCATCCGCCAGTCCACGGTGAAGATATAGACAAGGATGGACACGGGCAGGAGCAGGTTTGCCGTGAACTCCGGCACGATGTGGGCAAGGGTCGTCTCGATGGAGTCGATCCGCTCGATCAGGGTGTTTTTCAGCGCCCCGGAACTCTCGGCCAGAACCGCGCCGAGGGGCATCCGGGTCAGCTTTTCCGTGCACCGCTTCCGGATCTCGCCGAGAACCGCGAAGGTCGCCCTGTGGCTTGTCGCGGTGCTGAGGGCGTGGAAGAGCACCCGTCCGGCCCAGAAGAGCGCGGCGGCGAGGCACCGGAGCAGATAGAAGGACAGGTCCCGCTCCCCCTCCATCAGCCCCCGCACGATGCCGATCATGGCGAAATACGGGGCGAGAGAGAAGGCGACGCCGATCACGGCGAGGACCACCGCGAGGACGTACTGTCCCCCGTGCCTGCCCGTCTGTCCCAGGACCCACGCGATCGGCGACTGCGGCTGCGCGGCCGGAGTCCGGGACGAAGAAGCGGACGTTTTCGGCTTTTCGTTCATAAACAAACCTCCTTGCGTTTTTGTTCGCTAACAAACGGTAGTTTGCGTTAGCTAACCCCATAAAAAACCAATCGCCCGTCTTCGGGAAGGAAGACAGGCGTATGATCCGGAAATTCATACTAAATCCCTTCTAAGGGGTTACGCGGCTTCTTGAAAGAAGCCTGGCAAGAACTTCTGAAAAGGATAGGGACAGGCTACATCAATAATGTGAAGTTGCGAGCTCACGGCAAGGCCGTTCGCATTCTACGGAGAGCGATCAAAACCCATGAAGACAGCTTTATAGAAGGAATATAGTATCAGAATCCCATGAGCTGTTTCCAGCCGGGGAGGAAGAAAGCTTCGACCGTCGAGAGGCAGCGGAGGGCGTCTTCGGCGGGATAGTTGTGGATCACGGGCTCGAACAGGGCGGCGGTGTAGGCCGTGAGAAGCAGATGCAGCTCCTTCGGGTCGATGTCCCACGCGTCAATCCCCCGCGCCCGGAGCATGGAGACGTACCGGAGCAGCTGGTTCTGGGAGCGTTCGGTCAGATCGTGGAGGAAGGTCTCGTACTTTGTCCCCTGTGATTTTGCCGTGAGAAGGTGATAATCCCCCATGTTCGGATAGACGATCTCCTTCATCATGTCGATCTCGGAGTCCCGCCATTCCATGCGTCCGTCCCGCCTGACCGCTTCCGCATAGCGCGCCGCGTGATTGTCCAGCCATGCTTCGAGCCGCCCTGCCGCCGGAGAGACCAGCTGATCGAAGAGATCCGCCTTGTCCCGGCAATGCCGGTAGATCCCCGCCGCCGTCATCCCGCACCGTTCGCCGATGGCCCGCATGGACGCCCCTTCGAAGCCCTGTTCCATGAACTCCTCCCGGGCGGCGGCCATGATTTTTCCGTGACTGGCTGTTTTGTCCCGCGGCATGGGATGCCTCCTTGGTGCGAAGTCCTGTCCGGCGCGTATGCAGTTAGCTAACGCTAATATCATACACTCTTTTCAGGGCGTTGTCAAGGGTGGATCCGCAAGTTTTTGAAAAAAGATCGGGGGCAGGATCACATCGCCGCGCTGTCTGAGATAACAAAGGATCCCCCGCTGCTCCACCCGGCTGGGGATCCTGCGACCTGCGCTCTGCCCGTACCCGTGGGAAAACGCCATGCAGCCCATGCCGATCTCGGAGACTTCGATGTCCCGCAGTTTTCTTTTCTTCATTTCTTCTCCCCTTTGTTACGGGTCCACGGAAATCCAGCTTCCGTCCCGCTTCTTCCAGATATGCGTCCCCTTCATGCGGAACGTCCCCCGCGCTCCGTAGGCGTTTGCGGTGAGCGCGGCGGTATAGGTCACCTCCGCCCGATCCCCCTCGACGGACACGACCGGATTCTCCATGCCGATGGAATAATAGGTCAGGCTCCCGTCCGCGATGTCGGCGAAGTACTCCTCCCGGCTCTGGGTCAGCCCGCTCATGTGGGTGTAGGTCTTGTCCTCGTCCGTCAGCAGGCGAAGCGTCTCGATGTCCGCCTCCGTCATGGCTTCGCAGTACCGCGCCTGCGCATACAGGACGGCTTTTTCCTCCTCGCCGAGGCTGTCCGGGTCGAGTCCCGTGACGGTGACGTTCGGGAAATCGGGGAAGGTGCAGGTCTTCATATCGTCCTCCTGTGGCTGTTCCGTTGTCTCGATCCGTGCTTCCGGCATCTCCGGCGCGCCTCCTGCCTACCACACGACGCGGAGAGCAGAAGAAGCACGCCGAGAACCGCGATTATCCTTTTTCTCATTCATCCGCCGCCGCGTCAATCCGCGGGAGCCCACCCGCCGAGGAACTTCTCCTGATCGGCGAGGGACATATTGAAGAACCGCCTGCCGCAGTCGAGGTCACGGATCCGGGCCATCTCGTCCTCTGTCAGGGAGAAGTCGAAAATGTCGAAGTTCTCCTTCATGTGGACGGGATTCGTGGTCTTCGGGAAGAGGATCGTCCCTTCTTCGATGTGCCAGCGGAGGATGATCTGCACATTGGTCTTGCCGTACTTCTTTCCGAATTCCGTGAACAGCGGTTCGGAAATGAGGCCGGGATCCCCGTGACCGATGGGATACCAGCTCTCGATCACCGTGCCGTACTTGGCGATCCGGGCTTTCAGCGCGTTCTGCTGATAGTACGGATGGCATTCCACCTGCAGAACCGAGGGCTTGATCGTCGCCGCCTCGCACAGCTCCTCCAGCCGTTCGGACTCAAAATTGCTGATGCCGACGGAGCGAACCTTTCCCGCGGCCGCGGCTTTTTCCATGTCCCGCCATGCGCCGAGGTAATCCCCGAACTGCTGATGGAGCAGGAGCAGATCGATATAGTCCGTTCCGAGGCGGGCGAGGGCTTTGTCGATGGCCTCTGCGGTCTTTCCCTCCCCGTATTCGCTGGGCCAGAGCTTGGTGGTGATCCAGATTTCCTCCCGCGGGATGCCGCTGTCTCGAACCGCTTTCCCCACGCTCCGCTCGTTCTGGTAGGCGTGGGCGGTGTCGATGTGGCGCACACCCATAGCGAGAGCTTCGCGGACGGCCTTTTCGGTCTCCTCCCCCGCCGGGACCTGATAGACGCCGAGGCCGAACTGCGGGATCTTCGTCCCGTCGTTTAAGGTGATAAAGGTTTGATTCATGGTGAACCTCCGTGTTTTGATTTCGTTTTTTCGTTCCGCCCTTATTTTAACAGATTTCCCCTTGCATGGGAAGAACAAATATGTTATCATGGCATAAAGTCATAACTTTACGCGGGAGGCCCCATGATCAGCCGTCAGCTTGAAACCTTCGTGAAAACCGCGGACGCCGGGAGTTTCGGTAAGGCCGCGGACGCGCTCTATATTTCCACCCCCGCCGTGGTGCAGCAGATCAATCTGTTGGAGGATTCCCTCGGATTCCGGGTGTTCGACCGCTCCAACCGGGGCGTGAAGCTGACGTCTGCCGGACGGTCCCTGTACGAGGACGCGAAGACCCTGCTCCGCCTTGCCGACGACGCCGTGAAAAAAGCCCGCCGGATCGCGGAAAGCGGGGATACCGCCGTGCGGATCGGAACGAGCCTTCTCTATAAATGCCGGATGCTGCCGGACCTCTGGACGAAGGTCAGCGAATACTGCCCGGAGCTCAAAATCGAGATCGTCCCCATGCGGGAATACGACAGCCGGGACAACGTTTTCTCGAAGCTGGGGCGGGATTTCGATCTCTTCGAGGGGATCTGGGCGACGGCGTGGAAGGATAGTTGCCGGTTCCTCGAGCTCTCCCGCACGCCCGTCTGCTGCGCCGTGGCGCGAAATCACAGACTGGCGGGGAAAGCACGTATCACGGCGGAGGACCTTGACGGGGAAACCCTCGTCATGCCGCCGGAGGGCGTTTCCGCAGAACTGGACGACTTCCGGAAGACCCTCCTCTCCTCCCATCCGACGGTGAAAATTACGGAATCGTCGTATTACGGCGTGGATACGTTCACCCTGTGCGAGATGACCACCTACATCCTCGTCACCCAGCCGGTCTACGCGGACATACACCCGGGCCTCAAGACGATCCCCCTCGACATGGAGCGGGAATTCACCGTCCCCTACGGCCTCATGATCGCAAACGATCCGTCCCCGGCGGTGCAGAGGTTCGTCGCGGCTGTGGAGCGGGTGGAACGGATCAAGGGATAATCTCACAGCGGAAACGACACGGCCTCCCGGTAAAATTTCTGCAAAATCCCGACGAACGCGGCGACACTCGGCCTTCTGTCCGCCTGATGCCCGACGAGGACGCAGGAGAAGGTCTCCGGGCAGTCGAAGGGGATCCACGCGAACTGGCCGCTGTGGTCGTTCAGAAAACCGGGCGCGAGACAGATCCCCCGTCCCGCCGACACGTTCACGAGGGTGCCCGCCCGGAGTACGCCGGAGAGGTGCCCGACCTCTCGCAGTATAACACGATCTTCATCGGCGCGCCTGCCTGGTGGGGGGACTGGCCGATGATCTGCTGCACCTTCTTTGAGTCGGGCGCGGACGCCTTTGACGGGAACGCCTGCCAGAACAGGCTGGACAGCGTGCGGGAGGATGTCGCCGGGTGGCTGAGCGTGCGGGAGTATTGAGGAAAACGGACCTCCGAACGCGGCGCTTTTGTGCTCATTCCCCCGTCTTCAAAATCCCGCTCCCGACGAGATCGTAAAACCGCAGAAGGATCCCCTCGATCAGAAGGACCATTTTTTCCTTTGGCACAGCGAACCGCCCGTCGATCCACCTGACCCACAGCCGCGCGATGGCTCCGCAGACCGCGGCATAGCAGAGATCGGCTTCTTCCTCTCCGCATCCGGCCCGCGCCGTGTCTCTCAGCAGGGTCAGATGCTCCTCGAGGGACCGCACCGCCAGATCGGAGGAGCCGTCGACCAGGAGGATCCGGCAGAGTTTTTCGTTTCTCTCCGTGATCTCCAGAGCGTTACCGATCTTTGTCCGGGAGAGCTCGGTAGAAAAGGACGGTGTGTCGACGTCGATCCCGTCGAGGAGGGAGAAGAATTTCGAGAACAGCGCGGACCGCATCTCTTCCGCGAACGCCTCCATGTCGGAAAAATACCGATAAAACGTCGTCCGGTTCACGTCCGCGCGTTCGCACAGGGCGGCTACCGTGACCTCGCCCTCTTCGTCAAGCAGTTCCAGATACGCCTCTTCCAGCAGCCGGATCGTCATTCTCTGACGCCGGCTCATTTCTTTTTTCTCGATCTTTTCCATGATCCGCCTCCGTTGTCCGTACTGACCGAATTGTAACACATGTCTCGAAAAGAATCAAGTGCCGGGATATGGACAGAACCCACAAAATAAAACAGACGTATTTGTGCGGAACGGAGAATCGGCGCGAAAATGCAACACAGGCAGCCCCACGTGTTGCGTTCGGGACGGATCGGCGTGGATTGCGGATTGCACTTTACCGCCCGATCCGTTATACTGAAACCGGAAACACCGATTTGCGAACACTCTGTTATTTACACGGGAGGGATCAACATGGCACGGGACTACCTGAAAGGCAGTATGTTTGACCGGGACGAGTGGCAGACGCACGTCAAAACGAACCGGATCACCGTGAAGGAGCGCGTCCTCGGACACATGATTGGTCCGGGGCTGGTCTACTTCTTCTACTCCACCTTCCTCGGCCTGCGCGAGCTGTTCTACATGGACATCCTGCGCATCAACGAGGTCTTCGGAAGCGCGTACACCTATCTCATCATGACGACCGTCACGACGATCATCGGCATGGGGACGGGCTTCCTCTTCAACCACATGACCGAAAAGACGGTCTGCCGCGCGGGACGGTTCCGCCCCTATGTTCTGATCGGCACGTGGATCATGGCCCTATCCGGCTTCTTCGTCTTCTGGTCGCCCTTCGCCTCCGGAAGCGCGGCGCAGCTCGTGTGGCTCTACGTCTTCAACATCCTCTTCACGGCGGTGGGCCTGCCGCTCTGGAACATGAAGGGCAACGTCGTCTCCACCATCAGCCGCAACGTGCTCGAGCGCAACAGCGTCACCACGATCCGCTCCGCCGTGACCGTCATGATCGCGGGGCTGGTCGGCGCGCTGGGCATCGTCGGGATCCTCTACCCGAACGTGCTCCAGAAGGATCTCACCGGGAAGAGCTGGTATATCACCATCGGCCTCTGCGCAGTCGTGGCGCTCGGGTTCTCTTTCATGGAATACTTCTGGACCCGGGAGCGCGTCACGGAGGACAACCAGAAGGTGCTGGCGGACAAGACCGGCGACGGCGCGATCACGGTCCCCTTTGCCAAACAGTTCAAGAACGTCATCACGAACAAATACTACCTCCTCGCCATCCTCGTCTTCATCGGCGTGACCTTCTATGACAACCTGCAGGGCGGCAACGCCCGGGTGAACATGATCACCTACATTCTCGGCGGCAACGCGGAGAACAACTTCCAGTTCACCTACCTGCTGGCCTCCATGCAGCCCATGGCTATCGGCGCGGTCGTGGTCCCGATCCTCGCGGGCAAATTCTCCTCCCGCCGGATTATGCAGATCTCTTCGGTCATCACCCTCGCGGGCATCGGCATCGCGCTCATCAACCCGTACAGCTTCGCCGTGGCGGTGGCGGGCGGATTCGTGTTCGCCTGCGGCATCTTCGCCATCACCAACATGAACGGCATTTTCGGACAGCAGGCCAGCGACGACATCGAGTACAAATACGGATACCGTCCGGAGGGGACCCTCGCCTCCAGCGTGATCTACACGATCATCTCGGCGATCATGACGCCCCTGAACGCCGTCTATGAAACCGGCCTGACTCTGAACGGCTATGTCGCCGGAGCCGAGGTGCAGAACGCCGCCGTCAACCGCTGGATCCTCTTCGCCTACTACGGCGCGTACGCCATCCTCGCGGTGGTGATCTTCATCGTCTGCATCTTCTTCGACATGGAAAAGAGACTGCCCGCAATCCACGCGGAGCTGAGAGAACGGGCGAAAAAGGCGGCGGAAGACCGGGGCGAGGTCTACGTCTCCCCCGAGGAGCAGGACCGGCTCGAAACGGAAGCGGCCGCCGCGGAGATGGAGAAGGCGCGGATCGAAGACCTCCGGGTGAGATGCGAAAAGCGCGGCCTCGACTTTGAGGCGGAAAACCGGAAATACCTCGAAAAGCAGGCGAAAAAGCAGAAGCGGAAGAAATGATCGACAGAATATGATCGCGGACGGAACGGAGGAAAATGAAATGCCGAAATACAAAGGCGCGACCTGGGGCGGAGATACCCGGGTGCTGGAAAACGATTCGATGCGCGTGGAGGTTCACAACCGCAAGACGGGCTGGGCCTACGTGGAATTCTATACGAAAGCCGGCAAGCTCATGGGTGTACTTCCGTATCTCGCGTCCGTACAGGACAACGCGGGCGGTCCCCGGGGCAACATGGCCTCCTTCCGCCGGGTGGAGAGTCAGGAAGTAAAGGAAGAGCACACGGAGGACGCGGACAGCCTGATCTTCGACGTCCACGCCCTGACCTTCGCCGAGCTTGCCAAGGGGAGCTTTGTGGAGTTTATGGCTCCGCCGGAGACGCCGCTGCTGCGCGGGACGGTCCGGCTGACTCTGCCCAAAAAGGGGAACGCCTTAAAGCTCGACTATGACCTTCTCTGGATGGGATCGAACGGCTTTGTGGCGCTCCGCGGGCCGTGGCTTCTGGCGGGAGCGGACAGCTTCGGGTTTCACAAGACCGACGGCGTGTTCCCGGGCGTGGAATGGCTGAGAAGGGACGAATGGTCGTCGAATCAAGGCGCGATGATGTGGCCTCTGTCCGAGCGGACCGCCGTGCATCCCTACAAAGTCTCCGTGCCGATGATGGCGGTGAGCCATGAGGGGGACACCATCTCCCTCGCGTGGGATCCCCTGCGCCCCATCGCCGAGAAGCGGCCCATGCAGGTGGAATACTGCCCGCAGCCTGTCTTCTCCTCCCCCGACGCCGTGAATCACGCGGACCAGCACCTGATGGGTCTGATGCTTCCCACCGCCGCCATGACGCACCGGGAGAACAATCCGACGCCCGGCGAGGTGACGCCCTTCCCCCGCGGCGCGAAGATCGGATTTTCCGCCGAGATCGCCGTGGGACACGGGACGAGCGTGGACGCCCTCGCGGATTATGTGAAGCGTCACGGCCTGCCCGAGCCGCCGAAGCCGAAGAAGCCCCTCGACGAACAGCTTCGGACCATCGCCGAGCAGTACGACGGACATTTCTTCTTCGAGCAGGAGCACAATACCGGCTGGGGCTTCCGGAGCGTGCGGGACATGATCCGCCGTCCCGGGGACGAGCCGAAGGAAGTAGGGACGCACATCCCGCGGGTCTTCCTCGAGCGGTACATCGAAAAGCATGCCGGGGAAGAACTGGCCGAAAGTCTCCGGAGAAAGCTCGATCTGGCGCGGAAAAAGGAAGCGGAAACCGACGACCCCGCCCGCCGCGCCGAGAGCCACCACATCCCGCTCGCCTTCGGGGAGATGGAGAAGGATGCGCTCATAGCCTACGGCGACGGGATCCTCGAATTACAGCGGGAGGACGGCGCCTTCCCCGCCACCCTGACAGACAAAAGAGCCGCGACGTGGCGCCCGGTGTTCATCAACCACTGGCCCTTCGCCGAGAGCCTGTACAAGGCTATGAGCGAGGAGGGGGACATCGTGCTGGAGAATCACGCCGTGTCCGCCCTGCACCTCTTGATGATCGCGAAAGAGACGGGGGAGGACAAATACGCCGAAGCCGCGTACCGGGCCCTCGACTTCGCCCTGCCCATGCTGGTGGCGGACGGCGGCGACGCCTGGGAAACGCCCATCAAGGCCCCGAACCTCCTCGCGGCGGGACACGCGGCCATCGCCTACGAGCTGGCATACCGGATGAGCAGGAACGAGGCGTACCGGAAAAAGGCTGTCTACTGGCTCCGGAGCCTGCTTGTGTTCACGAATCTCTGGGAGCCGAAGAAGACCCACAATCTCTACAACACCAAGCCCTGCTTCTGCGTCACCGACTGGGCCACGACCAGCTGGGTGGACGCGCAGGTGGAGTGGGAGGTCATCGAGATCCTGTCTCAGTCCCGGGAATACGGCATCGACTGGGGCGAAGTCGACCCCGAGATCGACTGGCACCGGTACGAAGAGGGGATCGCCGCCGCGACGACCTGGTGGATCCTCGATTCCTCCCGCGCGGACGAACTGCCCCTCGACGTGGATCTCTCCCTCGGCAACCTCGACGGGATGCTCGCCGACCAGCACGACCCCGTCACGGACGAGCACCTCGGCTGGCAGCTCTTCCCGGAGGACTTCGCGAACATCATCATGAACGTCCTCGAAAGGCCGGAGAAGGAAGAAAAATAACCGAAAGCGGAGCGGATGGGAGGCGGAAACAACTCTCACCCGCTTTCCCCATTACCTGATGAACAAGGAGCAAGGAGCGCGCCATGAAAAAACTGCCCTTCAACGACTGTTGGACCTGCGGCGGCAAGCCCGTCACTCTTCCCCACGACGCGCAGATCGGCGAGAGGCGTTCCCGGGACACCTCCGACGGCGGTCACGGCTATTTCCCGGGCGAGGTCTATACCTACGAGAAGATCTTCGCCATCCCCGATGAATTCCGCGGGAAAACCCTGATCCTCGAATTCGAGGGCGTCTACCGGCATGCCGTCGTCTCCCTGAACGGAAAAGAGATCGCCCGTCACGCCTACGGGTACACGGGATTTTTCGTGCCGCTCACAGCCCTGAACGGGACGGAAGAAAACCGCCTGACCGTCACCGCCGACAATTCCGCACTGCCGAACTCCCGCTGGTACACTGGGAGCGGCATTTACCGGCCCGTATGGCTTTGGGTCTGCGAACCGGAGGGACTGCGGCCGCAGAGCGTGAAGCTGTCCACCGTTTCCCTCGATCCCGCCGTGGTGCGCGTGGAGTCCCCCATCCCCGTGACGGCGGAGATCGGCGGTCAGCGCGGAGAGGGCACGGACTTCACCGTCACCCTGCCGGACGCCAGACTCTGGAGCGCGGAGCACCCCAATCTCTATACGGTCACGATCCAGGCTTCGGACGGCGATGCCGTTAAAATCCCCTTCGGCATCCGCAAGCTCGAGTGGTCGAACAGGGGCTTCTTCGTCAACGGCGAGGAAACCCTGCTCCGGGGCGGATGCGTCCACCACGACCACGGGATCCTCGGCGCGGCGACGTATGCGGAGAGCGAGGAGCGGCGGGTGAGGATCCTGAAAGAAAACGGCTTCAACGCCGTCCGCTCTTCCCACAATCCGGCCTCCACGGCTCTGATCGAAGCCTGCGACCGGCTCGGGATGTATGTAATGGACGAGACCTTCGACATGTGGTACAACCGCAAGACGAAGTACGACTACGGCCGGGACTTTGCCGAAAACTGGGAGTCCGACGTCACGGCCATGGCACAGCGGGACTTCAACCATCCCTCCGTCGTGCTCTACTCCGTCGGCAACGAGGTCGCGGAACCCGCCGAGGCAAAGGGCGTCGAAGCCGGACAACGGATGATCAATCTTCTGCACGTCCTCGATCCCACCCGCCCCGTGACCTGCGGAGTGAACCTCATGATCCTCGGCCGCGCGGCGAAGGGACGGGGGATCTATCAGGACGGAGAACAGCACACCTCCGGTGCAACGGCGGGGAAGAAACAGAGCGAAAAGAGCGGAGAGCCGAAAAACGCCTCCCTCGCCTTCAACATCATGGCGTCCCTGATCGGCACGGGCATGAACAAGGGCGGCAATTCCCAAAAGACGGACGCCCTGTCCTCCCCCTTCTGCGATGCGCTGGACATCGTCGGCTACAACTACGGCTCGGGCCGCTATCCGCTGGACGGCAAGGCGCATCCCGACCGGGTGATCTTCGGCTCCGAGACCTTCCCGCAGGACATTTACAAAAACTGGCAGGCCGTGAAGAAATACCCCTACCTCGTCGGCGACTTCATGTGGACGGCGTGGGACTATCTCGGGGAGGCGGGCCTCGGCGCGTGGAGCTACACCGGCGGGATGCCCTTCAACCGGCCCTGGCCGTGGCTTCTCGCAGGCGCGGGCGTGATCGACATCACAGGGAACCCGGACGCCTCGTGCCGGTACGCCGCCGTGGTCTGGGGCCTCGAAAAGGATCCCGTGATCGGCGTGAAACCCGCGAACCATCCGGGGGTGCGGCCGTCGAAATCCGTCTGGCGGGGGACGAACGCCATTCTTTCGTGGAGCTGGGCCGGATGCGAAGGCAATCGCGCGGAGGTGGAAGTCTACTCCGATCAGCCGACGGTCGAACTCTTTCTGAACGGCAAATCCTGCGGAAAAAAGAAGACGAAGGAATATAAGGCGGTTTTCAGGCTGAAATACGCCCCCGGAACGCTGGAGGCCGTGAGTTATGACGCAGCAGGGCTTGAATCCGGGCGGCGCGCGCTGCAATCGGCGGGTAACGAGCTCGGGATCGGGGTGCACCCCGAGAAAATGAGCGCGAAGCCCGGGGAGATCGTGTATGTCCCCGTGAACATCGAGGACCGGAACGGCACCGTGGAATCGAACGCCGACCGGCGGCTGACCGTTACTGTCGAGAACGGCGGGCTGCTGGGCTTCGGCTCGGCCAACCCCTGCACCGAAGAGCGGTACACCGACGGGGCGTTCACGACGTATTACGGGCGGTCTCTGGCAGTCGTGCGAACGGGACAGTCCGGCAAAGTCGCCGTCACCGCGTCGGACGGCAAGCAGGCGGGAAAAGCGGAAATCACCGTGGAGGCATGACATGAAAGCGGTTCATCTGCAGACGGAAAAACTCACAAACCCTCTGGGAATTGGCAATCCCGCGCCGCGGTTTTCATGGATCTGCGAGGGCGGCGTGACCCAGACGGCGTATCGGATCGCGTGCAGAAGGGAAGGCAGGCTCGTCTGGGACAGCGGTAAGGTCGAATCCGCCCGGATGACGTGGATCCAATACGAAGGGGAACCCCTCCGCAGCCGGGACCGGGTGGAGTGGTCCGTCACCTTGTGGGATGAAAACGGGGATCCCGGGGAGGAATCCTCCGCATGGTTCGAGCTGGGACTTCTGTGGCTCACGGACTTCATCGCCGAATGGATCACCGGGGATTACAAGCCGAAAAAGAATACCCGTTATCCGGTGGACTGCTTCAGAAAGACGTTCAGCGTCCCCGGAAAAATCGTCAAAACCCGGCTTTACGCCACGGCCAGGGGACTGTACGACGTGACGGTCAACGGACGCCGGATCGAGGATTTTCTCTTCGCTCCAGGCTCCACCGACTACCGAAAGCGGATCCAGGTCCAGACATACGACGTGACGGATCTGCTCGGCGAGCGAAACACGGTCGAGCTGCGCCTTGCGGACGGCTGGTACCGGGGATGTTCGGCGGCCTACGGCGTGACCGAAGTCTACGGGCGGGAGACTTCCGTGCTGGCGCAGATCGAAATCACGACGGAGGACGGGAAAACGACCGTGATCCCGACGGACGAAACCTGGGCGTGGTCGAACGACGGGCCGCTCCGCTTTTCCGACATGCAGGACGGGGAAATCGTTGACTTCTCCATGAAGCCCTCGTATTCCGGCCGCGCGAAGATCGCCAGGCCCCCGAAGGACGCGCATCTTCTGCCGTCGGACAACGTCCCGGTACAGGCGCACGAGCATTTCAAGGGAAAGCTCCTGCCGAACCGTGTGTGGGACTTCGGGCAGAACCTCGCCGGGATCGTCAGGCTGACCGTCCGGGGGAAGTGTGGGCAGGAAATCCGCCTCGTCTGCGGGGAGCTTCTCGACAAAGACGGCAACGTGGATCTTTCGAATATGCAGGAGACCCGCCCGGCGAAGGGATGGACCGGGGGAGCCATGCTCAGAAAACTCCTGACGAATCAGGTGAAGGGCGAGGTCGACGGAACACCCCGGCAGGAGCTCCGGCTGATCTGCTCCGGTGGGGAAGATCGTTACACCATGTCCTTTGCCGTTTTCGGGTTCCGGTTCATGCAGGCGGATTCGGACGGCATTCTTGACGCGGAGGCGATCGCGGTCTATTCCTCGATGGACGAGGTCGGATCTTTCTCCTGCTCCCACGAGGGGATCAACCGGCTGTTTGAAAACACCCTCTGGTCCATGAAGGGCAATTTCCTCGACGTGCCGACGGACTGCCCCACGCGGGAACGGCTCGGCTGGACGGGCGACGCGCAGGTCTTCTTCGAAACGGGCGCGTACCTGATGGACACGGCTCCCTTCTTCCGCAAATGGATCCGGGACATGGAGGACGCGCAGTACAGGAACGGGCTTCTTCCGGCGGTCCTGCCCTACGGCGGCGTGGAGATGATGTACAAAGCCACCGGCTCCTCCGTGGGCTGGGCGGATGCGGTGTACCTGATCCCGAACCGGTACTACAGGATGTTCGGCGACGAAAACCTGCTCCGGGAATCCTGGTCGATGATCAAGCGGTACGCGGAATATCTGAAAACGAAGATCGAGGGGGACGGGCATTACGAACGGGGCGTTCACCTCGGGGAATGGCTCGAGCCGGAGGAGTTCCGGGACAAGGTCTACGGCGCGAAGGCGAAGCACCCGGAGGAATGCACGGCGTATCTCTGCCTCGCCATGACGACCATCGCGGAGATCGCGTCGATCCTCGGGGAGAACGAATACCGAAAGGCGCTGCTTTCCATCGCGGAGAGGGCGAAAACGGCTTACATGACTTACGCCGACCTTGACACGGATCGGCAGGCAAAGCTGGTCCGTCCCCTCGCCCTCGGACTGGTTGACGGGGAGACAAAGAAAAAAGCCGTCCTGCGGCTGAAACAGGCGGCCGAGAATTTCGGATACCGCGTCGGCACGGGCTTTCTTTCGACACCCTTCCTGCTTCCGGTCCTCGCGGAGAATGGGGAAGCCGAAACCGCTTACCGGATGCTCGAAAACGAAGAATCCCCCGGCTGGCTCCACGAGGTGAGAGAGGGCGCGACGACCGTGTGGGAGGACTGGGAAGGCAGGCTCAGCCGCAATCACTACTCCCCGGGTGCCGTGACGGGCTGGCTGTTCTCGGGCGTCTGCGGGATCCGGCTCACGGGCGAGCGGCGGTTTGATGTGGCTCCGATCCCCGGCGGCTCCCTGACCCGAGCTGAGGCCCGCTGGCGGAGCATTTACGGGGAGATCGGAAGCAAATGGGAAAAGCGGGACGGGAAGACGATCTTTACCGTCACAGTCCCGTCGAACTGCACGGCGGTGATCCGGCTGCCGGACGGGAGAGAGGAAAGCGTGCGGACGGGGAGGTACGAATATGAAGTATGACAGCATCAAACCGGGCAGGCTCTGGCTCGACACAAACGGCAGGCCCATTCAAGCCCACGGGTTCTCGGTCTTTTATGACGAAAAAGAAAACCGCTTCGTCTGGTACGGCGAGAACAAGGAGTTCACGAAGAAGGGCGGCACGGTCTGGACCTACGGGATCCGGTACTACACTTCGGCCGATCTTTACAACTGGGAGGACAGGGGACTGCTCATCCCGCCGTCGGAGGATCTTTCCGATCCCCTCCACCCGACCTACTGCATCGACCGGCCGCATATCCTGTACTGCGCGAAAACCGGGAAATATGTCTGCTGGATCAAGGTCATGGCGGGGGAGATCGAGCAGTTCATGACGGTACTCCAAGCCGACCGCTTTGAGGGGCCGTATGAATATGTCCGGAAGTTCTACAATCCATTGAAGATGCACACCGGGGACTTCTGCCTCCATGCGGATCCAGACGGCCGGGCGTACATCTGGTTCGAGCGGCCCCATTTTCAGCTGATCTGCGCGACGCTGACGGACGACTATACCGCAGTCACCGGGGAGTACTCCGTCCATTACGACGGGCTGATCCCGCCGTACACCCGCGAAGCCCCGGCCTGCTTCGAACGGCACGGGAAGCGCTATCTTTTCACCTCCGGCACTTCGGGCTATTTCCCGAACAGATCCGACGTCTGTGTTTTCGACGACTGCCACGGGGAATACAAGAGCCTCGGCGACCCGCACGCGGGGGACAGGAGCGGGACGTCCTTCTCCTCGCAGATCACCTGCGTGCTGAAGCTGCCCGGGAAAGACAGGTACATCGCCCTCGCCGACCGCTGGATGCCGCAGTGGTATGTAAAGCCGATGGCTAAGCGGATCCTCTCCGGCATGGAGCGGCATTTCAGGGATTACAAGCCCGACACCTCCCCGAAGGAGATCACCGCGGTCCCCGGCATTTTGCAGAAGCACAACGAGAATACCTGTAAATCCCGCTATGTCTGGCTTCCGATCGAATGGGACGGGGACAAGCCCGGAGCAAAACCCCTGATCCGCTGGCGGGACGAGTGGAGGGCGGAGGAGCTGTAACGGAACGGCTGATTACATGGATCGAAAACAACCGACTTCCGGACGCATAAAGCCAAAACAGCGGGAGCCGGTTGCAATCGGGCGTACAAGGCACAATTATGCCCGATACATGAGAAAAAATGACGTCGGCGCGGCATCAGCGGGGAATTTGAGGCGTGGTCAAGAATGGCATCAGAACTCCCGCCCCCTTCTTTATCCGGATCCGCTTCATTCGTCCTTCACCCTCAGCAGCAGCGCGGCGTTGACGACGACGAACACGGAGCCGCAGTTGTGCCAGAGCGCGCCCGTGACCGGACTCAGCACGCCGAGGGCCGACAATACCACCGCTGTCAGGTTGATGACGAGGGAGGCGGCGATGTTGACGTGCACCTTCCGCATCACCTGCTTCATGAGCCGGAACAGGTACGGGAGCCGCCGGATGTCGTCGCTCACCAGAACCGCGTCGGCGGCTTCCACGGCGATGTCCGATCCGATGCCGCCCATGGCGATCCCGGCGTCCGCGGCAGTCAGAGCAAGCGCGTCGTTCACCCCGTCTCCCACCATGCAGATCGGTTCTTCTCCTCCTGCCGACTCACGGATGATCTTCATCTTTTCCTCCGGCAGCAGTCCCGACCGCACGTCCTCGATCCCCGCGGCGGAGGCGGCGGACAGGGCGGCGTGGGCGTTGTCCCCGGTCAGAAGCATGGGTGTGATCCCGGCTTCTATTAACTTCCGGACAGTTTCGGCGGCGTCTTCCCGCAGGGTGTCCCTCAGCGCGACGAATCCGACTGCCTCTCCGTCTGCCGCGAGATACACGACCGTCGCGCCCTGTTCAAGCTCGGGGCGGCCTGCGTTCCGGGAGGCGGATGTGTCGATCCCTGCAGCGGCGAGGAATTCTTCCTTTCCGGCGAGGACCGTCATGCCGTTCCCCCGCGCGGATACGCCCTGACCGGCCGTGAGCCTGAAATCTTCGATCTTCCCGCGCGCCCCGCCTTTTTCTTCATACGCCGCCGCGATGGCCCGTCCGAGGGGATGCTCCGACTGTTCCTCCGCGAAAGCCGCCAGACGGAGCACGTCTTCATCGGTGAACTTTTCCGAGACGGAGACCGCCGCCGTGACCTTCGGTTTCCCATATGTCAGCGTCCCGGTCTTGTCGAAGGCGACGCGCCGGATCTTTGAGAGCTTCTCGAGAGCGTCCCCGGAGCGCACGATGATCCCGTATCTCGCCGCGTTCCCGATCCCCGCGAGGACGGCGGTGGGAGTGGCGAGAATGAACGCGCAGGGGCAGAAGACCACCAGCACCGTCACCGCCCGCATGAACTGCCCCGTGAAGATCCACGTCAGCACAGCGCAGGTCAGGGCGATCACCACGAGCCACGTCGCCCACTGGTCCGCCGCCGTCACGATGGGGGCTTTGTTTTCCTCGGCCTCCTCCGCCAGCCGGACCATTCTCTGCAGAGAGCTGTCCTCGCTCAGGCTGTCCGCCCGCATGGTGAAGGTGCCGAACTGATTGACCGTGCCGCTCGAAACCGTGTCCCCCGCGCACTTGTCCACGGGGATGCTCTCGCCGGTCATGACCGACTGGTCGATGGAAGTTGTGCCTTCGAGGATGGTGCCGTCCACCGGGATCGTCTCCCCGGCAAGGACCCGTAGCACGTCGCCGATCTTTACTTCCTCCGCCGGAATCTCGACCGTGCCTCCGTCTCTCAGCACACGGGCGGTCCGGGGGGTGATTTTGATGAGCTTCTCAATTCCCTCCCGGGCCTTTCCGGACGTGTAGTCCTCGAGAAGGGACCCGATCTGCATGATGAGCGCGACTTCTCCCGCGGCGAAGAATTCCTTCGTGGCGACGGACGCGATGAGAGCCAGCGAGACCAGAAGATCCGCCTTGATGTCGCGCTCGAAAATCACGCCTTTCGCCGCGCCCACGAGGATCGGGACGCCGCAGAGGACGATGGCGATCCACGCGATGTCGACGGGCAGGATGTTCTTCAATACGCCCGTGATGGAGAGGATCAGCGAAACGGCGGACGTCACCGCGCAGATGAGGGTCATCTTCGGTTCGTTTTCCAGCCAGTTTTTGAACATAGAATGCCTCCAGAGAATAAATAATACCCCCTTCATTCATGGTAGCATTCCGCTGCCCGGATTGCAAGAATCAGATTTTCCCCGCCGTTCGTTACCGGACAAAGCAGGAAAACTGTCCGGAAACCGCGCGGCAGAAAAGCCCTTCCCGTCAGCTGGGAAAGGCTTTTGAAGCATTGGATTTATTCAGTTATTCAGCAGTCCACGGTGCCGAAAAAGAAGGCGCTGATCTGTTCGGGCGTGTATTCGCCGTGTCCGCCGAACCACCAGCGGATTCCCTCGGCGAACGCGCTCACGGCGTGATTCAGCCGGTAGTCCCGGGGGATCTCCCCGTCTTCCGGGAGCCGCCTGTCGAAGACCTCCCACAGGTATTCCCGGAGGTACTTCATGAAGATCTCCCCGCATTCCCCGGCGAAAATGCCCTTTATGTGATGCTGCTTTTCCTGCAGGTGGCAGAGGATGTGGGTGATCCGGTCGCGGAAGCTGTCGGCGGAGGAGAAATCGTGTTCCGGCTCCCGCATCACCTCGGCGGAGAAGACGTGCTCGAAAATGTCGTCGCACATGGCCCGGAGCAGTTCTTCCTTCGTGTTGAAATGGGCGTAGAAGGTGCTTCGTCCCACGTCCGCCGCGTCGATGATGTCCTGCACCGTGATCGCCGAATACCGTTTCATTTCAAGGAGAGACGAAAACGCCTGAAAAATGGCGCCTCTTGTTTTCCTCTGCCGTCTGTCCATTCCATGTCCTCCCGCTTGTCTGATACAGAACACACTGTTCGTTACTTTGCTATTTTACCAGAGACCGGACGGATTGTCAAGCCGCGCTTCTTTTACATAAATATGCAGGCCGTCTTCCGCCTCGTAAAATCCCGGCCTGACCCCGTATGCGTCTTCCGGCTCCCGGGATCGGAGGAGCTCTTCTGCCGCCCCGCTTTGAGGATCTGCCCGTCGGAGAGCAGGATGATGACGACCGTCTTTCCCTCCGCGGGGATCGTCGCGGGAACGGTCGTTTTGCTCACAGTAAGCGGAAGAAAAAAACGCGCCGTCTCTTGACAATCCAAACGAATCGTGCTATACTCTGTGGTAGTTAGCAAATGCTAATATGATCGGCCGCACACGCGTCTATCCGCCTCCGAAAATCCGTCCGAACCGCAGGGGGGATTCTGACATAAAGACAAGGGAACCATCCAAACGCCTTTTTCTGCTTGGCATCGACGGGTGCCTGCTGTACGTGGTCGGCGACTTCCTGTTTGCCGCGACTGGGAAGGGGCAGACGACGGAGACCGTCGGTTTCATGGTTAGGACCGTCTATCTCGAGATGGGGACATGGCGCATGGCCGCGAACATCCTCTGCGGCTTCGTCGGCAGCTTACCGGTTACAAACAGAAGGAGAGCAAGCTATGATCAAAACCACCCTTAAAATCGACGGCATGATGTGTTCGATGTGCGAGGCGCACGTCTGCGACGCGATCCGCAAAGCCGTTCCGGCGGCGAAGAAGGTCAGGGCAAACCGCGCGCGGGGCGAGGCGACGTTTCTGACGGAAGATCCCGTGAACGGGACGGAAGTCGGAGGCGCCGTGACCGCGACCGGGTATACCTGCCTCGGCGTGAAATCCGCTCCGGCGGTGAAGGGGCTGTTCGGATGGAAGTGAAAAAGATCCGTATCGAGAAAAACACCGTGCAGGAGACTCTTGTGATCCCGCTGTTCGGGCGGCTGGTCTGCTCCGAGCATTTTCCGCACCTCTTCTCCGATCCCGAGGCGAAACGGCTCTGCGATTCGCTGGACTACGATTTCGAAGGGAAGCGGAAGAAAATGGAGTCGCCGGCCGGGCTGTTCGGGGCTTTGGAGGTGGCGCAGAGGCAGTACGATCTCGCCTGCGAGGTGAAGGCGTACCTCGAATCCCATCCGAGGGCGGCAGTCGTCAATCTCGGCTGCGGACTGGACGACACCTTCCGGAAGTGCGACAACGGGCAATGCAGGGGATACAACCTCGACCTTCCGGACGTGATCGCCGTGCGGAACGCGCTCCTTCCGGCAAGGGAGCGGGAGGAGAACATCCCCTGCGATCTGAACGACTTTTCGTGGATGGAGAAGATCAATGCGGAAAGCGGCGCGGTCTTCTTCGCGGCTGGCGTGTTCTACTACTTCAAGACCGAAGACGTGAAAAAGCTGTTCTCGGCGATGGCGGAACGCTTCCCCGGCGCGGTCCTCGCCTTCGACTCCTGCAACCGGCGCGGGGCGAAGATGATGCGCAAGACCTGGCTGAAAGAGGCCGGGATCACCGACGTGAATGCGTACTTCTCCCTTGAGGACGAAGGAGAGCTTGCCGGATGGAGCGATCGTTTCGCTTTCGTCACGGCGAAGAGCTACATGCGCGGCTATCGGGACATCTACGGGGAAGTCGGGCCGTTTCACCGGCTCATGATCCGTTTCTGCGACGGGCTTGTGAAAATGAAGATCGTGAAGATCGCGTTCGGAAAAGGAGGACTCAAATGAAACCCGCATACAAAAACTGGATGCCGAAGGGCATGGTATGTTCCTTCGCGGCCGCGGCAATCGGATGCGGACTGGTCACGTCGATACTGGCCTTGGCAATGCCCGCGGGAGCGCTTAAAACCGTGCTCCTCGTCGTGTTCGCCGCGCTGACCGTTCTGTTCATCGGCGTGACCGTGTGGTCGGTTCTGATGTACCGCGCGTTCTCCTACGACGGGAAGCGGCAGCTGTCAAGGCAGATCATAGAAGGGATCGCGGAGCAGGTCAAGGTCCCCCATGGCGGGCTCTGTCTGGACGTGGGCTGCGGGAGCGGGGCTCTGACCATCGCCTGCGCGAAGCGGAACCCGAAGGCCTCCTTCATCGGGATCGACCGCTGGGGGAAGGAATACGCCTCCTTCTCGAAATCCCTCTGCGAGGACAACGCCAGAGCCGAGGGGGTGAAAAACGTCACCTTCGAGCAGGGCGACGCGGTGAGGCTCGATTTCCCGGACGGGTATTTCGACGCGGTGATGAGCAATTACGTGTACCACAACATCCCCGGCGAGCGGCAGGCGTATCTGCTCGAAACCCTCCGCACGCTGAAAAAGGGCGGGACCTTCGCGCTCCACGACATCTTCTCGAGAGCCAAGTACGGCGACATGCAGGCGTTCGCGCAGAAGCTCCGGGACATGGGGTACGAAAAGGTCGCGCTGATCGACACGACGGACGGGAAGTTCATGAAAAAGAGCGAGGCCGGGTGGATGGGGCTGTCCGGATCGGCTCTGCTCCTCGGGAGAAAGTGAGGCGGGTATGCTGTTGACGCTTCTTCTCTCCCTCATTCTGATGGCCTCCCTCTTCGGGCTGATCTGCGCGGCGGTGGGCCTGATCCAGGACAGACGCCTCTTCACGACCGCTCCAAAGGACATTCAGGCGGCGGCGCGGGATCACCCGGAGCGGTTCCCCGGACAGCGGATGCTCGGCTGGAAGCTCGCGGTGCTCTGTTTGCTTCTGATGGCCGGGGTCTTCGTGTACGGCGGATACGACGGCATCCGGCAGGGATACAACTTCTGGCGGCACTTCGCCCGGTTCCTCGCGATGCTCTGGCTCTGGAAGGCATTCGACATCGTCTGCCTCGACTGGCTGCTCCTGACGAGAACGCATTTCTTCCAGCATTTTTATCCCGAGACGGAGGGCTGCGCCGGGTATCACTCCTTCGGCTTCAACCGCAGGGGACAGCTGATCCGCATCGCCGTCTTTCCCTTCGCCGCCGCGCTCATGGCCGGGATCGCTCTGTGGATCGGGACGGGGCTGCGCCTGTGAAAAAGACCCGCGTCGCGTTCGCCGGCCCCCCGGCACGGAAAGCTTTCGCGGGTTTGTGAAAGACGCGGCCTTGATGAAAAGAAGCCCGGGAAAAAACTCTGATACTATATTCCTTCTATAAAGCTGTCTTCATGGGTTTTGATCGCTCTCCGTAGAATGCGAACGGCCTTGCCGTGAGCTCGCGAAGGATAACCCT
>CACZNC010000051.1 GCA_902782445.1 uncultured Ruminococcus sp.
GGAACACCCATGACTTTCTAGGAGTTCCTCTTTTGGTTCTTTTCTCCTCGATAAAGGAGAAAAGAACAGCGATATCTCTGGATGACATCATTTAGAACGAAAATAGTATAAACAGCGTCGAAGCGCGTCCGATGGAATGAAAAACCGTCGGATGCGCTTTTTTTCCCGCGTCCGGCGTGAATGCGGGGGAGACATGGTTTTTCGGTTGACAGAGCGGGCGTTTTCCTGTATAATGAACGCGGGAAAACATCGGAGAGGGCTTGAATAAACCGTCCTCCGCGGCCTGAAAGAAAACAAAAATGAAAAAACGAATCACGAGGCTGCTCATCATGCTTGGAATCACCGCGCTGCTTGGCTCCGTCCACGCTCATGGAACCGAGACCGTTCCGCTCTGGCACCGGACGGACATCGTCCTCCACAGCGGGAGGGCGTATCAGAATCCCTATGCCGACGTGGAGATCGACGCCGTTTTCACCCACGAGGACGGGAACCAGATCTCCCTCTACGGCTTCTGGAACGGCGGGGACGAATGGAGGATCCGTTTTGCTCCGACGAAAACGGGGCGGTGGAACTATGTCGTCCGCTGCTCCGATCCGGACAACGGGGACCTGAACGGGGCGGAGGGTTCTCTGATCGCCGCGTCGAACGAAGGGACCACCGCTCTGGACCGGCACGGCTTCGTCCGGGTATCGGAGAACGGCCGGTATTTTGTCTATGACGACGGGACCCCCTTCTTCTGGCTCGGGGATACGAACTGGCAGGCACCGAATTATGTGTCGGTCACGCAGTGCAATTACCCCGGCTGTTCCTGCTCGAATCAGTTCCGGCACGAGGTCGACGACCGGCTGAAAAAGGGGTTTACCGTCTATCAGACCTATTTTGACAGCGCGGAGAGCGACGGCGGCGGTCAGCGGGGGGTCACGCCGGAGCCGTCCATGTGGAAGGTGCGCCATACGGAGATCGACCCGGCCGTGTTCACGGAGAAGTACGACAAAATGTTCGACTATCTCGCGGACCGCGGCATGGTGATCGCCCTCGGCTTCGGGGTCCATTCCAATACGGTGAACTCCATGACGCCCGAAGCGCTGGACCGGATATCCCGGTACCTGACCGCCCGGTACGCGTCCTATCCCGTGATCTGGATCACCGCCCAGGAGATCACCGGGGACGAACAGTACGGCGCGTGGGTGCGTTCGGCAAAGATCACGGAGGCGGGGGACGGGTACGGGCATCCTCAGAGCGCGCATCAGTTCCCGATGACGGCGGACAACCGTTTTGCACGCTCTCTGAACCGGAGTTCCTGGCACGACTTTTTCACGCTCCAGAACGGACACGGCCCGACGATCCCGAAAAAGAGCACGTACCGCGGGTACTGGAACACAACCGGCGCGGACGGGGAACCGAAGCCCTTCGTCGAGACCGAGGCCAATTACGAAGACGTCTACTGCGGCGGCTTCAACGGATATGAGGCATCCCGGATCTCCGCCTGGAAAGCGGTCCTCTGCGGCAGCTGCGGCTTCACCTACGGGGTGAGTGGGATCTGGGCAAACTGTTACAGCACGGCGGGAAACACGGGCTGGCTCGGCACATACAGCCCGGAACCCTGGTACATGGGACTGGACAAGCCCGGCTCTTCTGAGGTCGGATATCTGGCGGCGTTTATGAAAGCGGCCGGATTCGAGACCCTGATCCCCCGCTTTGACGATCCGGAATACTCCGACTTCCGGGACGAGAGAAAGGTCACGGCCTCCTCCTCCGACGGCGGGACCGCTGCGGCCTATTTCTACAACAGCGACCGTTCGACGGGCGTGCTGCGGGGATTGAAGCGGGACGCGGCATACCGGGCGTTCTGGTTCGATCCCGTGACCGGAAAGTATATTGCGGCCGGAGAGGGGATCCGGGCCGAAAACGGAAGCTGGACGGTCCCGGAGAAGCCGAACGCCGGGGACTGGGCGCTGATCTTGACCGACAGGGAGGATTTTCAGCCGGAGAGAACGGAAGCCATGCCGGAATCGGTTCCCCACGGGGAAGAGCCGGTCAATCTCCTGCGGGGCGCGGCGGCTGAGGCAGGGTCGTTCAGCGCGGCGGGAAGCGAGGCCGAGAGGGCGACGGACGGCAGGGGTGATTCCTGGTGGTGCGCGTCGGACGGGAGCTTTCCCCAGTGGATCTCCTTTGATCTGGGGAAAGAGAAGGACTTCAACCGATTCTCCCTGCGGCTGTATCCCGGCACGGCGTCCGCGGTGTGGACCGTGGAGATCAGCCCGGACGGGGAGGAATGGAAGACGGTCCGGGATCGGGAACGGCAGATCGTCGACGCGGGGGACGGCTCCGTCGGCGGCTTCCTCGGCGAAACGGTGACTGCCCGGTTCATCCGGGTGACCTTCCACGAGGTGGTCGGAAACTGGGCGGCGGTCGTGGAAGCGGAGGCCTCTCTCGCGGAAGAGGTCGAACGGGAGATCCCGGACTACGGCGGATCCCTCGGGAAACCGTCCGTCACCTGCGTCGGGAGCGCGGTCTACACGGCCTCCGGCAAACTCGGCAACTGTACGGAGAATCTCACGGACGGGAGCCTTCTGACGGAATGGACGCCCTTCGCCCCGGAAGCGACCCAGACGATTTTGTGCGATCTCGGCGCGGTGAAGCCCCTTTGCGGGATGAACGTCGTGCCCGGAAAGCAGTCGGCTCCGTTCCATATCCGGATCGAAGGCTCGGCGGACGGGGAGGACTGGACCCTCCTCGCGGATACGAAAACGGGGGGACGGAATGTCTGCCGCGGAGCACGGTTCGACGGCCGTCCGGTGCTGTCGGAAAAACTGAGCGGGGAATACCGGTTTGTGAAACTGCTCGTTTTCGGCGTCTCGGATAAATCCGTGAAGAAGACCATCGCCGCCCTCGAAGTTTACGCGGAAGACCCGGCGGAAAAAGAAACGCCCGCCCCCGGAACGACGTCCCAGGCCCAACCTCGAGCGGAGACGGGTGAGGCGCAGACAAAGGAAGCCCGCAGCGGGGGGAATCTGCTCAAAACAGCGGTCCCCGTTCTTGCCGGGATCCTCCTCTGCGCCGGTGCGGCTGCGCTGCTGTTCGGAAAACGGAGGAAGAAGGGATAGGACGCCCCTGATGCTGTGCGGGGCAACGGGCTCGGCGCCGCGCCGTCCGGATCCGGAACGGAGGACTCGCATCCCCTTCAAAAAAAAATGACCGCCGGCTGATCGAATGGCTTTCTCCGTCCGATGGGCCGGCGTTTTTTCTGACGATAGAAAAATTTCGCTCTGCCCGGCCCGAAAATATTGCATAATCGAAGAATATATGCTATACTGTTATACCATATTTTTTCATGCGGATCGGAGCCGGGGAAACGCGCCGGGGAAAAAACGCGGAGGGCGAAGAATGCCCCTGCCTGCTGCCTGACGAGGTCCGCAAGCCGTGATCCCCGGAGGACTGTGCCCCATGATCTACCTTGACAACGCGGCGACCACCCGCCTGACGGAGCCGGTGCTCGAAGTCATGCTCCCGTTTCTGACTTCGGAATACGCGAACCCGTCGGCGGCCTACGGATCCGCCCGGCGCGCTGGATCGGCTGTCGAACGGGCGAGGGAACAGTGCGCCGCGCTCATCGCCGCCGAACCCGGGGAGATCGTCTTCACCGGGAGCGGAACGGAATCCGACAACTGGGTCCTCCGCTCCGCCCTGCTTCTGACGGGGAAACGCCGCATCGTCACAACGAAGATCGAGCACCACGCGATCCTGCGCTGCTGCGAACAGCTGGAAAGGGAAGGCGCGGCTGTGACTTATCTCGACCCGGACCCGGAGGGGATCGTGTCCCCGGAATCGGTGCGGGAAGCCCTGACGGACGACACCGCGCTGGTATCCGTCATGACCGCGAACAACGAGATCGGTTCGATCCAGCCGATCCGGGAAATCGGGGGGATCTGCCGGGAGCGGGGGGTCCTCTTCCACACCGACGCGGTGCAGGCTTACGGCCATATCCCCCTCGACGTCGGGGAAATGAACGTCGATTTTCTCTCCGCCAGCGCCCATAAGCTCCACGGCCCCAAAGGCGCGGGACTTCTGTATATCCGGAAGGGGATCGCGCTTCCTCCCCTGCTTTTCGGCGGGGCGCAGGAGGACGGGAGACGGGCCGGAACCTCGAACACCGCGGGGATCGCGGGCTTCGGAAAGGCGGCGGAGATGGCCGGAGAGGGCATGGCGGAAAAGTCCGTCAGGATCACGGCCCTGCGGGACATCCTTGTGCGGCGCATCCTGAAAGAGATCCCCGGCTCCTCCCTCAACGGACATCCCGTGAAGCGGCTTCCGGGGAACGTGAACGTCTCCTTCGCGGGGATCAGCGGTTCGGAGCTTTTGACGCTGCTCGACGGGCAGGGGATCTGCGCGTCGACCGGGGCGGCCTGCAGTTCTTCTTCGGGAAAGCCCTCCCATGTGCTGACCGCCGTCGGGAAATCGCGGACCCGGGCGAACGGCGCGATCCGGCTCTCGCTGTCGGACGAGACGACCCGGGAAGAGGTTGACGCGGCCTTTCGCGCGCTGAAGGAATCCGTATCCGCGTTATCCATGCTGAACTGAGGAGGCGGGGGTATGACTGAGATCACGACGCGGGAGGAGTGGAACGCCGCGCTGGGGGAGAAGACCGTGCTGGCGGCCTGTATGCAGAAGGGCTGCCTCCCCTGCGCCTCCGTATCCCCGCTCTGCAATATGCTCTCCGGCTTCGGCGGCTTTCTGACCGCGCGGCTGGATGTGGCGGAAAACGGGTGGTTTACGGACGAATACAGCGTCGACGGTTCCCCGACCTGGATCGTTTTCCGGGAAGGGGAGGAGATCGGGCGGATCGACCCGGCGGGAAAAAGCGCGGAGGAACTGGCCGCGTTCTTCGACGGAGCTCTCGGCCTGACTCTGTCCCCCGGGGATCTCCGGGGCGCGCTGGAGGAGGGCAGGAGACAGGCGGATTACCTCGAAAACTGTCTGGCGGAACTGAATTTCCGGCGGAAGGAAACGAGCGAGGACCTGCTTCTGGCCTCGGTGCGGATCAAGGTCTTCAAAGCCTGCCTCGAATGCCGCGAAGAAGAGCTCGCCCGGTGCGTGTCCGCTGAGATCGGCCGTATCCTCGAACGTCTCCAGGCGCAGATGCGGACCCCGGAGGACATGACGGAGGCAAGGCGGAGCGCGGTCAAAAAACTGCCGGGGATGGCCCAGGACTATATCCGCGATCTGACCGAGATAAAAAAACGCGCGGCGGAACGGGAGCGTTGAGATCTGAATAACCATTTTTCATTAAAATACAACATATTTCAGGAAGGACAAAAACATGAAAACAGTCAGCGAATTCTATGAAGAGATCCGGTGGAACAAGGAACTGTGGGAAGGGTTCGACGAGGCGGTGAGAGCCGGCCAGGCGGAAGCCTTTATGAAAGAGCGCGGCTGCGACGCCTCCTTCGGCGAGCTCACGCGCTATCTCCAGTCGCTGCACGAAGGAATGAACAGTGTGGAAGAATTGTCTCTCGAAGAACTGGAAGGCGTCGCGGGCGGTTTTCCGACACTCGAGGATTGCATCCGCTCCTGTTTCGTTGAGGACGTCTATGTCCCGTGGCTGAGCGACTTCTGTCCCAAGTGCGAGTTTTACTTTTCCTCCCAGGTGATCATTCCCGAGAAGGACACAGGGCACGAAAAGACGTTCGGCCGCCCCTGACGGATGCCGGGAGGAAAAGAAAGCGGTGATGCTTTTGAAACGGAGAAAGATCCTCCGCCCGGTTTGGGGACTGTGCCTCGCCGCGGTCTTCCTTGCAGACGCGCTGCTCGGATTTTCCGCCGCCCGCGCGGACGAGCCGTCCGGGACCGGGGGAACGGAGTGGAATCTCGCCATGATCGGCGCGGATACCGCTTCTTCTCTGGGATTCCGGGGGCAGAACGTGCGGATCGGAGTGATCGACTCCGGCGTCAGCACGCATCCGGCTTTTGGAGACAAGCTGGTCGGGGGACACAATTACGTCGCGGACGCCCCGGATCCGGAAGATACCTCCGACGCATACGGTCACGGCACCCGGGTGGCCGGGCTGATTGCCGCCGTCGCGCCGGAAGCGGAGATTGTCCCCTTGAAAATCACCGACAGCGGATCCGTCAGCACCAGCCTGCTCTGCGAGGCCATCTACGGCGGGATCGACGAATTCGGGTGCGATGTGCTGAACCTGAGCCTCGGGGTCCCCTACGACAGGGAATCCCTGCGTCAGGCCGTCGCATACGCGGCAAAGAAGGGCGTCGTGGTGGTCGCGGCCACGGGCAACGACGGGACGGGGGAGATCTACTATCCCGCCGCCTACGACAGCGTCATCGGCGTGAGCGCGGTGGAGAGCAGCGGAGCGGTATCCGTGCGGTCCAACAGCAACGAGAGCGTTTCGATCGCCGCGCCGGGCGTTCAGGTGAGGACCGCGAGCCACCGGAGCGGATTTGTCACCGAAAGCGGATGCTCCTACGCCGTTCCCCATGTCTCCGCCGCCGCCGCGATCCTGTTCTGCGCCGATCCGGGTTTGTCCGCCGACGATGTCCTGCGCCTTTTGACCGGGTGCGCGGCGGACAGAGGGCTCACGGGATATGACGAACACTACGGCTACGGGATCCTCAACATCGCCGGATGCCTGGAGGCTCTCGCGGAGGAGGGGACGGATCCCGGCGCTCCTCCCGTCTCGTATGCGGACTGTCCCCGGGACGGCTCCTGTCCTCTGGCGGGATTCTCCGATCTGGACCGCTCCGGGTGGTATCACGACGGGATCCACTTCGCGCTGGAGAACGGCCTGATGAACGGCGCGGAAGGCAGGAATTTCGTCCCCGACGCCCCGACGAGCCGCGCCATGATCGTGACGATCCTGTGGCGTCTGGCTGGGAAACCGGCCGCTGCCTCCGATCCGGCGTTTGCCGACGTTCCCCCGGGGATATGGTACGCGGATGCGGTCCGGTGGGCGGCGTCCGAAGGTATCGTCGGAGGATACGGCGGCGCGCTGTTCGGGCCGGACGATCCGGTCAGCCGGGAACAGCTGGCGGCGATTTTGTACCGGTATGCCGACTCCCGCGGCGCGGATCCCGGGAGCGGATCGGGGGACATCCCGGACCGGTTTGCGGACGCGGGGGAGGTATCGCCCTGGGCCGCGGAAGCGATAGGATGGGCCGTTGAAAGCGGGCTGATCGGCGGCATCTCCGGCGGAAAGCTGGGACCCGGTCTGACCGCAGGCCGGGCGCAGACGGCGACGATCTTCATGCGCCTGGCGCGTATGATTGAATAGCGTTTTCACATGATTATCATTCGAAAGAGACCATCGTCATAATACGGAGTTTTGGAGGGACCGATGAAAAGGGTTTTCAGTATCATTCTGGCGGCCGTCATGCTGATGGGCGTTCTCCCCATGAACGTGATCGCGGACGAGGTGCGCGGAGATCCGGTATTGCTTCCCGCAGCGGAACTGCCGGTGATGGAATACGCGGAGGGGATTCCCTATGCGGGATTTGCCTCCGGACAGGCGAATCTGCCGGAGCGCGGACTCTATGCGCTGACGCTGCGCCGCGCGGGCGACACGAGCCTTGCCTCCGCCGTCCTCGTCACCACCGTGGACGTCTCCGCGGTCTACGGCAGGGACTACGCCGTGAAGGACAGCAACTGGAGCACGGAAAAGCTCGAGAGCGACGGAACGATCCTTGAAAACTCCGCGGACGAAGAAAGCCGCCGGCAGACCCGGGAAACGCTCGACGCGATCGAGGGTCTCGTGGCGGACAGCATGTACGGAACGGCGGACGGGGACATTCCCGCCGATGAGCCGGAGCCGGAAGACGCCTCCGAAGCCGCGAAGGATCCGGAAAGCCTCACCCTTGCCGAGCTGAAGGAGCTTCAGAGCGGGATGCCGGTCCGCGAGACCACGGAGAGCGAGTTCACCTCTCTCGCCGAGACCTTCCTCAGCCAGGCGAACATCGACCCCGCCGAATACCTCCCCATCACCTCCGTCACGCGGGTGGAGTTTGCCCCCGGCGAGCGGGAACAGACTCTGACCTTCCGGATTCTGGAGGACGGGGAGAGCGAGGGGCAGGAGATGTTCAACTTCCTCCTGTCCGCCGCGGACGACTGCACCGCGATCATCGAGGCGGCGAGCTCTCTGAGCGTCATCATCGAGGACGACGAGCCCGTCGAGCACTCCCTCGTCAGCTTTGACGCGCCGTCGTATACCGCCCTTGACGGGTTCGCCAACGTCACCGTGACGCGGACGGGAGCCCTGTACTCCTATGTCACCGTCAATCTGCGGGCTTTGGAGAACGGCGGCGCGAAGGAAGGGGAAAACTTTGAAGCGACCGATCTGACCCTCGTTTTCCAGCCCTTCCAGGAAGAGGCCGTCGCCCCCGTTCCCGTCACGGGCGGAGAAGAGGACACGCGTTTCGCTCTGGAACTCTATGAGCTCAGAGGGGCGGAACCCGGTGAGATCATGACCGCCGAAGCCGTGATCCCCGCCGGATGTTCCGCGCCGGCTGAGGAAAAGGGAGAGGAGCGCATCGACGACAGCTACCTCGACGATTTCGACCGGGGCGGCGCGACCATGGGCAGCTATCCCTCCTCCCTCACCCTGGACGGCATCGGAGAAGTTTCCATCGAATACAAGGATACCTCCAATCCCAGCATGGGAACGATCATTCTGGGACAGAACGAGATCGGCAAATACTACGCCTCGAGGGACGGGATCTACAACATCACCACGGGCGGAGACGGCGACCACGTATACCACATCGGAGACGACGGGACCCCGCATCTCTACCTCGAATACTATTCTGGCTTGATCTGGCGGCACGGCTGGACGACGGGGACCGTTTACGTTCCCGAGCCCGTCAACCGTTACCGGATGATCCTCGCGGACCTTTCCACCGGATCGAGCTACAACGCTTCGAAGGTGGGACTGACGATCCAGACCATGGACGGCAGCGGCAGCCTGCTTACCTATGACAGAAAAGAGATCGGCGACGAAAACGCGCGCAAGCCCAGACTGGCGACCTCCATGTTCCACAACAATGGCAGCGATTTCTCCCCCTACCCGTGGGGCAGCAAGTTCCAGATGTCCGTGCATGTCCAGCGCACCACCAACGACCTCAACCGCCCCTCAGCGAAGGTGTACGGCTTCGTGATGCTGTACAGGGAGTACCGCGTCAAAATGGTCCAGCCCGCCGCGATGGAATTCCGGACGGGCGAGCTGAGAGCGGACGGTACGCCCATTACCAAAAAGCTCGTGCCCGCGCAGGTAGCCTCGGCCACCGACACCACCCGCTACACCGGACAGGACATCCAGATCACCGAGAGCCCGGCGCCGGGAAATCTGGCGGTGTTCGGCACCCTCACCGGCTACAACATCAAGCCTCTGGACGGAAGCGCCTTCTTCTTCCCGTCCAACAGCACGAGGCTGACGCTGAACGACAACCTCATGGCGGTCATTGACCAGCATACGCCAAAGCTGACAAAGGGTCTGCCTGTGAGCGACGGCAACACCAATCTCGGCTATACCTCCCTGACCGTCCAGCCCGTGTACACGTACAGGGACGTCAACGTGAAACTGCTGCCTCCCACCGGGATCCCGGAAGGGGCGGAGTATCACTATCAGGACAGAGTCCTTGAAAAAATGCGCAAGGCCGGCAAAACCAACAGTTTCGAGAGCCGCCCGAATCTCCTCTGGGATTTCAGCACCGACAACGCGATGAACGCCTGCATGGGCGGGACCAGCCAGCATAGAGTGACCTGGGCTGCCGAGTCCGACGGCGGCGGCAACGCGTACTATCATTTCACCGCCACCGGCAGCGATCCCTATGTCTCCATCAACAGGGGAGTTCACGACGCGAGCGCGATTTTGTGGGCGAAGCTCCGCGTGAAAAATCTGAGCCGGGCGGACAGAATCCAGCTGTTCGCGGCCGCGGGCGGGAATAACAACGTCACCGCCGAGAACTGCGCGGATATCTATCTGAATAAGGATACCGAGTGGCATACCTATATCGTCGACCTTGCGGAACTGAACCGGAAAACCACGGGCCTGAGCGAATCGACGTGGACCGGCGAGGTCAAATGGATCCGGCTCGATCCCGGCACGGGGAAGAGCGCGGAGCTTCTGATCGACTATGTGGCGTTCTTCGCGAACAAGGCGGACGCGGAGGACTACCGCCCGGAGGAGACCTTTGCGAACGTGTTCCATGTGGGAGACACTTTGAACCTGACCATGACCACCCCCGTGGAAGACGCGTATTTCACCCAGTATTCCCAGTATCAGTACATCAACCCCGGCGACACCGCCTATGACAAGAACAGCTCGGGCGACCTCGATGTCACGCCCAACGAAGTGCCCGGCCGCACCCTGTTCTATACGAAAAATGAGGTGCGCGGCCACTTTACGGACCGCCAGAACTATATCCGCGTCGAACTGGACGAGGACGCGCAGAAGTATTTCACCGTCCGCGATCTCGTGCCCCAGAGCGTTCTCGCGGGCACCGTGCGCGAAGGGGAAAACGTGCTCATGACCAATCCCTCCGGATCCACGGCAGCGGAAAAGTATACGCCCGTGACCGGCAGGGGCTACACCGTGATCCTCGATCCCTCCGCCGAGAACGACGGCACATGGCGGCCCGTGATCACCATCTCCCGAACGGGACAGCAGGTGAACGGCTTCGCCGCGGACTTCATCGCTGCCAACAACGCGCAGGAAAATGTGATCTCCGTCGGGGCGGAAAAGACCGATCCCGCCTGGTACGAGTATTTCATCGTCGACGGAGGCGTGTATTACAGCGCGTATTCCCTGCGGCCCCAGTCGGAGGAGATCACCTCCTCTCCCGCCATGCAGGCGACCGTCACGGCGGGCGGAGCCAGTTCGGAGATCTACGTGAGCGGCGGAGAACTCGCTCTCACCGCCCAGCGGTTTACCGCGGTGACGAAGGACGACGGCACGTTCTCCATTGAAGGACTGCGGGCCGTCTCCGGGGATACGATCTCCGTCATGGCGGACAACAACGACATGCAGCAGGTGATCTATGTCAAGCTGCGGTCCGTGTACAACCAGAGTTTCCGCCGCGACGCCGCGTTCGACGAGATGAGGCCCGATCCCTCAACCGGAGCGAACGAAAACGAGCGGGTCACGGCTTCCTGCGCGGTGAACCGCATCGCGGGGATCGACATGCCCATCCGCGCCTATCACAGTCCTTACGTCTCGAACGTAAACTACCAGTATAAGAAATCCGTCGCGGAGACCCGGTACAATACGGTGCCCATCATGGCGGGGGACGAGCTGACGCTGACGCTGACGGCAGTGCCGAACGGCGCGGACATCCGCAAGGTCCTCGTGGTCAAGGTCGGCCGCAACGGATTCAAGACCGAGGTTGCCGCCCAGAAGACCAGCGGAGAGGAGCAGATCCTGACGGAAGAATATGAAGTCCGGTTCTCGGCGGACGATCTGACCGACGGCGACCGCTTCTACGTGACGCTGACCGCGGTGCCGGCCGGCGGAAAGAACGAGATCACGTACACGGCGCTCGATACGGGCCTGGTCTGCTATATCCCGAAGGAGGAGCCTCCGCAGCAGTACTTCTCCTACGATATGCCCAATCCCTACGACGGTCTGCCCGTGCTCGGCTCCATGGCAGGAAATCTGAGCAGCGGCAAGCTGACCTGGAAGACGGTCTATGCCGACGAGAAGAACAAGGGGACCAGTCCCTACGCGGAGGTGATCAGCCTCGCCGCGACCGTCAACGACGCCCTATTCAAGGCCAACCTCGCGAAGCTCGACAACGTCCGGAACGGTCCCAAAGCGTCAAAGTCCTGGGATCAGATGATCGGCGACGACAACTCCGACGTCTTTAAGTTCCTCAACAAGTCCACGCAGGACGAATATTGCGAGTGGTACAAGGAGAATCATGAAGGCGCGACGAATCAGGACGCGATGAACTACTTCAACTCGACCCCTGAAGTAAAGGATTTGTTCCGCGACGAGATCACCAAAGGGGCGAAGAAGGACGCTCTGACGAAAACAGGCTCGGCGAAGATCACCGCCTCCGTCAATCTGATCCTCCAGCTGGAATACGACTACGATCCGGTCAAGAACGATCATTTCTATTCCGGCGGACAGTACATCATCTCCGTCTGCGGGAACGTAAACAAGACGTTCTACTGGACGGTATACGGCTGGCCCGTCTTCCTGAACATCAGCGGCAGCGTGAGCGTCCAGTTCGACGGCCGCTATGTTACGGATAAGGGCGTGACGACCGCGAGGGAGATGGGCTACTACGACGACCTCACCTCGAAGCTCAAAACGGAATGGCCCTGGTTCCAGTTCGGGATCGGGATCAAGCTGCAGCCCGGCATCGGGATCTGCGGCATCCTCGGGGCCCGCGGCATTCTGGACTTCGCCTTCGTCGCCCGGTACAATGCCGGGATCGAGAAAGGACCCGCCGGAGGCACCATGGGGACCTTCACCGGCGGCGTCGGCGTCGATCTTCTGGTCTTCTCCTTCAACTACACCATCGGCTCCATCGGCTGGAAGACGGGAGTCTTCAAGACCGGCGGTCTCCAGAGCGACGGCATGGGCGAGTATTATGAGCTCCGGGCCTTTGATCCGGGCGAGGAATACGGGTCCGGCCCTCTGCGCGGCATCTTTGTCCCCTCGGCCAAAACGACGCTGATCGGCGGCGCGATGGAGTACATCCGTCCGCAGCTTCTCGATCTCGGCGACGGCAGGACCATGCTGCTGTTCTTACGCAACATGACCGGGGAAGGACGCGACGTCGGCAACGCATCCGCCCTCGTCTACGCCATCCGAAACTCCGACGGGACCTGGGAGAAGGACGAAAAGGGCAATATCCGCTCCGTCACCGTGGAAAAGGACGAAGAGGCGGACAGCACCTTCGCGGCCATGCGCGCCGGAGACCTTGTCTATATCGCGTGGACGAACGCCCGGGTCGATCCCCGCTTCGCCGACAGTGCGGACAGCGCGAAGGCCTCTCTGCAGTCCGGCAACATCCGGCTGGCCGTCTGGGATCCGAACAGCGGAGAGATGGTCTCCGACCCGATCCCCGTGACGAACGACCGATTCGTCAACTCCAACGTGATGATGGCCGCGGAGGGGGACAAAATCGCCCTCTACTACTACAAGAAGGACATCGGGAAAGCTTCAAAGATCACCGATCTCGTGGGGCTGACCAACAACTACGGCACCTGGGCGCGGAAGGTGTACGATCCCGCCCTCGGACAGTTTATCGAAATCTCCTCCGGCGAGGATCCCACGGAGGAATACATCGTGATCCGGCATCCCACCCTCAGAGACCCGCTGGTGACGGACCTCGACGCGGCGGACTTCTCCTATACGTCTCTGGACGGTGAAACGAAGGACTACCGTTTCTACAGCTACACCGTGGACCGGGACGGCAGGCAGGAAACCGCGGCCGACCGGGAACTGTGGGTACAGGCGTCGAATCTCACCGACGGACGGGACTACTACCCCGTTCCGATCGACGCGAACCGGTCGAGTATTCTGGCTCCGAAGCTCACGAAGGCGGCGGACGACGTCTATCTCACCTGGCTCAGCGACGGAGTGGTGTACAACACTGTCAGCGCACAGGGGATCTTCTACGCGCTCGACCATGAGGACGGCACCGTCGACGGCACGGACACGGGCGCGCCCTATACGAGTCTCGAACGGGTCCGGAGCCTCTCTGCGGACGAGATCGCCGAAAGCGGCTGGAACAAGCTGCCGTATCAGGCGCTGGGCGGCAAAAACGGCGAATGGCACACGATGCTCGAGAAGCTGGCGACCTGCGATATGATCAGCACGAGCGTCGACTTCTCCTCCTCCGTGAACTATGACGGCGAACGGGAAGGCATGATGCTCACGGACCATCAGCTTGTGGTCGGGGGCGACGGCAACCTGTATCTGTTCTGGACCGGACAGGACAACGAGGACATCGAGAGCGACTTCGGCCGGGAACTCTACGGAGCAGCGATGTTCCGGGCAGATTCCCAGGCAGACGGCGGGGATCTCGACCGTCCGAACTGGAGCAATGCCGTGAAGCTGACCGATTACGGCAAAGTCATCGACGAGCTGACGGTCAGCGTCGGAAACGACGGGGGAGCCATCCTGGTGGGGAACCTCTATACCCAGGAGATCGACGCGGACGGCAGAGTGGTCTATTCGGACCATGAACTGGCGGAGATCGACTTCGTGCCGGGCAGCAGCCTCGAGATCGGCTGGAGAACCATCGAGCTCTCGGACGCCTACCCCGTGGAGGGAGAAAAGGTCACGGCCTCCATGACCGTGAACAACAACGGCCTCCTTCCCGCGAAACGGTACGAGCTGACGGTGAACGGCGAAACCGAGATCGTGGAAGACGCGGACATCTGCCCCGGGGACGGCGCGACCGTCGAGCGGACCTTCACAGCTGGAGCGGGCGGAGAACTGACCGTCTCGGCGGAGGTCACGGAGCTCGACAGCACGCAGAAGCTGGCCGTGAAGGATCACGGGGCCAATACGGCATCCGTATCAACGAAGACCGGAGCGCTCCCCGCGTTCGGTACGGCCGCCGTGTACAGTATGCCCGAGGAGATCACGCCGCGGATCGACGCTTCGCTTCTGAAGCAGAACACGGGCGCGGACTTCGAAACGCTTCTCAATCTTCTCACGGAGCCCTTCGATCCGGAAGTCCGGGCGGTTTTGAAAGCCACCACGGGAAAGGGGACCTACGCGGACTATATCGTCTGCGTGCCCGTGACGAACGTGGGCAACCGGCCGGGCAGCGATCTCACCGTGACGGTCACCGCGCTGGAGGAGACCGCGGACGGAGTCGCTGAGGGGGATGTCCTCGGCACGACAACGATCCCGCAGCTTCCCGTCAAGACGGTCGACGAGGAGGGCAATCCCATCACGGAGACGGTGTACGCCGTGATCCCGCTGAAATCCCTCGACGCCCGGAAGCATCTGGACGAAATGGGCGTTCTGTCCGCGGAGGTCAGTTTCACGCTGGACGGCGAAGAGATGGAAGACACCCTTCACGTCCGCCGTCAGATCCTCAGAAATCAGATCCTCGAGGTCAACGGCGATATTGACGAGCTCGATCTCGAGATCAACGGGACGGCGGACCTCTCCGTGAAGGCGTATCCCTGGGACGGCCTGAAAGATCTCGTCTATTCGACCCAGGATCCCGGCGTGGCTCTGGTTTCGGAGGACGGTACGGTCATCGGCACCGGCGGCGGGTCCACCCACATCATGATCGAGGATATGTCCTCCAATCCTCTGTACAAGGCGGTCAAAGTCAACGTCTCGGGAGACCCGGAAACGACGGACAAAACCGCCCTGGATCAGAAGATCGGCGAAGCGGAGATCCTCGAGGAAGAACTCGCGGAGGAATACCCCGAAATCGCCGGGAACCTTGAAGCGGCGCTCCTCTCCGCGCGGTCCGTTTCCGGCTACGCGGACGCCTCGCAGACCGTGATCGACAACGCGGCGGCAAACCTGCAGAACGCGATCGAAGCCGCGATCAAAGCGGTCCGGCTGGCGGAAAACAAGGAGGAGTTCGAAGCCTACAAACAGACCGTGAAGGACGGGATCGAGCCGCTCGAACGGCAGGATGACAGTCCGCTCTGCCGCATGCTGATCGCCGACGCGGTCCGGAGCATCGAAGAACTGGACTACGACGAAGGGCAGAGCCTCGAAGAAAACAAAGCGGCCCTCGACCGGATCGCCGACCTGCTGGTGCAAAAGCTCGCCGAGCAGCGGGCGAAGGAGGCGAGGGAAGCGGCGGAGAGGGACAACTGGCTGAACTTCTATTCCCTCTGGAAGGCCGAAGAAGCAAGACGGCGCCGGGAGGAACAGAACGCGGCGAAGGATCCCGTCCCCGAAAAGCCCGCGGTTTCCGTGAATCCCTTCAGGGACGTCGCCGAGACCGATCCGTACTACGGCGATGTGCTGTACGTCTGGGAAAAAGGCATCATGAACGGCGTCGGAAACGACCTCTTCGCGCCTCTCGCCGGTCTGACCCGCGGCATGATCGTCACGGTCCTGCACCGGATGGAGGGCGAGCCCGAAGTCCCGTACAGCGGCAGATTCAGCGACGTCCCGCCCGCCGAGTGGTATGCCGCAGGCGTGGAATGGGCGGCATCGGAAGGCATCGTCAAGGGTTACGGAGACGGAAGATTCGGTCCGTCGGATCCCGTCACCCGGGAGCAGCTCGCCGCGATCCTGTACCGCTATGCGCAGTTCAGGGGGTATGAGATCGAGACGGCCGATCTTGACGCCGCGGACGCGGAAAGCGTATCCGGCTGGGCGGAGGAGAACGTGAAGTGGGCGGCAGCCAACGGGATCCTCGGGCTGACCGACGGCGCGATCCGTCCCACCGAGCCCGCCTCGAGAGCTGAGATCGCCACTGCCATCCGCGCGTTCCTCGAAGGCGCAGCATACTGATGCAAACTGATACAACCGAATTTATAAACTGAAATCGAACCGCATTCCTTTCCCTGACGGCAGTCCGACCGTGGGGGCGGGGGATGCGGTTCTGTTTTCCGGCGGAGCGAAAGGCCTGTTGACTATCCCGCCGTTTCGGGGTATAATATTCCCGGATGAATTTATGCCCGGCTGGTTCAGCTTTGTTTGAAGACGAAAGGAAATCGCCCTATGGAAAAAAGACTGCTCAGCATCCTTCTCGCCTCGCTTCTGTGCGCGGGATCCGTGTCCTGCTCCGGGAAGGCAGCCGAAGAAAACGCCTCCGCCGACGGAGGGACCCCGCCCGATCAGACCGTGACCGCCGCCCCGGAAACTCCTGCCCCGGAGACGGAGCCCGAAGAGGAGACGATCTCCCCCGATCTGCCCGGCGAGCTGGACTACGGCGGAGAGACCGTCCATATCGTCAAGAATCCGCTGGTGCTTCTGCGGGAGTTCAACACGGAGGAGCTGACCGGCGAGGTGGTGGACGACGCCCTCTACAACAGCTACACCGCCGTCTGCGAACGTCTGAACGTGGATTTCGAACTGATCGACGTGGAGAGCAGCAACAGCAAGCAGGCCGCCTATGTCTCCGCGATCACCAAGAGCGTCCAGTCCGCGTCCGGGGCCTATGATTTCATTTCCGGCTACTCCATGTGCTTCCCGACTCTCGCCGCCCAGGGGATGCTGAACGATCTCCTGCCGACGGAGTACATCGACATGGAAAAGCCCTGGTGGAGCAGCCAGCTTGTGAAGCAGTCCGCCGTCAACGGGAAGCTGTTCTTCGCGACCGGAGATATCTCGAATCAGCTACTTTACAATCGCGACTCCATCAGCTTCGATTTCGGGCGGGTGTTCAACAGTATGCTGAGCTCCATCACCTGGCAGATGTTCCGGGGCGTCGTCAACGGAACGGGGAACTGGAGCTCCACCCTTGCCTCCAGTCTCAAGATGCTGGATAAGATGCTCGGCAAGCTGATCGAGAAATTCGAGTGACGGGGACGAAGGTCCCGAACGGATACGGAAAAAATAAGGGAGGACAGTATGGCGATCCATTTTTCGAAAGACCGGATGGAAGAGGTCAAGGACAATTACCGCCGCTGGTGGAACGGGGAGCTGGACCGGCCGATCGTGAATCTGACCCTGCACGGCGCGCACCCGCATCCGTCAAAATCCCGCGCGCCCTGGCTCAGTCAGTCGAGCTGCGGGGATTTCCGGTGGTCCCCCGAGGAACTGATCGACACGATGGACGAAGGGCTCTCGACCCTGGAATTCGCCGGAGACGGCTATCCGCGGGTGAGCTTTGACTGCTTCGGACCGGGAGTCGCGGCGGCGTTCTGCGGGGCGACGCTGGACAATTCCTCGGGCCGGGTGTGGTTTTTCCCGGACAAAAAACGAGAGATCGGCGACATCCACGCGGTGTACGATCCCCACAACAAATGGGCGGAGCGGATCAAAGCCATCTACCGGGCCGGGATGGAACGCTGGGACGGGCTCGTGGTCATGGGGATGCCCGATCTCGGCGGCGTGATGGACGTGGCGGCGACCCTCTGCGGGACGGAAAACCTCCTTCTGTATCTCTACGACGAGCCGGAGGAGGTCCTGCGTCTGATCGGTGAGATCGAGAAAGCCTGGTACGCGGCCTACGACGATTTCTCGAAGATCCTCCATCCGGCCGGGGGGGACATGGGCTGGACGGACTGGTCCGGGATCCTCTCGCCCGATCCGTCGTATATCGCCCAGTGCGATTTCTGCTACATGATCGGGGACGAAATGTTCAAGGAATTCGTCCTTCCGACGCTGAGAAGGGACACGGAGCGGCTGACCAACGTCATCTACCACCTCGACGGGATCGGGGAGCTCTGCCATCTCGACACCATCCTCGCCATGCCGGAACTGAAGGCGGTGCAGTGGGTCTACGGAGAGGGAAAGCCCGGTCCCATGCACTGGCTCGACGTCTACCGGAAGATCCGCGCCGCCGGAAAGCGCATGTGGCTGGTGGGCGGCATTCAGGATTTCTTCGAAGTCACGAATGCCATCGGAGGGGAAGGCTTCTACTGCTCCTTCGGATTGAACTGGGGAGACGACGACATGAAGGAAAAGCTGCTCGGTCAACGGTGAGGACTGAGGCTGTTTTCGCTCTAAAGAGCTGACCGAATGGGGCTTGACCGCTCTCCGCAGAGTGCGGACGACGGGGCGGGAATGCCATTTATCCAAACAGGATATCACCCTTCCCACCCCAGGAATCCCCTTTCGGAATTCTCGCTTGCGTCAGCCGCAGCATTGAGCGCACGTGCGAAAACTCTGATATGGCTGGATGACTATATGGGTGCGCGGACAGGGACCAGACGAAAATGAAACGGATTATTGCCTCTCCCCATGATAGTCTCTTGCCGCGTAACTCCCCAGAAGGGATAGAGTATCAGAATAAAAAGTAAAATGAAAAATCCCCCTCCATCCGGGAGAACTGCCGTTCAGAACCGCAGATTCCGAAAGGAAGGGGGACGCTTTTATACCATTTCCGTTCTAAATGATGTCATCCAGAGATATCGCTGTTCTTTTCTCCTTTATCGAGGAGCCGGTTCAATAAATTGAACACGAGAACCAAAAGAGGAACCCTTGACCCCGCAACCTTTTTGAAAAAAGGTTGATCAAAAACTTTTGACATGGTTTAGAGTGAAATCAGTATTATTTCTTCATAAGATCCTTCCCGGCGTTCCAGGCTTTGCCGACCTGCTCACCGGAGACATAATACCCGCTCTGGAACTGGTCGAAGATCAAGGCATCCAGCTTCTTCGGGTCGACCTTGTCCTTTTCGTCCAGGACCTTTTCGTCCGCGCTCACGTTGACGATCTTTCCGACGACCGCGTGGAGATTCTCCGTTTCGACGACCTCGGCCAGCTCGCATTCCATCGTGACGGGGAATTCCGTGATCACCGGGGCATTGACGTGGGCGCTCGTCTCCGCGTGATACCCCGTCCGGGCGAATTTGTCCGCCATCCTGTTCCCGGTGGCGATGCCGAAGAAATCGGCGGCGTCCATGTGGGGCCGGTCGGCGAGGGAGACCGTGAACGCCCCCGTCTGCCGGATCGCCTTCGTCGTCGCGTGATCCTCGTCGATGAAGAGCGCGATCTTGTCCATATCGCAGATCATGCCCCAGGCGGCGTTCATCGCCTGAACCGTGCCTGCCGCGTCATAGGCGGCGACAATAAGGACCGGCATGGGATAGAGCGCCGGCTGCTTTCCGAGATCTTTTCTTGCCATTTTTCTTTCTCCTTATTTTAACCGGATGGGGGGCCATCCATGTTTTCATGTTTTTCCCGCCCGGGGAAGGGATCGAACGCCGCTCAACGCCCGTAATACGCCGCGAGCTTTTCGACGTCCGCCCGGCCGAAGGCCTTTCCGAAAATCAGAAGATCGTCCATGCGGATCAGCGCGTCGTTGCCGGAGTTGATTCTGCGGGAGGCGTCGTCCCCCACCGTGAAGGGGAGGGCGTCCAGCGAAACGTCCGCGAAGATCTCCGGCAGCCGGAGGGTCTTTTTGTATTTGAAATTCCAGTACAGGTCGATCGCGCATTCCTTCCGCCGGAAGACCACCGTCGAATGGAGCCATCCTCCCGACACGTCCCGCAGGTACGGGGGCTGAAATTCCTCGTAGGAATCCGGGTCGGAGGTCTCGACGCCGATCCAGAGGGCGGTGTCCGTGAAGCCCAGCATGAAGCCCGGGCCGGAATCCGTCATGGTCTTGGTCCCGCAGTAATACGCCTCCGCCGCGGGCGCGCTGTCGATATCCAGCCACGCGCAGACCGTGAAGTCGTCCTTGCCGAATTTCACGTCCTCCGACACGAGGCATCCCGTCGCCCCGACCTCCGCATCCGCGCCGCGCACGCCGTCCGAATAGTATTTTACATGGCCGTATTCGGTGAACTTCGCCCGGCCCATCGCGTCTTCGGGACCGTACTCGAAGAACATGGCCAGCCGGATCTCGTCCTCCGGGAAGAAGGAGAGGAGCCCTTTTTCGCCGTGCAGATCCGGCTGGGGCTCCGGCTCCACGTCGCAGCGGTCCCCCTCCGGGAAGATCGTATAGGGCCGGTCCCAGTCCGTGAAGACCCCCTCCGGCACCTGGGAGGAATAGCCGCCGAGGTCGGGCAGGGGGATCTCCAGCCCGAAGGCGTACCGCACCACCGCGTTGATATCCTTCGTCGTTGCGAAGAAATCCTCCGTTTCCGACACGGTCCCGCCCCGGAGCGCGAAATAGACGTATTTCTCCGTGTCGGTATATCCCCCGTGGCCGAACTTGAATCCGCCGTGGTCCGTAATCACGATGAAGAGCGTCTCGTCGGCGATCCCGGCCTGCACGTAGGCGTCGAAGATCTTTCCCACCATGCCGTCCACGTTCGAGATGCAGTCCAGATGCCCCTTTGTCCCGTAGCCGAAACGGTGCCCGGCCCCGTCGGGATCGTCGATGTGGACGAACAAGAGATCCGGCTTCCTCGTCCGCACGCACGCCGCCGCTTTCTCCGCCGTGGACGCTCCGTCGGACGCCGTCTGCATTTCGACCCCGACGTCGTGTTCGATGATGCCGCGGTTGATGGGCTCCCAGTTGCTGACGCTGCACAGCACGCTGTCCGGGTACGCCCGCCGCACGGTGGTGAAGATGGAGGGGAGCGCCTTGTTCGTATACTCCCGCTGGCTGACCCCGCCGTTGGTGAGACCGTGCACCTCCGGCTCCGCGCCAAGCAGCATCCCGCCCCAGTTCTGCGCGCTGATGGTGGGGATCAGGCTCAGAGCCCGCACCGTCTTCGCTCCGTTTCTGAAAATTTCGTCCATCCGCGGCGTGGAGGTGTCCTTGCAGAAGTTCCCCATGCCGTCAATTCCGATGATCGCTGTGTGCGCGTACCGCCGTTTCCGATTTTCCGCCGCCATTGTTCCGCCTCCGTTCGTTTCGCGTGCCCCAGTCCCCCTCTTTTCCGGGGGCCGGGGAAATTATATCATGCCGCGGGGCCGAAATCAAGGCGGATCCGGCAAAATATCCCCGGAAAACACGGCGCCGGTCATTCGGAGAGGCAGAACCCCCCGCTCAGCCTATGCCGCGCCCCGGGATCGGGGGACCTGCACGGCGGAAGGAGCGGGGGGATTTTTAGGAAACGCGGAGCTTATACTATTCTCGCTCTAAAAAGCTAACTATATGGGTTTTGATCGATCTCCGTAGAGTGCGAACAATCTATGATTGTGAGCTCACGAACGATAACTCTGATACGGTTGGATAGCTATATTGGTGTGCCAAGGTTTCGACGATACGAGATTAGGTTCATCCGATCTTCACGACATTGACCGAGTGCGGATCGAGCCGGACCGTCAGTTCTCCGACGGTTGTTCCGAGGTCCCGGCAGGTGAGGGTCACTTCCGTGCGGCCCACGTCGTTGTAGGAATCGGTGTCCGGGCCTTTGACCGTCCAGAGGGACACGGGACCGCAGATCCCCGGCATTTTCAGCGTGATTTCCCGGGTCTCCGTCGGATGCTTGTTCACGGCAGACACGGTCACGGCCTCCCCGTCCTTCGCGGCGCAGAGATCGAGGACCGCGGACGTGGTTTTCCGCCCGTCCTTCGCCGTCACGTCCATCCGCTCGGGAAGATCCGGCGACCAGAGATCCAGCACCGTGTCCCCCATGATCCGGGTGAAGAGCTCGAAGACAAAGTAGGTGCTGCGGAGCACGATCCCGTCCCGGTGGGAGTAGATGCAGCCCCGGGTGTTGACGACGGGGGAGAAATTCGCCATGCCCACCACATCGCAGTTCCGGTTCATCTCGTTGAGGAAGCAGGCGGAGAACACCGCGTCGGCCATCGTGTAGACGCTGTTGTCGTCGTTCTTGTCCCGGGGGGTGATGTATTCCTCCGGCGTCCTGCCCTGTCGGACCGTGTGGACGTTCGGATGGTGCCAGCTGCGGAGGTTCCACTCGTCGAAGGCGATCTTGATCTGTTTGTCCAGCCGCATGGCCGAGAGGAGCCCGCGCACCTCCCGCACCGCGTCCCCGACGGAGTTGGTGAAGGCCATGCACGCGCCGTAGTCCGCCGGATCCTGCACCTGGGGCATGAAATCCCAGTACTGGTGGATGGAGATCCAGTCGAGGAGCCTCCCGGCGCGTTCCAGCAGATTGAGGTTCCAGCGCAGATCGGTGAGGGCCGCGGCGGAGAGCTCGATGTCCGGGTCGACGCGCTTCATCATCTTCGCGGATTCCTCCACGAGCCGGCCCCACTCCTCCGAAGATTTCGCGCCGATCTCCCAGGAACCGTAGTTCTCGTTCCCGATGCTCCAGTAGCGCACGGCGTGGGGGGAGGGGGATCCGTTGGCGGCGCGCTGCTTTGCGAATTTCCCGGCGGAGGGGAGATTGCAGTATTCCACCCAGTCGCTCATCTCCTCGGCTGTCCCCGTCCCGGCGTTGGTGCAGATATAGGGTTCGCACCCGATCTTGCGGCAGAGCTTCACGAACTCGTCCGTACCGAAGGTGTTCGGATCCTCCACGCGCCAGGATTTGTCGTAGACGGGCTGACGGTCCTCTTTCGGTCCGACGCCGTCCTTCCAGTGATAGGACGAGACGAAGCAGCCTCCCGGCCAGCGGATCACGGGGACCCGGATGCGGCGCATGGCCTCGACGATATCCGCCCGGAATCCGTCCCCGTCGGAGAGGGGATTGCCCGGGTCGTAGATCCCGCCGTATACCTGCCGGTGGAAATGTTCGAGGAAATGGCCGTACAGCATGGGGCTGCGCACCCCGATCACGCGTCCGGTGTTGATTTCGTAAACTGCCATGGATGTCCTCCTTTTCGCTCCCCGCGTCCGGGGGGGATGATCGGGCCGATGCCTGCGGGTCCCATTATAGCATACCGGCCCGGGCGTGTCAACAGGGGGTCAATGAAAGGGAGACGCGGCTTCTTGAAATGAAGCCCTGCTGAACAAGTTCAGCGGCAAGAACTTTCATGGGGGGTAGGACAAGGCTGCTGCCATTTCGTTCAGTCTGAGTTCGCACACCAAAATAGTCATCCAACCTTATCAGAGTTATTGTACGCGAGCTCAATGTTACGACTGACAGTAGCGAGAATTCCCAAAGGGGATTCTCGGGGGTGGGATGGTTGATGCCACGTTTGGATATATGTTACGACTGACGTCAGCGAGAATTCCCAAAGGGGATTCTCGGGGGTGGGATGGTTGATGCCATGTTTGGATATATGTTACGGCTGACGTCAGCGAGAATTCCCAAAGGGGATTCTCGGGGGTGGGATGGTTGATCTCATGTTTGGATATATGGCATTCCCACCCCGTCGTTCGCATTCTACATGTCGAGATCGAAACCCATTTAGTCAGCTTCTTGGTTTGAAAACCGCATGAAGCGTGCTCACGCGAACCACTCCGGATGATTTGCGAAGCTGTCCCCGTCGCCGATCTCCCGGATCACGCGGCAGGGATTCCCGACGGCGAGGCTGTTTTCGGGGATATCCCGGGTCACGACGGATCCCGCGCCGATCACCGATCCCGCGCCGATGCGGACACCGGGGCAGACGGTGACGCTCCCGCCGATCCAGCAGTTGTCGCCGATGACGATCTCCCCAGCCCTCTCGAGGTTGGTGACGCATCCGGTCTTTTCGTTGAAGAAGGAATTCCGGTCCTGCCAGCGGAGGGGATGGATGGGAGTGAGAAGGGAGACGTTCGGCCCGATGAAGACGGATTCCCCGATCGTCACCTTTCCCTCGTCGAGAACCGTGAAGTTGAAATTGGCGTAGCTGCCCTTTCCCATCGAGATGTGGGTCCCGAAGTCGAAATAGATCGGTCCCTGCAGATAGACCCCCTCCCCCCTGTGGGGCATGAGCTCATCGAGGATCCTTTCGCGCTCCTCCCCGTCCTCCTCCGTGGTCTCGTTGTAGCGCCTGCAGAGAGCATGAGCCCGGGTCCGCTCTTCGGGCATGTTTTCCGAGAAGGGGTCGTAGACATACCCCGAAAACATCTTTTCCTTTTCCGTCATGGAGAACTCCTTTCCGTTTTGGGGGGATTCCTTCGATTATCGCTATAAAAATGCTAGCTATATGAGTTTTGATCGCTTCCTGTAGAGTGCGAGCGACGGGGTGGGAATGCCATATATCCAAACATGAGATCAACCATCCCACCCCCGAGAATCCCCTTTGGGAATTCTCGCTACCGTCAGCCGTAACATTGAGCTCACGAAAGATAACTCTGATAAGGTTGGATGGCTATATTGGCCTGCCAAGGTTTCGTCTATACTTTATTGGTATAACTTGTCCTATCCACATCAGAAGTTCTTGCCGCTGAACTTGTTCAGCAGGGCTTCATTTCAAGAAGCCGCGTCTTTCCTTTTTCACAGCATTATTCCGCTGTCTCCCCGGAGGGCGGGACGAGATCGGTTTCGTATCCGGCGGGCTCGCCCATGACGGGGTATCCGGTCTCGTCGAAGTCTACCTTCTGGATATTGAAGAACCGAGGCGCGTAGGTGACGGTCTCGTTGTGTGCTTTCATGCCGTGGTAGGCGCACCAGAGTTCCGTGCCGTCGGGGGAGCGGAAGAACGAGGCGTGCCCGGGGCCGTAGACGCCGTTGGCCATCGTGAAAATGGGCTCCTCGTGCTTGAACCAGTTGGCCGGATCGCACATTTCGGCGGGATCCCCCCGGTCGCCGCCCGTGAATTCGAGGACGCCGAAGCCGTAGTGATCCGACCAGCATCCGTTGCCGGAGTAGATGATGAAGAGCCGCCCTCTCTCCTCCACGAAGAAGGGCCCCTCGTTGATGGTGCTGTCACCGACATAGGGCGGCATCGTCTCCCAGCCGTATTTTGCCCGGGAGATCTCGGCAGAGGCGGATCCGAAGGTATAGGGATTGTCGAGGGCGTAGATCGTCAGCGCAAGTCCGCGGTTTTCACGGGCGCAGCAGAGGAACTGCTTCCCGTTCGGCGCGGTGTAGACGGTGGGGTCGATGGAGGCGGTGTCTGGGGTGGGGATGCACTTGAAGCGCCATTCCCCGAAGGGATCGGAGGACAGGGCTTCCATCACGAAGATCCGTTTGGACGCGCCCCTCTCTTCGCGGATCCGGCCGCTCGTGTAGATGTACCAGGTCCCGTCCGGGGCGCGGTGCATCTCGGGGGCCCAGATATCGCCCCAGATGCCGTCACGGGGCCCGTTTGCGGTATAGAGGATCTTCGAGTCCCCGGCCGTGCAGATCTCTGCGGCGTGGCGGCTGCGGAAGAGTTCCAGCACGCGGCCCCGGGTGAAGAGGGCGTAGTAGTACCCCGTCTCCGGGACGTAGGTCATGAAGGGATCGGGCGCGTCAAAAGGGGAAACCGGATTGCGGAATGTTTTCATGGCGAGGTCCTTTCTCTGTCCCTGAGCGGAACGGGCTGAGATGTGAAATCCCTTCTCGAAGGGAAATAAGGTATGAAAGACTCCGCCTTTCAACAGAAGCAACGACGGACATTCCGGTGACTGTGTCGACCGGTCCGTCGGCGGAGAAGGATTTGCTCATCCCTTCACGAAAGGAAATAAGGTATGAAACGCTCCGCGTTTCGGATTTAATGTCCCTGCGCCGCGTCGACGCAGTCACGCAGACAGGCGCCGGGAGGGACCATCTCATGGCCGACGAGTGTTGCTTCGCAAACTCTGCCCCTCCCGAGGGTCCATTTGCGGAGCAAATAGTTGGCCGTATGGCATAAACTTACAGCTCGTCCCGGAATCGAAATTCGATCTTGCGTCCCATGTCCTCGCGCGGTCTCTGCTTGTGCAGTTTAACCCGTGCACGGAACAAGTTCCGTGGGCTCCGCCAGCGTTTCAGGCGCGCATTGGGCACAGGGGCCACAGTGGGGGTGTGCAGGCGAAACTTGTCAGAGCTGTCGAACTGTCTGAAAGCGAGACAGTATGAAAGATCGACCTTTATTAGACCGGGATTCGTCTGTCAGATTTATTATACAACAGGAAACGGCAGAGGTCAAGAGTGCGGAGCGGAATCGGGCGGGGGCGTTCGGCGCGTTTTTTCTCCCAGGCCACGGAAAAATCGGGATCGGCGGAACTTTCCCGGGCTCTTTGGCGTCTAAATGACAGAACATCCTTCCCGAGGAGAAAACATCATGAAAAAACGGATCCTCACCCTGACGCTGACGGCTCTTCTGCTGGCCGGTTGTTTCCCGCCGGGGATTTCCGCCGCCGCCTTCCCCTTCAAGGACGTCCCCGAAGACGCGTGGTATTACGACGACGTGAAAAACGCGGTGGACGACGGGCTGATCAACGGAAAATCGGCCTCCGCCTTCTGCCCGGACGACGATCTGACCTACGCCGAGGCTGTGAAGCTGGCGGCCTGTATGCACGAAAAGACCGCGGCCGGATCGGTCTCCCTGAAAAACGGCGATCCCTGGTACAGGCCCTACGCCGACTACGCGAAGGAGAAGGGCATTATCGCCCGGGAATACGACTGGAACGCCCCCGCGACCCGGTCCGGGTACATGGAGATCTTTGCCCATGCCCTGCCGGATCCCCTTCTCGCGCCGCTGAACGTGGTCCCGGACGGCTCGATATCGGACGTCCCGGCAGATCACCCCCGGGCGGCGGAGATCTACAAGCTCTACCGCGCCGGGATCCTCGAAGGTTCGGACGGCGCGCTGAACGGCGGCTGGGAGAAGCGTCTCTGCAAGCCCGGGGACAGCATCAAACGCTCCGAGGTGGCGGCGATCCTGACGAGAATGACGCGCCCGGAGACGAGGAAGCTCTTTTCCATGACGGAATACACGGCACAGTACATCCGCACCGACGGATACCGGGACGGAGAGGTCTACCCGAAGGCCTTTCTGATCACGGACGCGGAGGAGCTGAACCGGTACTATGAGGAAAACCGGAACTTCTACGACTTCGGCCACAGGGAGAAAGTGTACGCCGACAGTTCGATCGGCTTTGCCGACGCGATCGGAAAATACGACGCGGCCTGGTTCGAAAACCACCGGCTGATCCTCGTCCTCCTCGAAGAGGGGAGCGGATCCGTGCGGCACGAGCTCGCCGGCGTCATGCCGAGAGAAAACGGGCTGACCGTGGAAATCGTGAGTCGGATCCCCGAGGTCGGCACCTCTGACATGGCCGAGTGGCACATCCTGATCGAAACGGAGCGGATGATCGACCCGGAGACGGAGATCCGCGTGTTCGTGTCGCAGCAGGGCCCGGGAGAAAGCCCGACCGGAGAAGAAGATCTCTCCGATTCCGAAAGGATCGCAGACTTTGCCGTGCGGCTTCTGAAAAGAAGCGCGGGCGTCGGAGAAGGACCCACCGGATTCATAGGATCGGATCTCTGCATCCACACCGGCGGGAAGACCCTTCTTTACGAAAGAGAAGCGGCGGGGACCGGATCGCTGACGCCGAAGACCGTTCTCGACTCGTTCACTCAGAACACGGAATGGGAGGGCCATTTCTGGGAGGTTTACTCCACGGAGGAATATCCCGATCTCTCCCGCGTCGTGATCAAATCCGGTTCCAACTCCTCGTGGACCTACCGCAGGCGGGAAGTGGAAAACACCCTTGTCTCCCCGCTCTCCGTCCTCGGCGCCCTGGCCATGACCGCAAACGGCGCGAAGGGGGAGACCCGGGAGGAGATGGAGACCGTGCTCGGCATGGACACCGAAGAATTGAATCGGTATTTCAGCGGGCTCATGCCGGAAGAGGACAAAACGGAAAAGGGTCCGCGCTTCCACCTCGCCAATTCCGTCTGGTTCAGGGACGGAGGGGGATTCGAGGCAGACGGGGAATTCCTCGAAACCGTCGAAAAATACTACGGGGCCGGCGTGTTCGAAGCGCCCTTCGACGGGTCGACGCTCCGGGAGATCAACAACTGGGTGAAGGAGAACACCGATGGCATGATCCCCGAAATCCTCGACCGGATCCCGCCGGACGCGGTCATGTATCTCGTCAACGCCCTCGCCTTCGACGGGGAATGGACCGAGCCCTACAAGGAGCATCTGGTCGATCCCGGCACCTTCACCCGGGAGGACGGGACGCAGACGGAGGCAGTATTCATGCGCTCCCGGGAAAACCTCTATCTCGAAAGCGATTTCGCCGTCGGATTCGTGAAGCCCTACAAGGGCGGGAAATACGCCTTCGCCGCGCTTCTGCCGAAGGAGGGGTTCACGGTCTCCGACTGCATCGTCTCCCTTGACGGCAAAAAGCTGACGGACCTTCTGGCCTCCGCGTCGGTCACTCCGGTGGAAGCGGCCCTGCCGAAGTTTGAGACGGGCTCCTCTCTCGAGCTCTCGCGGGTCCTCTCGGTCATGGGGATGCCCACGGCCTTCGATCCCGTGAACGCGGACTTTTCCGGGCTCGGGACCGGGGCGGGGCAGAATCTGTACATCAGCCGGGTCCTGCACAAGACCTTCATCTCCGTCGCGGAGCAGGGAACAAAGGCGGGCGCGGCCACGGTAGTGGAGATGGCGAAAAACGCCGCCCTCCCCCTCGAGGAGCCGAAGCGGGTGATCCTCGACCGCCCCTTCGTCTACATGCTGATCGACTGCGAGACGAACGTCCCCTTCTTCCTCGGCGCCTTAACGGATGTAGGCGAGTGAGGCAAGCCGCCTGATCCCGTAAATCTCAATATCTCCTCCGTCTGTCCCGGATCGGTCCCCCGAAGGATCGCCGGGGCAGTTTTTCCCTTCCGGGGGGATTGTCAAGGGCTCGGAAACGTGATATAATGAGAAAGGAAAAGGAAAATCCCGGTAAATCGGAGGAGAAAACCTATGCGTCTCGGAATCTCTGCGGCCTTTCCCCACAGTTCGCCCGAGGAATGGGCCGCCCTGCACAGTGAAGCGGGCCTCGGAGCGGTGGTGTTTCCCCTGAACTGGAAAGCGGAGGTCTCCGCCGTCGACCGGTACGCCGAAGCCGCCCGCGCGGAGGGGCTGGTCATTTCGGAGGTCGGGGCCTGGTGCAATCCGATGGACCCCGATCCTGCGAAGCGGAAGGAAAACCGCCTCAACTGCCTGCGCCAGCTGGAGCTCGCGGAGTACGTCGGCGCGGTGTGCTGCGTCAACATCAGCGGGGCTGTCGGCGGGGTCTGGGACGGATGCTACGCCGAAAACTACGCCCGGGAAACGCGGGAGGAGATCGTCTCCTACGTGCGGGATCTGCTCGACGCCGTGAAGCCCCGGCGGACGAAATACGCCCTCGAACCCATGCCGAACATGCTCCCCGACTCCCCGGAGGAATACAAAAGCCTCATCGGGGAGATCGACCGGCCCGGATTCGGCATCCACGTGGATATCGTGAACATGCTGAACTCTCCCCGGAGGTTTTTCGGGAACCGGGAGCTGATCCGGGAGACCTTCGCCCTCCTCGGAGACCGGATCTGCAGCTGTCATTTGAAAGACGCGGTCATCGAGCAGAGGCTGACGGTGTCGGTGAGGGAGACGGAGCCCGGTACCGGCGGGGTGGATCTCGCGGCCTATATCCGGGAAGCCGAACGGGTCGATCCCGACATGCCCGTGATCATCGAGCACCTCGGCGATATCGAACAGTACCGCCGCGCGATCGCATACGTGAAGAGCCTCGGACGCTGATACTATTCTCGCTAATCCGGTCTTGCAGGGCCGTCCGAAATGTGGTATAATGATCCCCGGAAGGATCTGCCGGAGAAAACAGACCGGGAACAGGAACAAACATAAGTAAAGGGAGAGGACCCCAATGGAAAAAACAGTCAACGGCGGCCGGGAACAGTTCTGTCTTCCCGGAACCGTCATCCGCGTGAACGATATCGGGAAGGAAGGGGGCCGCGCCTTCTTCGCCAAGGTCTTCTTCGTGACGGACCGCGTCATGCTCAGCCATATCCGGGGGATCACGGGACTGGACACGATGGCCCTGCAGAACTGGGTCAAGCGGAAATGGGTGGCGAACCCGGAGAAGAAGACCTATTCGAAGGACCATCTCGCCCGCTTCCTCATCGTCAATATGCTCCGCGACACCCTCCAGATCGCCCGGATCATGTATCTGCTGCGCTATCTGAACGGCACGGAGCCGGAAGACGTCGTTGTCCCGGAGCCCGAGATCTACCACTACGTCTGCCTCGGCATCGGGGAACTCCTCGCCGAAGGATCGGAAGGACCCGCGGCGATGGACGCCATCGTGGACCGGGTGATTGCCGATTTCGACGCCCCCTCCGCCGATGCGAAAAGACGGCTGAAAGTGACGCTCTCCGTCATGCTGAACGCCTGCTACGCCTCCATGCTCAAGGAGAAGGCCGACCGGAAGCTGGACGAGATCGGCGCGCCCCACGACCCGAAGATCGCCCGGCTGATCAACGGGGGCTGATCCGCCCTCATCCCGCCCGCATCATCCACAATAAGACCGGAGCCTGAAAGGAAACGCCCATGCCTGCTTCCCCCGCCGCCCGCGCGAAAGAACTGCTTTCACAGCTTTCGACGGAAGAAAAACTGCACCAGCTCACCGCCCAGATGGTCTTCGATATCGACGAGACCTACGAAGAACGCCGGGATCCCCTCCGCGGCTGTTACCGCAATCCCGGCCACTTCATGCACCAGGGCGGAAAGATCTCCTCCCCGGGAGACGTGGCCCGGCGGATCAACCGGGACGTGGAGGAGAGCATGAAGGCCCAGCCCCACGCCATTCCGCCCCTCGAACACGGGGAATCCCTCCACGGAGCCCAGTGGGGGATGGCGAGCATCTTCCCCCAGCCCATCGGACTTGCCTCGACCTTCGATCCGGCCCTGGTCGAAGAGGCGGCGGACGTGATCGGGAAGGAGACCGCGGCGGTGGGCGTGCGTCAGGCGCTGGCTCCGGTGGTGAATCTGGCCCGGGACGTCCGCTGGGGCCGCACCATCGAGACCTTCGGCGAGGACGTGAAGCTCGCGTCGGATATGGGCGCCGCCGTGTGCCGGGGATTCCGGAAGAACGGGGTCGCCGCGACGCCGAAGCATTTCGCCGACAACTACGCGGACGGGGGCCGGGACTCCAACTATTCCACCCACTCCGAGCGGGAACTGCGGGAAGTCTATCTGAAACCCTTCGAGGCCTGCTTCAAAGAGGGGGGAGCCCAGGGCGTGATGGCGGCCTACAACAGCCTCTTCAACGGACTGCCCGCCCACGCGAATCCGTGGCTCCTCACCGAAGTGCTGAGGAAGGAATGGGGATTCGGGGGCATCGTCGTGTCCGATTACGGCGGGGTGAACGGCGTCGCGGGAGCCCATAAGCTGGCCGCCGATCTGCCCGAAGCCGTCGCCATGTGCCTGAAAGCCGGGCTGGATATCACCCTCGCCAATCTGGACTACGAGGATATCCGGGAGGCATGGGACAGAGGACTGCTCTCCGAAGAGGATCTGGACCGGGCCGTTCTGCGCCTCCTCACCGTCAAATTCAGCCTCGGCCTCTTCGACGAGCCCTTCGTCGATCCCGACCGGGCCGACCGGATCGTGCGGTGCGAAGAGCACAAAAGGATCGCCGCGAAAGCCGCAAGGGAGAGCCTCGTGCTGTTGAAAAACGACGGGATCCTCCCCCTCCGGCCGGAGAAGAACGCCAAGATCGGCATTTTCGGCCCCGGAGCGGACGTCCTTCCCACCGGGCGGAACTATTCCGGTCCCTATGCCCATCTCTGGGAGGCCCCGGACGTCCTCTCCCCCCTCGCGTATTTCCGGACCCGCGCGGAGGGATGGTCCGTCGTGACCGGCGCGGACAGCGAGATCCCCGTCCTTGCCCCGGACTGTGACGCCGTTTTGTATTTCACCTCCATCGTGGAGGGCGAGGGGCTGGACCGGTCCGAGTTGAAACTGCCCGCCTACCGGAAAGCCGTCTCGAAGGACGAGGCCGCCGTGATCGTGGACAAGGCGGAGCAGACCGTCGAGGTCGATCAGGAGGCATCCATCCGCGCTCTGGCCGAAGCGAACCCGAACGCGGTCGTCGTGCTGATGAACGGCGCGCCGGTGGATATGACCGCGTGGCAGGAGAAGATCCCGGCGATCCTCGAAGCCTGGTATCCCGGAGAGGGCGGTTCCGAGGCGGTCTTTGACGCGCTTCTCGGCAGATTCAGCCCCGGCGGGAAGCTCCCGGTGAGCTGGCCGAAGAGCGCGGGACAGCTTCCCCTGTTCTACGCCCATAAGCCCAGCGGCCGCGGCTACGGATACGAAAACAACGACGGCCGCCCGCTCTATCCCTTCGGCTACGGGCTGAGCTATACCTCCTTCGCCCTCGAAAACCCGGATCTGAAAAAGACGGAGGCGGGGTGGGATCTCTCCCTCGACGTGAAGAACACCGGGGACTGCGCCGGCGACGAGGTCGTGCAGGTCTATCTGCGGGCGGAGAGAACGAAGGTCGTCCGTCCCGTGAAAGAACTGATCGCCTACCGCCGCGTCTCCGTCGAAAAGGGCGGGACGGTCCGCGCCGTCTTGACGATTCCCGAATCCGTCCTGTCGTACTACGACGCGGATATGGTCTTCGGCCCCCACGGCGGAGCGTTCAGCTTCCTCGTCGGCACCTCGTCGGAGCAGATCGCGTTCGATATCAAACTGGAAGACTGAGCCCTGTCCCGAAAGCGGTTTTCCGGTCTACGCACACGGACGCTGTTTTCTCCCGAAAATGCGGACTGTATGGATCCGGACCGCTCGAAAAGCCGCGTTTCCCTTTTGGGCCTGAGATCGGAATAAAAAAACACACCCGCCGGCTCACGGAAACGGTTTCATCCGTTCTCGGACCGGCGGTTTGCTGTGTGATGCCTCCCCGATCCGCGTCCAACTTCCGGTTGGAAAAAACTTTTCCGTCAAACTTCCGCTCTCTTGCGCGAAGCCGGAAAATCCGGTATAATCAGGGCAGAAGAAACCGAAGGGGAGGCCATCATGAAACTGAACGAAAACATCGCGGCGCTGAGAAAGGAAAAAGGACTGACGCAGGAGGAGCTGGCGCGGGCCTTCGGCGTGACGAATCAGGCGGTGAGCAAATGGGAGTCGAGTCAGAGCTGCCCGGACGTCGCGCTTCTGCCGGAGATCGCGGCCTATTTCGGCGTGTCCGTGGATGCGCTCATGGGCGCGGCGCCGTCGCTCGAGCGGATCGTGTCGGCGGTGAAGGACTACGTCGGACCGGGGGGCGAAGGGTATATGCCCGACAAAAGGGTGTGGGAGGCGTCCGCCGCTGCCTTCGCCGGATGGTTCTGCTGTTTTGAGGATTCGGAAAAACCGGAGACGCTGATTCATTCGGAGCCCCGGATGAAAAACGCGTGCTGGGGCTTCGGAGAGGACGGGGGCGGCCTTTTCTTCCCCCCGGGGATCTTTGTCTTCATGAATACGGAGGATGTTCCGGGGGGACGGGAACACGACAACGCGCAGGCCTTCTGCCGCTGCTTCGCGAAGGAGGAAAACTGGCGCATTCTCGGGGCTCTGACATGGGACATCCCGAAGAGCGCGGTGGAACTGGCGGCGGAAACGGGCCTTGACGCGGAAATGATTGAAAAAGCCCTTGCGGAGGAGTTCGGAACTATCGTCTATTCCCAATATCTCCTCGGTCAGACCCGCTGGTCCGTTTACGGATGGGTCAAGCCGCTCTTGCATATTATCGGGTATTATTGATCCCGTCTCCTCCTCAGAACGCAACCTGCGGTTGAATCGAACTCAAGAATAAATCCATTGCGCCTGGCTCCCGGTTCTGATATAATGGAACCGTAAGGAAAGCCGGGCCCGCTTTCTATCTGTACAAAACAGGAGAACGATATGGAACACATCGGACAGAAAATCAAGGACCTGCGCAAAAAGGCCGAAATGACGCAGGATCGCTTAGCGGACTACCTCGGCGTGAGCGCGCAGGCAGTCTCGAAATGGGAGCTCGGACAAACGGCCCCGGACCTTTCCCTCATCGCCCCCCTGTGCCGGGTCCTCGGCGTTACGGCGGACGAACTGCTCGGGATCGGAACGGCAGCGGAGTATGCGGCAGAATGGGAAGCCGACCCTGTGAAAAGGAAGATCCTGATTACCGTCTCTTATATCCTGGAAGCGGAAAGAAATGAATTCTGGGATGCCGGAACCGGGCGGCCGACCGACGCGAACGAGGAATTCCTGAAAAAGGAAGCCTTTCCCGAAGAACTTGCGTTTCCCGGCGGTCTCCGGGCGGAACGGTATTACGTGAAGCATCAGATTGTCGACTTTCCGCACTATAATTTCCTTCTCTGTCCGATATGCGGGCGGGCTTTGACAAACCCAGCGAAACCGTATCCGATCTATGAGCTGGATAAATGCGTAACGGTCGAAGGGGTCGGGCTTTGCTCCGGCTGCGCGCGTCAATGGGATCCGGACATCAAGCGGTACGGAATCAAAGAGGTGATCCGCAAGGTCCGGGGGAAAAAAGAATAAGGAGAACGATATGGAACACATCGGACAGAAAATCAAGGACCTGCGCAAGAAAGCCGAAATGACGCAGGATCGCTTAGCGGACTACCTCGGCGTGAGCGCGCAGGCCGTCTCGAAATGGGAGCTCGGACAAACGGCCCCGGACCTTTCCCTCATCGCCCCCCTGTGCCGGGTCCTCGGCGTCACGGCGGACGAACTGCTCGGGCTGAACGAGCAGGACAAAGAGACGGAAGCTCTGATCGAAGAACTCCGCGCCTACCGACCCGGGAACATCACCCGCGAAATGGCGGAGCGTTTCCCGGAGCTCGAACAGCGAGCCGCGGCCCATCCCATCGATCTGCGCCTTACCTATGAAGTCGCGGCCGCGGAATACCATATTCCCGGGACAATGGACCGCAAAAAAGAAAGCGGGGTCCTCGCGGACGTGGAAAAGCGGTGTCACGCCGTGATCGAGAGGACTGCGGATCCGTCGCTCCGGGACGACGCGCTCTACCTTCTTGCCGAAATGCTGATCCTCACGGGGCGGCGGGAAGAAGCGAAACAGTACGCAGAGGCCCATTCCTCCGAAGACACCCGCGCCCGGCTGATCCTGCGCTGTCTCGAGGGGGAAGAATGGCTGAACTGTCAGCAGCGCCTTGTGTACGGGAGTCTCAATCATTTTCTGAATATGCTCGTGCAGCGGATCGACCATCTTCCGACGCTGGAAATGATCGAAAACGTCATCAAGACCATGTTCCCGGACGGGAACTACCTCGGGTATTATCCCCGGCTCATCATGGGGTCGCTCTGGCAGGCGCGCTCTCTCGTCCGGGAGGGGGAATACGACCGCGCCGTGGAAAAACTCCGCGCTTTTGTCTCGTATGCCCGGGATTATGAAAAGCTGTACGGAAAAAGCGGCCACCTGTCCTATACTTCGCCCGCGCTCGATCACTGGGGCGAGAACGCGGAGGCTCTCATCCGTGCGAACGGCGGCCCCTTCCATGCCGGGGAGTACGCGCGGCAATGGTTTACTCTTCCGGATCTGAAACCCCTCCGGGAAAGAGACGACTTCAAAGCCCTCTGCGCGGAACTGGAAGAAGAAGGGACTTCTGCGGGCCCGTGACCTCCCGGGAATAAGGGATGCAGGGGGGAAAAAGCCGGTTTTGCCGATCCGGACCCGAAGCCGAATCCGCCGCGCCCGGCTTTCCTCTCTGCAAAAAAGAAAGGCAGAACGAAGGCCGGGCCCCCATTCTGCCTGAACGAAAGCGGAGAACAACAGCGGCGCCGAGTCTGTCCGGACCTTCCTCCGCTTCCAGTCATCGACCGCCGGTACCGCTTTCCTCCCGGGCCGAGACGCGCAGGAAAGCGAGGATCAGAAGGATATAGCAGACCGTTTTCGGCAGCATCAGCATTCCGAGGATGGGAACGACCCCCGCCCCCACCGCCACCGGGATATAGAAGAGGAAGGACAGAAGGATATACAGCCACACGAACCGGAGCTCCCGGTCCTCTTTTCTCTTCCGGCGGTACAGGACGCAGACCGCCGCGCCGAGGAGAACGAAGGGGATATTGCGGATGATCCCCCAGGTCATGCCGCCGCTGTTTTCGAGCCACCCGTTCTGGGGGAAGAGACAGAGGGCGATCCTTAGAACCGTCAGGACCCACACGGCCCCGGTCACAGCCTTGTTTTCCGCCTCCCCGTAATGCCCGAGCCAGACGTAATAGAGGAGCAGATAGAAGACGGTCATGGTGACGGAGGTGACGAGCTTGCCGATCCCGAGGGCGGCGGTGAAATCCCCGTCGGCGAAATAGTTCAGAACCCGGGGAACGAGATGGAACGCGTCCCCGCAGCCCAGCACGAGGACCGAGACGCCCATGAGCCTCCCGGTCCCGTTTTTTGCCCGGACCAGCAGGACCAGCCCGCTGACGACGGCAAACAGCAGATACAGGACGTCAAAGGCGGATTCTCCGTATTTCATGGATCAACCCGCCGCCTTTTCCGCCAGCAGAGCCTTCACGCAGGCTTCCACCTCCGCCATGTCCGCCGTGGGCTCGAACCGCGCCGCCACGTTCCCCTCCCGGTCGACGAGGAACTTGGTGAAATTCCATTTGATGTCCGGCTTTTTGTCCCAGTCCGGGTCCGCCTTGGAAAACATCTTCTCGAGGAGCGCCTTGTAGGGATGCTCGCCGAAGCCCCCGAATCCCTTCTGCGATTTCAGATAGGTGTAAAGCGGCAGTTCGTTTTCGCCGTTCACGTCCGCCTTTTTCATCTGCGGGAAGGTGGTGTTGTAGTGGAGGGTGCAGAAGTCGTGGATCTCCTCGTCGGTCCCCGGAGCCTGCCCGCCGAACTGGTTGCAGGGGATGTCGAGAATCTCCAGCCCGCAGTCGTGATAATCCCGGTACAGTTTTTCGATGGGCTCGTACTGGGGCGTGAAGCCGCATCCCGTCGCCGTGTTGACGATCAGAATGACCTTTCCTCTGAAATCGGCAAGGTTCACCTCCCCGCCTTTTCCCGCGGTGACTTTGTAATCGTAGATCATTTTCTATCCTCCTTGGTTTGTTTATCAGACGTCGGATCCGGCTTTTTTTCCGATCAGATCAAACCGGTTGAAGAACAGGATGGCCGCGGCGAGCAGGACCAGACACACGGGGAGCGCGATCCAGGGCGTCCGGGTCAGGCCGGAGATCAGGTATCCGACCGCGCAGACGGCGGCGACCAGGGTGGCGTAGGGAAGCTGGGTCTCCACGTGGCGGATATGCTGACACTCGGAGCCCGTGGAGGACAGGATGGTCGTGTCGGAGATCGGGGAGCAGTGGTCGCCGTAGACCGAACCCGCCAGCGTCGCTCCGAGGGCGGGGATCAGATAAACGCCCGCTCCCTCCGCCGCGCAGATCATGGTGACGATCGGGATCAGCATCCCGAAGGTCCCCCAGGAGGTGCCCATGGAGAAGCTCATGAGGGCCGCGATCACGAAGATCAACAGGGGCAGCAGTCCGAGGGGAAGATTGGCCTCGCCGACGAAGCCGGATATGAAGACGCCGGTCCCGATCAGCTGACGGCAGACGCCGCCGAGACTCCAGGACAGGATGAGGATGAGCATCGGGGGGACGATCTTGCCGATGCCCTCCACGATGGAGCCGATGAATTCCCGGGCCGTCATCAGCTTCCGGGGCAGATAGAGCAGCATGGCGGTGAGCAGACCGGCAAAGGCGCCGAGGGTCAGCCCGGCAGTCGGATTATAGCCGATGGCTTCGGAAAAGCTGATGCCGGAGAAGAAGCCTCCCACGTAGGCCATGCCGAGGATGGCGCAGACGATCAGCACGAGGATCGGGAGGACCAGATCAATGACTTTCCCTTTGGCGGCTTCCCCTTTTCCCGCCTCTGTCTCTTCGGTCTCCTCCGCGCGGTCCGCGGCGAGGGATTCCGCCTTTTTCATCGGACCGAAGTCCCGGCCGGTGAAGCTGAGGAAGAAGACCATGAAAATGGTGAGCAGGGCGTACAGGTTATAGGGGATGGTGGAGAGGAAGATATGGAATCCGCCCGTCTCGCTGACCTCGCTTGCCACCGCCACCGCCCAGCTGGAGACCGGCGCGATGATGCAGACCGGAGCGGCCGTCGCGTCGATGATGTAGGCCAGCTTTTCCCGGGAGATCCGCAGTCTGTCCGCGATGGGCCGCATGACCGTTCCCACCGTGAGGCAGTTGAAGCCGTCGTCGATGAAGATCAGGATCCCGAGCAGGGAAGTGGCGAAGGATGCGGAACGCTTGCTTTTCAGCTTCTTCCCGGCCCAGCGTCCGTAGGCCTGGCTTCCGCCGGATTTTGACACCAGCAGCACCACCGCCCACAGAAGCGCGAGGAAGATGATCATGTACGCGTTGTCCGCGATCTTGGAAGCCATCATGTCAAAGGTCATGGCGACTGCGGAGAAGAGGTTCCCGCCGCCCGCAAACGCATAAATGAGCATCCCGGAAAACAGGCCGATGAACAGGGAAGAGTAGACTTCCTTCGTGATCAGGGCCAGCGCGATGGCGATGATCGGCGGCAGAAGGGAAACCCACCCGGTTTCAATCATCGTAAATTCCATGTGAACTCTCCTTTACTGCATTTTGTTTTCATACTAATCTCAAGCTAAAAAGGAAACGCGGCTTCCCCGAAGAAGCCTGGCAAGAACTTCAATTGGGGGGAGGACAAGGTTATACCAATTAAGTGCGGTCCGTTGCGCTTCCAAACGGTTTGATTGAAGACAGAACGGCACAAACAAGTTCGAAGGGATGAAGACAGCGCTTCCCACAGCGGGAAATCAAATCAGTCCCCGTCGAAGGGTTCCTTCTTTGCCCAATGGGCCAGCCGGTGCAGAATGGGCCAGAGTTCGCGTCCCCGGTCCGTGAGGGCGTACTCGACCCGGAGGGGGACTTCCTCATACTGACGGCGGGTGACGATCCCGTCGCGCTCCAGTTCCTTCAGAGAGGAGGACAGCATCGCACCCGTTATACCCTTCGTCTTTTTCAAGAGATCGCAGAACCGCTGCGTCCCGTCCACATACAGGGTGCATATAAGACGGATCTTCCACCGCCCCCCGATGGCAGAGAGCGCTTCTCCCAGAGGGCAGTCGCCGCAGGGGCAGACCGGGTCCTGCTGACCTTCCTTTGCCGCATCCTTCATCATTGCTCCCCCCTTTTCCGCCTGTGCCGGCGATCCCGTGCTCTGCCGCCATCGTATCATATATGATTTTCATAGTCAATATGATTTTCATACTATGGGAAGATTTTACGGTTCGTTCACATTTCAGGCGCGTTACCTCTCGCAGAGGACCGTTTTTCTCCGGAATTTCCGCCGCGGACACAGTTTCGCCATGATTTTGCGGTATGATGGAGAGGACAAAGTCACCCGCAGGATCAAGGAGGCACGGTTTGCGATTTATCTGGACGGAATATCGCAGGGAAGACGCGGAGACAGTCGAGAAATGGATGGACGGTACCGCGCGGAAAAATACGGGCTGTGAAGACGGGTGGGCCGAGTATGCCGACGCCTGTAAGCGGGAACCGGAAACCGTTATGGGGGAAAACTTCTGGCTGATGACGGTTTCCGAAGAAGGAACGCCTTTCGCGGCGATCGCCGTCGGCCTGTGGGAAGGGGAACTGACGGTTTCCGAACTCGTCGTGGCTCCCGAAAAGCGCGGCCGCGGATCGGGTACGGCTCTTCTCGCCGAACTTCTGGAAAACAGCGGCGCGATCCTCGGCAAAGACTTTATTTCGGCCAAGGCGGTCATATTTCCGGACAACGCCGCCTCGCAAAGAGCGTTTGAAAAAGCCGGCTTTCATTTCGAGTCAGCCCACCCCGACGGGGACGCATGGTATTATGCGTATCGAAAATGAGAACGGTCCACGCAGGAAAACGAAAGACGCGAAAAGACTGTTCCCGCGGAATTTATGGCAGGGACAAAGGATTATGCGGATTTCACGCTGACCCATGTCATACTTTCCTCCTCCTCTCTCAAAAGGCGACAGGGAGAGCGGCGCACTGACCCCGGGATCCGCTGTCCCGAAATCAGAACAGGCGAACGGACAGCACAGGAAAAACATACCCGCCGGTTCCCATACAAATTCCGGCCTGAACCCTTTTCGGAGGTTTCGGGCTGCCGGAAATGCGGAAAGCATCTCCGGACACTCTGCATGGTAGACGCAGAGCGGGAGTTGTATTTCAAATCGGCGGGTTTTTCGCTCTCCTTCCGCGGCGGGGCTAAACCGTTTCAGGGGCGCTCTCCTTCGCGGGAACGGTTTTACGGCATGTATTCGAAATCCATCTTCCGGTCCGAGGCCCAGAATTCGTAGTCTTTGCCGTCGGCGGGGATGTCTTCGAGCGGGGTCTGCATCTCCTTGTCCGCCCAGTATTCGGGGGTGACGCCGAGATAGCCGCCGATGGTGAACGTCCACTTGGCCGGCGCCTCGTAATGCAGATCCCCGATGCCGTCGTAGTGCACGAGAATCTCCCGGGTCTCGGCGAACGCCTCCTCGAGGATCTTCGCAAAGCCGACCTCGCCGCCCAGCGTCACGTTGACGATCTTGCCGTCATACCCGTAGATGATCGTATTGATGCACAGCGTCTCCTTATTGACCACGTATTCGACGTAATTCTTCTCCCCGCCTTCGTAGGACGGCTCGAAAAGGATCGCATAGAAGGTCAGACCTTCCTCAAAAAGGGAGATCGTACCCTCCGCGCCCGAATGGAGCGAGCTGGTGAGATAGAAGTCGTTCTCATAGAATTTCACCGCGTTGTTGCCGGCTGCAAGGGGATATTCCGGGTCGCCCGCTTTCGGGGTCGGCACGTACATGTACTGATGTCCGTAGGCGTCGTATCCGAAATGGTAACCCCGGATCTCTCCGGATGCGATGTGGGTGTTCTCCCCGTCGAGTACACGCGTTCTTTCGTCGATGTGCACGATCTCGTCGCCGCGGAGGTAGAAGGAGGTCGTCTCCGTGCCGCCTTCAACGGCGTTTTCGAGGATCACCGAGCCGAATTCCTTTGTGAGAGCCTTGAGGCTGTTGCGCTCGCAAAGCTCTTCGAGCGTGAAGGGAACGCCTTCGATCTGCGTTCCGGATTGCGTTTCGGACGCGGCTAGGGTTGCCTCGTCCCACGCGGTCACGGTGACGTTACCGGTGTTCGCATCGACGAGGAGCGTTCCGTCCTGTTCCCCCGTGTCCGAGGAACGGAAGAGTATGCCTTCGCCCGGGACGCACTGGAGCTGCCAACCTTCAGGAAACGGGAATTCTTCGGTCCTGTTGCCGGCCTCCGTCCGGATATCGAAGGTCACGGTCCGGGTGTTGTCCCATTCCGCCAGCGCGTCGGAGCGAAGCCGTTCACCGTTGTATTCGACCGACAGGCTACTGTAATACTGCGTGTCCCCGGTAAAATACTCCCACGACAGAGACTGTACGGACAGCGTCTCCTTACTGACCACGGCAGTGTAGAAGCACGGTACCATCGAGCCGTCCGGAACAACGATTTCGCTCACGAGACTGAGGGTGTACGTGGCTTCGTCCTCCCCCTCGACGGCGATGTCCTCTGTGAGATAAGCGGGGAAATAATTGATGATGGCTTCGTAGACATACGGTTCGCGGGGCTCCGCGACACGCGAGATCCATCGGATCGCGGTGGTCCCTTCCGGGCGGATGTAAAAGTCGAAATCGCGCCATCTTCCGGCAGCGGAGACGCTCTCCCCTGTCCGGTATTCGCTGACGTTTACGAGTTCCCCGTCCTTCATCCAGAAGCAGTCGACCGATTCGCCGCCGTCAAAGGGCAGATACGTGGTGACGGTGTCATACTGCCCGAGGAGCTTTCCGATCGTATTCGCCTCGACGAGCTCTTCGAGCGTGAAGTTGACTGCCGGTTCGGCGGCAGGAAGAAAGGCGATGTCCCAGGCGTTGACGAGAACGTCCCCGGTATCTGCGCCGACGAGGAGGGCTCCGTCCTGTTCCGCCGCGTCCGCCGAACGGAGGAAAATGCCTTCGTCCGGGAGACACTGGAGCCGCCAGCTCTCCGGGAACGGGAACGCTTCGGTCCGGCTGCCGGCCTCGGTCCGGATGTCGATCGTCACGGTCCGGGTGGAGTTCCATTCGTCCATAACGTCGGTATAGATCCGGCCGCCGTTGTATTCGATCTCGAGGCTGCCGGAATCCTGCATTCCCGCGCCGGTATACTCCCACTGAATGCTTTCTGCGAACAGAGTGCCCTTGTTGACGACGGCGGTGCAGGTACAGGGCGTTTTTTCTCCGGTCGGAAGCTCGGTTTCGCCCACGAGACGGACGGTGTAATTGTTGTCGTCTTCGGCCGTGATGACGATGTCCTCCGTGAGGGCGGAGGGGAAACAGCCGGAGACGGTCCCGTCGATCCACGCATCGTAGGACGCCGCCTCGGCCGTGATCCATTTGACCGCGGTGACGGCGTCGACCGGGGTGACTGTGTCGACCGGGGTGACTGCCTCCTGCGGGTAGACGTAGAAATCGAAGCCCCGGTAGCTCCCGGCAGCGGAGACGCTATCCCCGGATACGGTTTCGCTGACCATCACGCGGTCGCCGTCCCTCTTCCAGAAGCAGTCGGTCGTCGAGCCCCGCCTCACGGTGACGGTGTCGTTCCACTCGAGGAGCGTCGGGATCAGATTTTCCTCGACGAGCATTTCAAGCGTGAAATTGACCGGGATGGGCTCTTCGACGGGCTCGGTCTCGGTCTCGGCCCCGCCGGGGGAATCGTCTCCTCCGACCGAAGGGACAGGTCCGGCCTCGGGGGAAACCGTCGGATCGGCCGCAGAGGGTCCGTCCCCCGGATCGATCTTCTGAATGCGGAAGCAGCCCGAAAGCGCCGTCAGCGTCAAAAAGAGCAGCGCGGCGGGCAGCAGGATGGACAGGATTCTGGATTTCCGCATGTTCAAACCTCCTAAAGTTCAGCCTGAGTGAATCGTGGGCCGCAAAGACAGTTGAAACAGATGCGTCAGGTCTGCCGGAGGCCGCCCGGAACGTGCATTCGCGCGGCGCTGTCCCGGGATTTTCCGAAGGCCCGATTCTATTGTACAGAATCCCGCGGGAGTTGTCAAGGGGGAACGAACGTCAAAGCCGAAATCCGCGTCCGCGTCGGAAGATTTTCGGGACGGAAACGGCAGAGTATGGGGTCGGGAGGTTTGGGTGAGATTCCCGGTCTGGCCGGAGAAGCAGAGGGTGGGAGCAAGATCTGCACCGCACCGTTTTTGACAACTCGTTGGCAGAAAGCTGCGGGAAGCGAAAACGGTTTCCTTATGGCGTCCCCCCCGTCGCAAACCGGACGTTCATTTTCGCCTCTCACGCCGCTCCGATCACCGACATGGAGATAATACGCCGCAGCAGTCAAAGATTCGGCTTGCCCGGCGTAAGGCTGACTGCTTTGCCATCGCGCAGCGGCGGTCAGGCAGCTTTTCGCCCTTTTTGCAGTATAGTCGGCGGTTCTGTAAACGGTTGTTGAAAATCCCGGCGGAATATGGTATACTGATCCTTAGAGGATAATAAATCCGAGGCAATTATAAGCAGCGTAAGATCCGCATTGTCGGAACGAAAATCACCGAAAAGGCAGCCATGATCCGGAACGTTCAAGCATCGGCCATGGCTTCCGCAGCCGAAAAAAGTGAAAAACTATGTAAAGGAAAGTATATGTCGATCCCTCTTGCACATGTCTCAGAAGATCACCTTCGCACACAGTCGCTCAAGGATCACGCTGCCGGAACAGCCGGTTTTGCCCTTGCGTTTGCGAAGCCCATCGGAGCAGAAAACGCCGCACAGGCTGTCGGGATGCTTCACGACATCGGAAAGGCGAGCGATGCTTTCCAGAAACGGCTGAAAGGCGCCATCATTCGGGTCGATCACTCCACTGCCGGAGCGATCGAAGCGATCAGGCTGTATCACGACCCGCTGCTGGCGGCCTGTATCGCCGGTCATCACGCCGGGCTGCCGGATTTCGGGACTAGGCAGACCGCCCTGTACGGGGACGGGACCCTGTACGGAAGGCTGAAAGCCGAAATCGGCGCAGAAGGGGATATAGAACGATACGACGGCTATCGGGACGTCATTACCCCGATCCCGCCGGCCGCCGTGCGTCATCCTGTCTGGGTACGCGACCCGTATTCTGTTTTTTCCTATATTCATTTTCTGTACTCCTGTCTCGTGGATGCGGATTTTCTCGATACGGAAGCATTTATGAACGGACTCTGGACCTTGTTTTCCCATGTGTTCATTATGCCGTTTGATCGCATCCAATACAAGAGGAACAAAAAGAAGAATAAAAATCAAAATAATTGATTATTGATATTGACGGCGAGAATAAATTTAGTTATAATATTAAAAACACGAAAGGGGTATATCTATGGTCAAGCTCGAATACCCGATTCAAATGGAGATTGCTGGACCAACCGCGATATGGACAAGGCCGGATACCGGTGATTCTCCCATTTCCTATCCGGCTCCGACCTATTCCGCGGTCAAAGGGATTTTCGAAACGATCCTGTGGGGGCCGGCTGTGGAGATTGTTCCGACGAAAGTTGAGATTTGCAGACCGATCCGGTATCACAGCTATGCGACAAACTACGGAGGACCGCTTCGAGATCCCAAAAACATCAAGGCCGGGAATAACTATCAGCTATTCGCAACCGTTCTGATAGACGTTTGTTATCGCATGTATGCGATTGTCAGGCCGTATGTGAACAAAAAGCGTTTACCTGAATCGGCAAAAAAATGGGATCTGCGAACAACAGCGCCGGGTCATGCGTATCAAGAGATGCTGGAACGCAGATTGATACGCGGCCAATCATATGGAAGTGTTTGTTTAGGATGGAACGAATTTACGGCTTCCTATTTCGGGCCCTTCCGTGATGGAACCTCAGTTTGTACGGATATTGAGGACGTATTTCTTCCTTCCATGCTTCGGCAAACGTTTTCAGATGGTTACAGTTCCCAATTTGCCCCCGTTTACGATACGTCAGTTGTGATTCACAAGGGAATACTGTTTTTTTCGAATAAGGAGGTCCGGCCATGATTAACGAGCTCCATGAGTTGAACCTTGCACTTCGGGAAGCCGGAATCGCTGCTGACGCATGGCATAGGAAGTACCTTCCGATTGCGAATATTAAATCTAACGCTCCCTGCTTGAGAATTGTTCTTGACAGGAACAGAGTTGCTGAAATTGAGCAAGTTGCAGCAGATAAAGGGAGCAATATCCGAAGATACGGGGATAATCAGGGATCCTTTCCCGCTATGAATTTGGCAGCGCTGTATCGTATTACGGATGAAGACATCAAAAAAGAGATTCTGCAGCTGATAAAGGACGACGGAGACTACGATATTTGCAGAATTGATAGTTGGTGTGTCACGGATAACTGGTCCAAAAATTTCCGTCAAAAATTCAAAATAAACATAGAAGCGAGACCCCAAGAACTCCAACAGATGCTTCAGGGGGGTGCTGGGTATGAGCCGATAAACGACTTGATAGAAGCGGTTCAGCCATTTGTTGATCCAAATGTATTCCGCACGGAATTGAAAGAAGCCGCTTTTGCTATGTTGAAAGCCCGAAGAGGAACGGCAGCGGCACTTCAAACACTTTTCTATTTACCAACCGAGAAAGAAATAAAACAGGAAGAATACGGAAAACTATCCGTTGTCCTTGACACTTATGATCTGGAGGATCAAGGCTTAAGCACAGTGGGGTCGAGATTTGCCAAGGACTTGAACATAGCTCTTCTCCACGCCGATCAACAGGCGCATTCGGAAACAGCCTCGGAAGAAAAAGACGCCTTTGGAAGAAGCTTCAGCCCATTGGACGAACCGATGCCAAAGGTGAAGCTTGCGGCGGGATTCGACGTGTCGCTCAGAACCATGTTCAAAGGGCAGCCATGTCAATACCGTTACGGTAAAATAGAGAATGATTCTTACCCGATCTCCAAAGAAGAGCGGACAGAATTGAGTGCCGCGCTGGACTGGGTTGCGAAGAAGGAATACGAAAACAAGACATGGGTTTTCACCGGAAAAGGAGAAACGATGTTTGTGTTTCCGTCCAGTCTAAATGCGCAGATCCCGGACCTGGCAGCAATGTATCAAAACACACAACAGAATACACCGTATGGACAAGCTCTCTTTGTGGCAAAGGCGAAAAGCTTTGCGGAATATGTGGCAAAAACAAAAGAACTTGATCCCGAACATGTTCCCGAATGGATTCAATTCTTTATCCTGAGAAAGCTGGATAAGGCAAGGACTAAGGTCGTTTACAGTTATAACGCGAAACCGGACGAGATCGTGCGGAGAAGCGACGAATGGATCAAAGCGGCAAAGAATCTGCCTGAATTCCACTTCGGAGCGCCGAAGGTTCCGTTTCCTTTGAGAATTGCTGATACCTTGAACAATGTTTGGAAGCAGGATGGTACACCGGCGAGCGATAAATATGAAGAGGTCACCACGTACTACGGGATGGAAATGTTCTTTGGTGCTGCGGATTTGAACCGTGCGATACGATCACTGATGAAAAACGCAGTTCCTCTGGGAGCATACGCCGGCACAAAACTGAATTCGCATCAAATCATAAAAAATCAACTTCCTCAATTAAAATCGACGCTTGCGTTGATGGGAATGCTGCTTTTCTGGAAAAACATCAGAAAGGATGTGTATATGAACGAGTATCCTTATCTTTTCGGGCAGCTTTTGAAAGCTGCCGACGGTCTCCATGAGCTGTACTGCATGACGGAGAGAAAAGGTCAGTTGCCTCCGCAGTTGGTGGGTAGCGGCATGTACCAGGCGGCCATGGAGTTTCCAAGCCGTACATTGGCGCAGCTTGTTCAGCGTCTTTCGCCTTATCTTGGATGGGCCAGAACACACGCAGAAAAAAGCTTTCCGATAACCAGGGAAAACGGAGAAACCGTCAACAGTCCGCGGGCAGCTTTTTATCTCAGCGTATTCAATGAGATTGCCGGCAAGCTTTCCGCCGTGCTGTCTGATCAAACACGGTTCAGCGACGTCGAAAAAGCACAGTTGTTTATCGGCTATTTGGCCTCCTTCCCCAAAAGACAAAACAATCAAGAAACCGAAGAAGATCAAACATTTTCGGATATGAAAGGAGATTCATCCAATGAGTAATGAAATCAAGCGCGCAACCGGTTTACTGGTTCTTGAAATAGTCAATTCGAATCCGAACGGGGACCCGGACAGAGAGTCGGAACCTCGGATGCGTCCCAATGGTTTGGGAGAAATATCACCGGTGTCGTTCAAGCGAAAGCTTCGCGATCTTGTGGGAGACCATGACGCGCCGTTCTTCAAAAACCTGCCGACGGAATTCAGCGATCATCCGGCAAATTATGAGATCCTTGAAAGCCGCGGCAGGGACAGAGCGTCAATAACCAAAGAAATGGGTGAGAACATTAAATCCTTTGACCAGAAGACGTTTCTCGAAAGTCCGTTTGTGAAAAAATATTGGGATGCCCGCGTGTTTGGAAATACATTTCTTGAAGAAGGCGGAAACAAAGGCTATATCAAAACAGGCGTGGTCCAAATAGGCATGGGACTTTCCATTTCCCCTGTGAATGTAGTGCATCACACCAACACCAACAAGGCCGGTGTTCAAGAAGGGAAAAATGCCGGAATGGCTCCGATGGCTTACCGTGTTGTGGAGCACGGCGTCTACTGCATGCCATTCTTTGTAAACCCGAACTATGCAGGAAAAAGCGGATGCACTGCGGCGGATATCGAATTGTTAAAGCTGGCGATTCCTTACGCTTACGATCTGAACCGATCCGCCATCCGCCCCGATGTGCGTATCCGCCACGCATGGTACATTACACACAAAAACTCACTCGGAAGTTGTCCGGATTACCTGCTTTTGGAAGCACTGACGCCGGAACGGATCGGAAATCCGGGTGATCCCTCCGAGAAATGGGGAGATTACGAAGACAAGTACAGTTTGCCGGAAGCACTGCTGAACCGTGTGGAAAGCTGCGTCGATTTGGTGAATCCTTGATGGAATACTTAGCCCACAGCGAGCGGGACGGCATCCCCGCGCAATCATATTTGGTGCATGTAAGCCATGTGAAAGAAAAAGCGACGAAATATGCAAGAGAAGCCGCAGTCTATGCAGCAAAAGACGGTGACTTGTTAATACGATGCTCGGAAGAGAGCGGAGAGTGGCATGATACCGGCAAACTGCTGAAAGAGAATCAAGATGTTTTGCATGAAAAGAACAGCCGCTCCAAGCTAAAGATACCGCATGAGGATGCCGGCTCAGCAGTAATGATGCAAACATGGTTTGCGAAGGAAAACATCCCTGCACTTGCGATCTATTCCCATCATCGCGGCTTGCCCGATATCGCCTCGGAAGAGATCAAAGGGCGTGCGTGTTATCGGGATGAATCGGAAGGAGGCAAAAACAGACGTCGGGTTGATGCGGAACTTGATTCGCTGATTTCCCTACATCGGCAGCTGACCGGCAGCGGCGTTATCGAAAAAGCGGACGCACCGACCTGCGACTTTGGCATTTTTTCGCGAATACTCTTATCCTGTCTTGCTGACGCCGATCATACGGATACAGCGATTCATTATCGCAAATACCCTGCGGATATGGAATCTCCGATGCTTCGCGCAAAAGAGCGGCTTGAAAAACTGGATCGATACATTGAAGGGCTGGACGTCAACGACGAACGCAACAAACTGCGTGCGGAGATGTATCGGGCGTGTAAGACTGCTGAACCAAATGCGAATATCGTTGCCTGTGACAGTCCGGTTGGTTCCGGTAAAACTACCGCCGTAATGGCGCATTTGCTTCATGAAGCGATCAAAAGGAATGCGCGGCGGGTCTTTGTCGTCCTGCCGTTTACCAACATCATCAAGCAATCTGTGGAGGTATACCGCAAGGCCCTTCTGCTTCCGGGAGAAAAAGAGGAAGATGTCGTTGCGGAACTGCATCACCGTGCAGACTTTCAAAGCATTGATGCACGAGCCTACAGCGCTCAGTGGCGGGCTCCGATCATTGTGACCACAGCGGTAGCTTTCTTTGAAACCATAGCGGCAAACTGGCCCGCGACGCTGCGCCGGTTGCATGAACTTCCCGGCAGCGTAATCTTCGTCGATGAAGCACATGCAGCGCTCCCAGTCAAACTCCTTCCCGTCGCCTGGCACTGGATGCAGATACTGGCGGATGAATGGAGCTGCTATTGGATGCTGGCCTCGGGATCTCTGGTTGAGTTTTGGAAGATTCCTGAGATTGCTGACTCCGAAACACACCGAGAAGTGCCGCAGCTTGTGGAAAATCAGCTTCGAGAACAACTTATCGGATTTGAGCAGAGAAGAATCAGTTATCCACAGATCGAAACGCCCCTCAGCAGAAAAAAACTGATAGAACGGATCAAATCAGAACCGGGACCGCGCCTCGTAATCATGAACACAGTTCAGTCTGCGGGCGTAGTCGCAGGAGATTTGCTCAAGTCGTATCAAGATCAGGAGGGCGGCAATCCGTGTGACGGGAAAGTGCTTCATCTTTCGACGGCGCTGACTGCGGAAGACAGAGACTCTGTAGTCAATACTGTCAGAGAAAGATTGAGAAAACTGAAGGAAACGAAAAGCGATTTGGATGCAGACTGGACTCTTGTGGCAACCTCCTGTGTGGAAGCCGGTGTGGATTTTTCATTCCGCGTAGGTTTCCGTGAGATCTCTTCTCTGCTTTCTCTGCTTCAAGCAGCCGGAAGAATCAGCAGAAACGGAGAGTATGACGACGCCAAAATATGGAGCTTTTCCATGCAGGATGATAATATGCTCACACAGAACCCCGGCACAAAAGATTCTGAAAGTGTCCTAAACAGATTCTTTCAACGCGGCTTAACGATTTCCCCTGCCCTTTGTACGCAGGCGATCATTGCAGAATTGAATAGACAGCCGGAAAATCAACTACCTCTTCTGAAGGAAGAATTGAAACTGAACTATCAGGAAGTTGGTGAACGCTTCAATGTGATTGAAAGCAATACTGTACTTGTGATTGCGGACACAGGTTTGAAACATCAGATTCGCTGCGGGAAATGTGATTGGCGAGAAATCCAGCGTAAGGCAATTCCGATGCGTTTGTACCTCGTTAAAAAGCTTTCTCTTCAAAAGTTGACGTACAGCAAAGATGACAAGGATTGTCTTTATGACTGGAATCTGCCGTACGACACCTTCCTTGGTACTATGGCAGGAGTATTATATTATCTGCAATCACAAAATGAGTTTCTGTGTATGTGAGAAGGAGATACAGTATGTTTGCCGAAAAAGATTTTCTTCTTCTGTCCGGTATTCAGCATTTTGCGTTCTGCAGGCGGCAGTGGGCGCTCATCCACCTCGAGGGCGTCTGGGAGGAAAACGCACGGACCGCGGAAGGGCGGCTGCTGCATGAAAACGCGCACGACGCATACTGCCCGGAATCCCGCGGCAAGACGGTCATCTCCCGTGCCGTACCCGTCTTTTCCAGAGAACTCGGCCTTTCCGGAGAGTGCGACGTCGTAGAGTATCATCTCGATTCCGACGGCGTGCCGCTCGCCGGACGGGAAGGGAAGTGGACGGTTTTTCCGGTGGAGTACAAACGCGGTTCACCGAAGGAAGATCCCTGCGACGCGCTCCAGCTGACCGCACAGGCAATGGCGCTTGAGGAAATGCTCTGCTGTACGGTACCCGAAGGCGCGCTGTACTACTTCGAGACCAGGCACCGGCAGCGCGTTCCGATCACGGAGGAGCTGAGGAAGACCGTCCGGGATTACGCAGAGGAGATGCACCGCTACGCTGAGCGTTTCTATCTCCCGAAGCCAAAACGGACAAAAGCCTGCGGCATGTGCTCGCTGAAGGATGAATGCCTCCCTTCTCTGAGCCGGCTTCCGTCCGCAAGCGCATGGAACGAGGAAAACCTCGGAGGGAAGACAGAATGAAAAAGATGCTCAACACCCTCTATGTCACGACCGAAACAGCTTATCTCGCCCTTGACGGCGAAAACGTCGTCGTCCGCGCGGAGGATCCCGAAACCGGGGAAACCCGGGAGATCGGGCGGACACCGCTGCACCTGTTGGACGGGATCGTGACCTTCGGTTATGTCGGCGCATCCCCCGCCCTGCTCGGGAAATGCGCGGAATATGGGAAGGACGTCACTTTCCTCTCACCCGGCGGGCGGTTCCTGTGCCGGACGGTGGGCAAGACGCGCGGAAACATCCTTCTGCGAAGGGAACAGTACCGGTGGGCGGATCAGCCGTCGAAGTCCCTGACCATCGCGCAGCGGATGATCGCGGCAAAGCTCTCGAACAGCGCGGTAGTTCTGCGGCGGGCGGTCAGCGATCATGCCGGACGACTCGACGCGGAAACCGTCGGAAAAACCGGAGACCAGCTGCGGGAGCTGTCCCGTTCCGCGTTCCGGGCGGAGTCTGCGGACGCGCTCCGGGGAATGGAGGGAGAAGGCGCGCAGCGGTATTTCGGCGTATTTGACGCGCTTATTATGCAGCAGAAGGAGAGTTTTTCTTTCGACGCGCGGAACCGGAGGCCGCCTCTCGATCCGGTCAACGCCATGCTGTCCTTCGGTTATTCACTCATGACCGCGACCTGCTCCGCCGCGCTTGAGACTGCGGGACTTGACCCCTACGTCGGGTTTTTCCATACGGATCGGCCGGGACGCGCGTCCCTCGCACTCGATCTGCTTGAAGAATTCCGCGCGCCTTTCGTCGATCGGTTTGTCCTCACACTGATCAACAAAAGGCTGGTGTCGGAATCCGATTTCTTGAAAAAGGAGAACGGCGCGGTTATGCTGAAGGATGACAGCCGCCGGGAATTCCTTTCCCAGTGGCAGAAGAAAAAACGCGAGGAAATCGTCCACCCGTATCTCGGTGAAAAAACCGTCTGGGGCATGATCCCGTTCCTGCAGGCACAGCTGCTCGCAAAGGCTGTCCGGGGCACCCTCGACGATTATCCCCCGTTTGTATGGAGGTAACGGAATGCTGACGCTGATCACCTATGATGTAAGTACCGCGGATGCCGCCGGGCGCAAACGCCTTTCGAAAGTGGCGAAGATCTGCGTAAATTACGGCCAGCGCGTCCAGAACTCGGTTTTTGAGTGTGATCTCGACAATGCCCAGTTGGTTGTCGTCCGCGACAAGCTGCTCAAAACCATGGATGACAAGCAGGACAGTCTGCGGATCTACAATCTGGGCAACAACTACGCAAACCGGATCGAGCATTACGGTGTGAAGACCGCCTACGACCCGGAAGACGCGTTGATCCTGTGAGCGCGAAATCGATGCAAACAGAAATTGCCCGGACATTCGCACAGGAAAAACGCTTCATTTCCGGATTGCAGACAGTATTATCATCAAAAGAACTCCGACATTTTGAGCAAAACTGACAGCAAATGGTGCGCGGAACAGGCATATTTATGGCTTTTCCGCAGTCGCTCCCCTCGCGGGAGCGTGGATTGAAATTCCCCGGCTCCGTGCCTCTTCGTTCTCGTGCCGCCAGGTCGCTCCCCTCGCGGGAGCGTGGATTGAAATATCTGGGACAGAAGCCGGGGAGCAGCGCGTAGCTGTCGCTCCCCTCGCGGGAGCGTGGATTGAAATACACCCTCTTGAATCCTCTCATTGGAGGCGAGAGTCGCTCCCCTCGCGGGAGCGTGGATTGAAATACGTCCTCTTAGCTGTCGGCCCGCCTATCTGCTCGTCGCTCCCCTCGCGGGAGCGTGGATTGAAATCTCCTGTTCTTTTCCGTTACGGTGAAGGTGTACGGTCGCTCCCCTCGCGGGAGCGTGGATTGAAATACGACGGCGTCGATGATCTGCGGGAGCGCCCCGACGGTCGCTCCCCTCGCGGGAGCGTGGATTGAAATAGCTCCTTCGCGGACTTGCCGAAGAACTGCATCGGTCGCTCCCCTCGCGGGAGCGTGGATTGAAATTCAGCGGATGGATCACTGGACGCCGAGCGCTGTGTTGTCGCTCCCCTCGCGGGAGCGTGGATTGAAATACGTAGAAGCGGACGGCCTGCGGATAAAGGGGATGTCGCTCCCCTCGCGGGAGCGTGGATTGAAATCTCCACCACATGGAGAAAAACGACCTCGGGGAAAGTCGCTCCCCTCGCGGGAGCGTGGATTGAAATCCATAAAGCCGCTACCTTATCGGGCAGAACTTCCCGTCGCTCCCCTCGCGGGAGCGTGGATTGAAATCGCACATGGTTTGATCCGTACGAAATCCTGCATTCCCGTCGCTCCCCTCGCGGGAGCGTGGATTGAAATTTTTCGAGGGGGTCAAGAGCTATGAGCAGATCGCAGTCGCTCCCCTCGCGGGAGCGTGGATTGAAATGTCCTGATATGCCCTCATGCCCTGCAACCATGAAGTCGCTCCCCTCGCGGGAGCGTGGATTGAAATTGCATGGTCGAAATATACGCGGCGGAGTACAACGGTCGCTCCCCTCGCGGGAGCGTGGATTGAAATATTTCCTCATGTTTTCGCGGACTGAACCGCTCGATGTCGCTCCCCTCGCGGGAGCGTGGATTGAAATCAATAGTCCCGGAGGATGTGGAGCCCGTCCGCGTGTCGCTCCCCTCGCGGGAGCGTGGATTGAAATATGATTCCGCCGCGGAGCATCAGCCAGTCGAGCACCGTCGTTCCCCTCGCGGGAGCGTGGATTGAAATAACCGGAGCCATATCTTAGCCATATCAATTACACCGGTCGCTCCCCTCGCGGGAGCGTGGATTGAAATAGGTACAGAAGGTCAACCGGGTTTACGCGGCGAAGGTCGCTCCCCTCGCGGGAGCGTGGATTGAAATGCACAGCCCCTTGTTGGTCTGGGCTTGCGGCGGCCCCGTCGCTCCCCTCGCGGGAGCGTGGATTGAAATAACCTCCTCCTGCATGGTTCATCACCTCCTCGGAGTCGCTCCCCTCGCGGGAGCGTGGATTGAAATTGCTTGCCTGTTTTCCGCTCTTTGACTGTTATAGTGTCGCTCCCCTCGCGGGAGCGTGGATTGAAATTACCCGGAGAATGGGTATTCGACCGCTGCTTCAAAGTCGCTCCCCTCGCGGGAGCGTGGATTGAAATGTGTAATCAGTTGCCATGATGGATTATCCTCCTTCGGTCGCTCCCCTCGCGGGAGCGTGGATTGAAATGTCGTTGGACCGCTCCGCCGCGTCGTAGGAGAGCGTCGCTCCCCTCGCGGGAGCGTGGATTGAAATGTGCCGGATGTCCGGGAATTCGGTGAGCCAGTACCGTCGCTCCCCTCGCGGGAGCGTGGATTGAAATATGTCCGCGCTTGCCTGGGCTCTCGCCCTTCTCGTCGCTCCCCTCGCGGGAGTGCGGATTGAAATGCGCCGTTCGTGGAGTACCCGCCGCCGTGTCGCCCCCTCGCGGCAGGCATTATACGCGGGTACTCCAATCCGGGCGGCTTTCGCCTCAGATCCGCTGCCGACAAGTCATACCGGCTTTCGCTGGGGGTGGTGGTATCCGCGGAACAACTGCTGGTGCGCCACGTTCCGCGTCCAGGGGCAAAGGTATTTCAAATAAGGCTTCACGACGCCGGAATCCGCCTGCATATAGGCGCGGGAGGAGCATGACCGGATTATTGGGGAAATCAGCGTCCCGCGTCCGGAGGAATGAGAAAGGAGAATCGGATGGATACCAAAAAGCAGACCCGCACATGGGACAAAAGCCCGGAGGCCGTCGCGTACCGAAACCAGTACGCAGCGGAGCATTACGATCGCGTGATGCTGGCCCTGCCCGCTGGATTCCGGGACAGGCTTGACAAAGCAGCAGGGGAGGCGGGGATCAGCCGGACCGCGCTGATCGTCAAAGCGGTCGAAGCGTATCTGAATAATAAATGTGAATAAAAAGTTAATGCGCTTCGGGAGCGAGGTGATCTGAAACCAGGCAAGCGGGGAATCTTACCCGTAAGATGCGGCCCGGCGCTTGTTGGGGAGCACCCCAATCCCGTTGAATTCCTTCGGGAGCTGCGCGAATTCTGCGAAATCGCCTGGAAAAAAGATCGAAAGATTTGAAAAAGGACCGGCAGCACGACCGATCCTTTTTCGTTCAGTTCATTTTTCGGACTGATTCTTTCTCCAGTTCCGATACGCGCCGGATTTTACGCGGGCGTCCGCCGGATATTCGGTCCCCTCGGGGATCGCCCATTGCTTCCCGATTTTGACGGCGGGGATTCTTCCGGCGAGGATCAGGCGGCGGATGTTGCCGACATCTTTTCCGGTGTGTTCCGCAAATTCGGACACGGACAGGTATTTCGTTTCCATGAGCGGCTCCTTTCGCATAATCATCCGGGATCAGACGTCCCGGTCGTCATCATCGTCTGAAAACCATGTGCGGATCGCTTCGGCGAATTTGGCGAGAGCGCCGCAATACAGTCCGCCCATGAGCAGACTCAGAACGACGATGGCAGAAATCAGCAGAACAAGTTTCATGGTCTCTCTTGACGCGGGGAAGTTTTTCGGGTATAATGGGATTGGAGGGGTGGTTCCCGCCACCCCTCCGGTTCGGTCATCTCTCAATCAGGTATCTGATGAGAGCGCCGATCGCGGCGGCTGCCGCACCTCGGATCAAGCCTTCGGTGATGAGCTTCGCAACCTTCAGCACCTTGCGCTTGATCCTTCTCTTTTTCCCGGCTTCCATCGCGCTTCCTCCTTTCTTTCCCCGTTCTGACAGCATTATGCCACGTTATCGTGTGAAAGTCAATGAGGAGCGCGAAAATAATGAAATAACCGCAAGTTTTTTCCTGCGGTTTTTCTCTTTCCGTGTTGCATGTGAGTGCAGCGAAGGTCAAGGCGGAAAGAAAGGGGACCCCTGCGTCGTGAAACGGGAACAAATCCTGCACAGATCATCTGCGGATGAACTTTGCTGTAACCATTCCCGCCAGACACCCGACAAACGCGCCGCTTACGGGAATGCTCAGGAATATGGCAAAATACCGGTTTTCGGCAATAACGCTGGGAGATCCCGTTCCGAACAAGCTAAGGTAGGTTGCCATACAGAACAGCAATCCGCATACAGTCAGAGCGAGCGGAACATATTGAAATAACCTGCCGTTTGCTTTGGCTGAGATGAACCCCTGAACCGCGCCGAATAGTAAAACAGGAACCAGAAAGTACAGCATATTCATCAAAAATCCTCCTCCATCCATTTTCATGTCGGCATTGCCGAGCCATGTTGCCTGAGCGGAAGTGACGCGCAGGGACAGATAGCTGCTCAGGCAGACGACGAAAACTGCGGACAATACAGAGATAACTGCTGTGAAGGCTAGATAGCTGTATTTTTCCCTCATCAGGCGGACCATGTTTTCCTCCGCCTTAGCCTGATATGTCTGTTCGCTCAGCCGTTCTCCGGAAAGAAGTTCGTTGACGGTGATCCCCAGCGCATCGCACAATGGCATCATCAGCGAAACCTCGGGGAGTCCGTTTCCCGTCTCACCAACATTAGGACACCGATTCTCTTTTCAGTGAAATTCGGTTTTTTCACGCGATCTTCCCGACAAAGCGGTAATGGATGTCTACGTCCTGCGTGCGGAGGCCGTTTTCGTCCTTCTCGGCTTCGTGAACCAAGATCTTTTCGATCAGCGTGTTGAGGAGCGTCGCGTCGAGCTTGTCCGGGCCCGAGAATTGTTTGAGGAGAGCGATCCATTTTTCTGCATCGGCTTCGGTCTGCTTCACTTCGGAGATCTCGGCGGTCAGCTTTTCGATCTTCTCCGTCAGTTCAGCCTGCTCGTTCTGGTACTTCTGCGAGAGCATCATGAAGTTCTGCTCGGAAATCGTTTCATTGACACGATCCTCATACACCCGGGCGAACAGCTTGTCCACCTCAGCCTTCCGCTTCTGCGTCTTGGTAAGTTCAAACGTTCTCTTCTTCAAAGCGGCGTTCTTTTCTCGGTCCCCGCTTTCGAGAAGATGTTCGAGCAAGCCTCGCTCATCCGTTTGGGCCAATCGGCTCCAATGCTTAATCTGGCTGAGAACATATTCGTATAGGATGTCGTATCGGATGTAGTGCGAGGTGCAGAGATTTCCCTTTTTGCCGAACTGCCTGTATGCCGTGCAATTGTAAAACCCGAACGGACGTGACCCGCCATCGTGGTAAGCATAGCTCAAAGACCAGCCACAGTCTGCGCATTTCAGCAGCCCGGCGAAGATTTGCGTCGTTGCATTCTTCATCTTCCGGCGGCGGCGCTCGATCTGCTCCTGAATCCGTTCGAAAACTTCCTTCGGGACAAGGGCTTCATGAGTGTTCTCCACCCGGAACCAGAACTCCTCCGGCTTGCGGATGCGCTTTTTGTTCTTGTAGGAGATCGTCGTCTGCTGGCCGTGGACGGAGTTGCCGATGTAGACCTCATCGTGGACAATGCTCTTGACTTGTGAAATCGTCCATGCCCACGATTTCTCCTCCGGCGCGTCGGCGTAAATGTTTGCGAAGGTGCCGTACCGTGTGTAGTTCAGCCAACCCGGAGTCGGGACTTTCTCCTCCCGGAGCGTCCGGGTGATTTTCGACGCTCCCCAGCCGTGGGATGCGTATTCAAAGATCTTCTCAACGATCCACCTGGTTTCTTCATCTATTATGAGGTGATTCTTAACCTCTGGATCCTTTTTGTAGCCAAGCGGAGCGTATGCGCAGATGTATTCACCGACAGAGAACTTCGCCCGGAGCGCGGCCTTCACCTTCCGGCTCGTGTCCTTCGCGTACCATTCGTTGAACAGGTTCTTGAAAGGAACAAAGTCTGTCAGGCCCTTTTCGGTATCCTCGCCTTCCGCCACGGCGATATACCGGATGTGCTTTTCCGGGAAGATGAATTCGAGGTAATAGTCCATCATGACGTGTTCCCGCCCGAAACGGCTGAGATCTTTTGTCACGATGCAGTTGATTCTGCCGGATTCCACATCTTCCATCATCTTCTGGAACGCTGGCCTGTCAAAGTTTGTTCCACTCCACCCGTCATCGACATACTCGTCCACCACGAGAAGACCGTTATCATGCGCGTATTGGCGTAAAACGATTTTTTGCGTCTCGATGGAAACGCTGTCCCCGAAGTTCCGGTCATCCTGGCTCAGTCTCATATAAAGTGCGGTATTGTATGGTTGTTTCATCAAATTCCTCCTTCTTTGGAAACAACCCACGCTTACGATACCGGCGTCTTCATTATACCATAAGCGTGGGTGGATTTCAAGTCTGATTGCACAATTTCATTGAGTTCAGTTGTTTTCTTTTGCAGTCTTCGCGGCGAATTTCACCGCATCTTCGATCAGTTCTTCGATGGTCGGGCCTTTCTCGGGGAAAAACTCCCTCACGCGTGTCCGCCAGTTCATGCAGTAGAACCAAAGCACACCGTCCAGATCCCTTACATAATAGGAAGTGTTCTCCGGCGTCGGCTCCGGTTCGTCGATCCCCTCCGGAAATATGATCTCCGGACCATCAATGTCGTCTTTGTAATACAGCTCTTCATCCATAAGGTTTCCTCCTTCTCAGGGGCGGAGTTGCTTTGCCCCTGTGTAGCTTATTTTACCAAAGTTAAGGATACGGTGCCGTATATCCGAAAATCGGGAAAAAGGGCTGAAAAGGCGGGAATTTCCGCGATTGCGGAAAAAGTGGGTGGT
>CACZNC010000052.1 GCA_902782445.1 uncultured Ruminococcus sp.
ATCTTTCGCTCTAATTACTCAGAGCATCATTAAATTCAAAAGAATTTTCAGAGTCTTTCGTACATCGTTGTTGTTCAATTTTCAATGAGCCATCCGCTGTGCCCGCTCGCTTCCGTTTGCGTGACAGCTTGTTTATCTTATCACAAAGACATCCGTTTGTCAAGAGGGTTTCCAAAAGTTTTTCAACTTTTTTCTGCCCTGCCTGACCTCACGTCCCCTCCGTGACAGCCCCGCTATTCTAGCACTTCTTTTCCCTCTTGTCAACCCCTTTTCCGAAGTTTTTCGGGGGGTTCGTTTCTTTCCGCGTTCCGCATGAATAATAGCCAAAAATCATGGCGATCCTTTGTCTATGTTGACGATCGTTTTTCGCACCGTATTTCTGTATTTCCTGCTGCTTCTCGTGATCCGGCTGATGGGCAAGCGGCAGATCGGTGAGCTCCAGACTTCCGAATTCATCATCACCGTCCTGCTCTCCGAGATCGCCTCGGCTCCTGTCACGAACCCGGACAAGCCCCTTCTGACCGCCGTCGTGCCCGTTCTCGTCCTGCTGATTCTCGAACTCTCCGTCTCCACTGCCCTGCTCCACTCCAATTTCCTGAAACGCGTCTTTTACGGGGCTCCGTCCATGGTGATCGCGCGGGGAAAGATCGACATCCGGGAAATGCGGAAAAACCGGATGGAGATCGACGAACTGCTCTCCGAACTCCGTCTGAGCGGATATTCCGATCCCTCCGACGTGGAATACGCCATTCTCGAGGACAACGGGCGGCTCTCGGTCTTCCCTTCCGCGAACAAATCCCCCCTCACCCCGGAGGACATGAATCTGAAAAAGCAGGAGAGCGGGATCGCCCACGTCTGCCTGCTGGACGGAAAGATCCTCGAAACCAATCTCTCCCTCGCCGGATGGACGCGGAAGCAGCTCCGCGACGAACTGAAAAGCCGAGGCCTGACCCCCGCCGACGTTTTCGTTCTGACGGTGGACGACGCGGGAAAGGTCACCTGCGTGAAAAAGGAGGACGCCTCCCGCTGAGAAGACTGTCCTCCGGTTTTTATATCGGACTCTCACATGAACTCGGTCTCGCCGTCCGCGAGGAGCAGTTTCCGGCGCGTGATGACGTGCCAGCCGCGTTCCCCGGGGAGTCCGGTTTCCCGCTCCACCGCCTGCGCGATGTATTCGGGATTGAGATAGTTTTCCTGCTCCGCCGAAGTGACGGCCGTGACGGTCAGCCGGTCTCCTTCCGCTTCCACGCGGAGAGATTGGATGTACGTCGTGATATCGACCTCACGCTCGCCGCTCTTCGACCGCTTCGACATGACGACCGGGGACCGGAAGAGCTCTTCGATCCGCGCGGGCATGTCGGGATCCGTCTCCACCCCGTGCCATTCGATCGCGTTCTCCGCCCACTTCGCCTCCGTGAGTTTGGCCTTCTGCTCGTAGACCTCCGTGACCTCCACGCCGTTCGGCATCACCGCCCGCAGACGTTCGAGGATCTCCGCGTTCGACACGGCTTTCATCAGGCGGATATCGAGCACCTCCCGCTCGCCGCCGCAGCCGACGGACAGGGGCGTGCCGAACACCAGCTTCGGCTTCGGATTGAATCCTTCCGAATAATATACGGGCAGACCCGAGCGGACGATGGCGCGCATGACGGTTTTCGCCATGTCGAGATGGGAGATGTACAGCATCGCTCCGAATTTGCGGAACCGGATGCGGATCTGTCTGGCCGGTTTCGGTCCCGCTTTCGCCTCCGCCGGATTGCGCTTCGGCCGCTCTTTATCCGAGGTGATCTTCCCCGCGCTGTCGGAACTCTCGGGATGGCCGGGGCAGAAGCGGCAGTACTGTTTGTCCACCAGCCGGTTGACGCCGCAGCCCGAGCATTTCTCCCGGCAGGAGGGGGTGGCGAGGGCTTTTTGCGCTTTGTGCCGTTCGGAAAGGAGGAAGGATTTCTCCACGCCGCAGGAAATCATATCCCAGGGCAGGATCTCGTCGTCCGGGATGGTGCGGTTGGCGTAGAAAGCGGGATCGATCCCCGCCGCCGCGAAAATATCCATCCAGCCGTCGTAGTCGAAGCAGTCCTCCCACGCGTCGAAGCGCACGTGACGGCGGACGGCCTCCTCCAGCGCGCGTCCCAGTCTCCGGTCCCCCCGGGCGAACACCGCTTCGATCCTCGAAACCGTAGCGTCGTGGTAATTGTAGCGCACCTTCCGGTCGGTGATCTTCGAGGAGAGGAAGGCCTGCTTGTCCGCCAGCTCCTCCGGCAGATTCTGACGCTCCCACTGGAAAGGCGTGTGCGGCTTCGGGATGAAGCAGGCGACGGACAGGGTGACCTGGGGCTGGCGGGCGCGGTTGCGGTTCGGCGTGCGGTAGTATTCGTCCACCACGTGCGTGGCAAGTTCCGCGATCCCGGCGATATCCTCGTAAGTTTCCCCAGGCAGGCCGTCCATGAAATAGAGCTTGATCTGGTTCTTCCCGGCTTCGTAGGCGACGCGGCAGGCCCGGAGGATCTCCTCCTCGGTGATGTTCTTGTTGATGACGTCCCGCATCCGCGGCGTGCCCGCTTCCGGGGCGAAGGTGAGGGTGCTCGTGCGGACGGAGGAGATCTTGTCCATCAGTTCCTTCGTGAAGCTGTCGGCCCGCATGGAGGGGAGGGAGAGATTCACCATCGCGTCGTCGGTCCAGTCGAGGAGAAGATCGGTCAGTTCGCTGATTTTCGTGTAGTCCGAAATCGACAGGGAGGAGAGCGAGATCTCGTCGTAGCCGGAATTGGCGATCATGGTCTTCGCGATGCAGTCGAGGGTTTCCGGCGCCTTTTCGCGGACGGGACGGCAGACCATCCCCGCCTGGCAGAACCGGCATCCGCGGGTGCACCCCCGCACCACCTCCACGGTCACCCGGTCGTGGACGGTCTCGATGTTCGGCATGACGGGATTCAGGGGGACATAGCACTTGTCGAAGTCCTCCACCACGCGCTTGACGACCACGGCGGGGACCCGGCTGTACGCGGGCTCGATCCCGGCGACCGTTCCGTCCTCATGATAGGAAATATCATATAAGGAGGGCACATAGAATCCTTTCAGCTCCGTCGCGGCGCGGAACAGGAAATCTTTTTTCGTATAGGTCCCGTTCTCCTTCATTTCGAGCCAGAGGCGGGCCAGTTCGGGCAGAGCTTCTTCCCCTTCCCCGATGGAGAAAATGTCGACAAAATCCGACACCGGCTCGGGGTTGTAGGCGCAGGGACCGCCCGCCAGCACCACGGGAAAGTCCTCCCCCCGTTCGTCCCGGCGGATGGGGATGCCGGCGAGATCGAGCATATTGAGCATCGTCGTGTAGCAGAGCTCGTACTGCATGGTGAACGCGACCATGTCGAATTCCCCGACGCCGTCGCCGCTCTCGTGGGTGAAGAGGGGGATGGAGCGCTTCCGCATTTCCTCCTCCATGTCGATCCAGGGCGCGTAGACCCGTTCGCACCACACTCCCTCCACCGCGTTGAAGCAGTCCACCAAGATCCGCATCCCGAGGTTGGACATGCCGATCTCGTAGGTGTCCGGGTAGCAGAAAGCGATCCGCATCTTCACGTCGGCGAGGTCCTTGTACACGCTGTTCGTCTCGCCGCCGGTATACCTTCCGGGCTTCTGCACGTTTGCGATAAAGCTCCGCAGTTCTTCTCTCATTGTCCCGATCCTTTTCCCTGTTGGTATTCCCCTCCATTATACCCGATCTTCTCCCCGTTGTCAAGGAAGGAACAAAAACCGGGCCGAGGACGCAAAAAACCGGGTCCCCGTACTCACAAAGGAGGCGGAGACCCGGAGATTCGGATCCGTTTATTACCGGATGAACACGCGCGAGGTGATCATCGTGGGGATCAGCCAGACGAACTGGTACAGGGTGACGAGCAGGGAGTTCATGCCTCCGAGCAGATCCGCAAGCTCGAGGATCACGACGATGGCCGTGGTGATGAGGACCGCCAGCACGCTCAGCGCGATATGGGTCTTCTTGGTTCTCAGCACCTTGCCGCAGTAGGCGATCACCTGGAGCAGGGATTTCTGCTGTCCGCAGGTCACAAGTCCCGAATCGACCTTCGCCTCGTAGGGCACGACCTCGTCGAGGTTGGCGTAGCGGACGATCTTGAGCGGCATCTTCTTCGTGCTCAGCTTCTTCGCCACCATCGCCTCGCTGATGTTCGGGTCGAAGGTCCGGACGCAGGCGTAGAGCCCGTTGCCGGAGAACTGCTTGAGGATGGTGTCGATGTCGGAGTCCATTTCGTACTTGATGTACATCTTGGCGACGAGCTTGTTCTCCCGGAACATGTACATGATGGAGAGCTCGTCGGAGAAGTCCACGTCGTCCTCGGCCGCTTCGTCGTCGATCACGAATCCGCGGCTTCTGAGCTTTTCGCATCCGCCGAAGATGATGTTCACGCCGTCGACCTGAGTCGCGAGGAAGTCGTCCTCGGTCTCGAAGATCTTGACGTTGTTCGAAGTCCCGAGGTCCTTCGTGACGTCCTCGAACACATCCTGAAGCGGGCCGCCCGCGCAGGCGAACACCGAGGAGGCGTAGTAGAGGACCCGGTCGATCCGCGCGTTGTTGTAGATCCGCACGTTCTGGACCTTCACGGAATAGGACGGGAAGACGTTCTTGTCGTCAAAGCTGATGATGGAGGCGTTGGAGTACTCCTCGAGGGAGGTCTCGCCGATGATGGCGCTGTCGTAGTCCTTTGCCGTGACGTTTGCCCGGTAGAAGGGATACGAGAAGGAGATGAACACGGAGAGCGGGGCGAGCATCAGGAGGGATCCGTAGATGGATCTCGCCACGTCGGAACCCGAACCGCCGCGCACCCGGTCGATGATGCCGATCACGAGGGAGAGCAGGACGGCCGCGCCCATCACGAACATCATGAAGGTGCCGGTGGTCTGGTCGGGCTTCTGCAGGCGGGCGAAGAATCCGTCGATGAAGTCGGTCTTCTCGATCTTCATGACGTCGCAGGCGTCCTCGGCTTCGGCGAAAGCCTTGGTCTCGAGCTCGGACTCGTCGTCCTTCAGTCGGCGCACGATGTGCTTGGTCTTTTTCGAGGAGATGATGCGGAAATTCATCATTTCGCGCTTGTTCCGGTAGACCGCGCTGATGAGGGTCATGAAGCAGGCGAGGCCGACGACGTAGTTGAACATCACGGGCTCTTCCGGCGAAACGGTCACGCGGCCGATCACGGCAGAGTAGAGGATCCCGGCGACGGCCAGCAGAGCGGTCATGCTCTCGGGCTTCGGGCACCCGGTGAAGATAGCCCGGACGCCGTCGTAGATCTCGTCAAAGGCGCAGAGGCAGCAGAAGAGCATGAGCTGGAGGCTGACCATCGCGTAGACCGTGGGGTAGACGCGGGGATCGAGCACGCCGCCGAACTGCATACCGGTCCCGGTGACGAGCTTCGTGACGGGTTCGATGTTTTCAAAGAGGAAGAGCAGGACGCCGAACACCACGCACAGGATCAGGCGGATGAACAGCGAGAGCGAACGGTTGCGGTACTCCTTGCGGATGGCCGGGATCTGGGTCCGGTCGACGAATTCGGGGCGGTCGAGGCGGACGACGGTCTCCCGGTTCTGATGCTTCGCGGCCAGTTTGTCGCCGAACGCGCTGGCCTTGCCGGTCTTCTTGGAATCCCCGTCGTCGAGGTCGAAGGCCACCATCAGATTGATGTCCGTGGGATCGAATTCCTCGTCCTCGTAGGGCTTGTCGGGCTTCTGCCACGTGCCGGATCCGGCGTTGTCCCCCGCGGCCTTTTCACTGGCGGCGAGGTAGGTTTCGAGATCTTCGAGGGAGGAATCCGCGGTGACGGCCGGGATCTCGCCCGACGCGCCGCCGTCGAATGCCGCCACGTCCGGGATCGCTTCTCCGGCGTCCGGGGTCCCGGCGGGTTTCGTCGCGTCTTCCGCGGGAGTCTCAGCCGGGGCGGGTTCTTCATTCCCGTATGCGGATGCATCGAAATCGTGTTCCCTGCGGTCTTCGGCGAGGGTTTCGGCTGCCCAGGCGAGCAGTTCCTCGTCCGTCAGATTGGCGGCGGACCGCTTCGACTGACGCACGAAGGGCAGTTCTCCCTTCTTCCGGGGAGCGGGCGTTTCGGGCTTCGCTTCGGCGGCGGGAGCGGGTTCCTGGGGCGCGGACGGGATCGTCTCGGCGGGGATTTCGGGTTCCGCGGGCGCCGCTTCTTCCGGGGGCAACTCTGCCGCGGGTGTTTCCGTCGGGGGCGTTTCCGCGTTCACATCGGATTCGGCGAGAGCGGCGGACGCTTCGGCGGCGATCTCCTCGTACTTGCCGGATTCGAATCCGTCGGCGGGAGTTTCCTCGACGGCGTCGGGCGCGGGTTCTCCGAGATCCGGGGTTCCTTCCAGGGATCCTCCGACTTCGCGCCAGAGAGCGTCCACGGCGTCCTCGATCGAATCGGAGGGGGCGGAACCGTCCTGCGGGGCGGAAGCTTCGGGGGCCGGTCCTTCCGCGGCAGCTCTGCGCTTGCCGAACATGGCGGCGGTCGCTTCGGCGATCAGGGCGTCGGTATCGTCTTCCGCGTCGTCAACGGCGGGGACTTCGGACGGATAGGGCTCGAAAACGGGTTCCGCGGCCGCGTCGGCGGGTCCCTCCGCATATACGGGCGGTTCAGTCGGGACAGGTTCGGCAGTCGGAGCGTTTTCCGCCGGGATCCCATCCTGGATCAGGCCGTCGTCCGGGAGGAATTCGTCGTCCGATACCGGGATCGGCTTCGGCTTCTTGTTGCGCCGGAACAGGGAGAATTTCTTCTTCTGGGGCTTGACCTCGCCGAAGAGGCCCAGGACCTGTTCGTCCGTCATTTCCTCTCCGACGGGCTTGTTCGTCTTTCCGTAAACCGCTTCTTCGGCCTCTCCCAGATCGTCCTTGAAGTCGATGCGGTCGTCCTCGCCGATCCGGTCGGTGGTGTCGGACACGGTGAACGCGCCGCCGTCGGGGGACTCAGTGGAATCGCCCCGGTCGAATTCGTATTCCTGAATGAGGTCTTCCGAGCGGCGTCCCGCGGATGGATCGGGCTTCTCCGCCACGGGGACCTGGAAATCGCTCCCCTGTGATCCTTCATCGGCGGGATAGGCAAACGCGGAATCGAGGGCGGACATGAGAGCCTCGTCGCTCAGTCCCTGTTCGGCCTGCCGGTTCTCCTCTTCCTCGACGGTCCTGCGGATCTTCGAGAAGACACTGTCCCCGGCAGGTTCGGATCCGGGCTCGTCCTCCGCCATCGCTTCCGATTCGGAGGAGGCAAGGATCCGGGAGAACAGACCGGAAGTCCCGGTGTCCTCGGCAGCCGCTTCGGGTTCCGGTCCCGCATCCGGCTCATCGTCGGACGTCATGGCCGCGGCCCAGCGATCCGCGAGGGAGGGAGCGTCACCGGACTTGGGTTCCGGCTGTACAGGCTGTGCCGGCTGTGCCAACTGCTCCGGCTGTTCCGGTTTTTCGTCCGCCCAAACCGCTGCGGGAGTCCTGTTCTCTTCCGTGTGCTCCGCGAGGAGGGAGGCAAGAGGATCGCTGTCCGTTCCGGTCCGATCCTGCTCCTCTTCCCCGCCGCCGGATTTTCCGCTCAGGAGATCGACGGTTTCGTCTTCCTCTCCGGTGTCCGACGCGTCGAGCAAACCCGGGGAGTTCTCGTCTCCGAGGCCGCGCAGGAGGCTCGAGAGGTCGGTGCTGTCGTCGGCCTGCTCCGGTTCGGAGTCCGGAAGGCGCAACTCGTCCCCGTCTTTTCCGTCGCTCTCGTTCTGATATTCGGGCATGTATTTTTTTAAGAGCTCGTTGATATCCAGATCGCTGTCGGATTCCTGACTGTCGGGGGAGGTCAAATCGATGGCGTCGTCCGGGAGCCGGGAGGTCTTATCCTGACTGTCCTTCCCGGGCAGAATGTGAAAACCCTTCTTCTTTTTATTCTTCGCCATATCCTTTATCTCTGGCTCCTTTTCCCGCCGTGGGTCCGGGAGCCCATTGTCCTTTCGTCCTGAGTTCGGGGGCGCGCGTTCATTTCCCCGTCCGCTGCATCCTCGCGGCGTGACAGAGAAGAACGGAGGCCGCGGTCGACACATTCAAAGAATTCACATGGCCGTACATGGGGATGGACACGGTAAAATCACACCGTTCCCGCACGAGGCGGCTGACCCCGCTGTCCTCTCCTCCGAGCACGACGGCAGCGGGGAGATTCCAGTCGGTTTCAAAGAAATCCTGTCCGCCCGCCTCCGCCGCGAAGGTCCACACGCCGGCCTTTTTGAGCGCCTCGACGGTGTTCGCGATGTTTGCGACCTTGGCCACCGCCATGTAGTGGATCGCTCCGGCTGACGCGCGGGTCACGGCGGGAGTCAGTCCGCAGGCGCGCCGTTCGGGGATGATGACTCCGTGAGCTCCGGCACATTCCGCGCACCGGATCACCGCGCCGAGGTTGTGGGGGTCTTCGATCCCGTCGCAGACGACGATGAGGGGCTTTTCTCCCCGGTCTTCCGCGATCTTCAAAATGTCCTCCACCGTGGAGTACGCCTTCTCCGCGGCGACGGCGGCTATCCCCTGATGCTTTTCGCCCCCGGCCATCCGGCTGAGAGCTTCGTTCGTCGTGTCGATCACGGTGATGCCGGATTCCCGCGCTTCGGCGAGAATAGCCACGGCAGATCCTTCGACCTCCGCCGCGTAGATCTTGTCCACAGGGGCGCCGGACCGGATCAGCTCCGCCACGGCGTTCCGGCCGACGACCAGATTCTCCGCCTTTTCCCTCGGCCCCGACGGGATGCGGGGTTTCCCGAATTCCTTCGGACGGGTTCCGGGGCCTGTGCGGTTTCTTCCGGGGGACGCGCTGTCAGCGGAAAAGCCCGGCGATTTTTTCTTTCTGTTCTTGTCCATGCAGTCCTCTCCGTCTTCCTCCGCGGGCAGAATTCGCCTTTATACCTTTTTATCTACTGTATTATACCACACATTTTCCGGTTTGTACAGAGATTTTTTTCAATTAATAAAAAAAGACGCGGAAATCGCGTCTCTTTTTTGATGTTACGATGCCCGGTGTGAGCCTGTGCACGTCGTTTCCGATTACCGGAGGGTGCGTCTCGCTTCGAAGCAGTCGCTGCAGTAGACCGGTCTGTCGTTGGTGGGCTGGAAGGGGATCTTGCAGGGCTTGCCGCATTCCGCGCAGACAGCGTCGAACATCTGCTTCTGTTCACGGCCCGCGTTCTTTCTCTTGTCGCGACATGCCTTGCATCTCTGGGGCTCGTTCTGGAAGCCCTTCTCCGCGTAGAATTCCTGCTCACCGGCCGTGAACACGAAATCGTTGCCGCATTCCTTGCACTTTAAGGTCTTGTCCTCAAACATTTCTCTTTCCTCGCTTTGCCTTATCGGCCTTGAATTTTTTGCCCTCGGCGGACTCTCACCGTCACCATGAAAAACAACGCTATTGAGTTAAGCTATCCGGGCGTTTGAACGGCGGCCGGGCCCAGCGCACCGCACGGGGTACGCGAAGGAGCGGTTTGCCGTTATTTTACATCCCTTTCGGGAAATAAAATCAATTTTGATTTCTCAGTAGTCCTTTGATCTTAACTTTCATGCGATACAGCGCGTTGCTGACGGATTTTCGGTCCTTTCCGAGCAATTCTGCGATCTGTTCAACGGACATACCTGCGATGGTTCTCTCAAAGACTTCCCTCTCAAACGGAGAGAGGACGCGGCGGATGGAATCGACCAGCCCCGAAACGCCTTCGGAAGATACGAGAGCCTCCAGCGGATCGGCGGTGCGGCGGGTTTCCTTCCTTTTTTCCCGGCGGACGTCGCGGCGCCTCGCCTCTGCGCGGACTTTTCTGACCTCGGAGATCAGAGCATTGTTGACGCAGACCTTCGCGTAGAGCCCGAACCGGACTTCCTTCCCCTTCCCTTCGGGGTCGTAGGTCACGGCCGCTCTGTACAGCGCGAGGACTGCGCACTGGCGGAGATCGTCCTCCCCCCACGCCGCGTCGCCTTCCGTACCGGAGAAGGACGGCGCGAATCTTCTGACTGCGCTTTCGGTCAGGCCGGAATACCGTTCCGCCAGAACCCGGAATGCCTGTTCGTCGCCGTTCCGGACGGACGCGAGCAGTTCAGCGTCATTCATCGCGCGAATCTGATCCGTGGTTTCCAAGGATATCTCTCCGAGACTCTTTGAAATCTGCTCTCATTATATCACACAGTTCAGTTTTGTCAAGTACATGTTTCAATTTTTTTATTTTTTTCCGAAAAATTGTGTCTGTGATCTGAATTCGGGGATAAAATGCACAGGATGGACGCAAAGCGATAACGAATTTATCGTTATATACGGAGATTTTGCGTCCCTCTGCGGACGGTTTCAGAGCTTCAAATCATTTTTCAAAGAGATAATTGACGTTCCCCGTGACCATCGCGACGATCCCGCGGAGAACGACGTCGGGCTTGTCCTCGAAATTGCGGCGCATCCGGTCGGCCTGGGTGAAGGAATCCGCCCGAAGATCGAGCTTGAAGGCCATTCCGTCGCAGTCGCTGATGGAACAGTGGAAGATGTAGCCCTCCCCGTCCTGTTCGATGGAGTGGTTCCAGACAGCCTTCCGCTTTTCGAGGGAGAGGTGCCGCATCGCGCTGATATAGCTCTTCTCCCGCACGGCGGCCAGGAGAAGATCGTCGGCGAGGCCCCGGGCGAGGGTCCTTCCGGTGGCGGTCACGACATAAGCGGCAGGTTTTGGATATGCGGATCCGGCGGAATTCGCTTCATCGGATTTCTCCGCCTCCTCCGTCTGCCCGGTCTGACCGGCGGCGTCCGGATCCTCTTCGGCGGGGGCTTCGGGCTTCTCTTCCCCGGCGTCTTCGACAGGCGGCTCATCCGGTGTTCCGTCCGGATCGGGAACTTCTTCCTGCTCTCCGCCGTTCTCCCGGATCGGGATCGGGTCCGGCGGGGCGTCGAAAGCGAAAATGTCATCGTTTACGACCGTCGGCTCGGAAAAGCGGAGAACCTGCTCCTCCGCCTGTTCCACCCGCACCGGAGCTTCCGCCTGCTCTTCCCGTGTGTCGTCCGCGGATGGAGTATCACCCGCGTCCACCGCGCAGATATGGCCGCGCTCGAGGAGCTCGTGAAAATTCTTTACAAAATCAAAATAATCGACGAATCCGTCCCGGAGCACGATGGTGGCCAGGTCGTTGTATTCGAGGGGGTAACCGATCTTCTCGAGCAGGTAGAGGATGAACACCTTCACCTGTTCGGACGAATGAAATGTTTCCGGCATAAATGCTCTCCTGAGAAGAAAAACGGGAAGTCGGAGGACTCCCCGTTTCCTTTTTTCGTGAAATACGGCGTTCAGCCTTGCCGGATCAGCCGGCGTTTCCTGCAGCCTCAACCGCCGCTTCCGCTTCCTGTTCTGCCGCGGATTCGGTCTTGGCCTTGTAGGTCATGTAGTCCTTGAGCTTGGTCTTCTTGAAATCTCTCGTGCCGTAGTAGGTGCTCTTGATCCCGGAGAGGACGTCGGTGTAGATGTAGGCGTCCTGGAGGAAGACGAGCGGGCAGACGGGCATGTCTTCAAGGAGTTTCTGCTCGGCCTGGTGCAGGATGGTCGCTCTGGCGGCTCTGTCCTTCTCGGCGAAGGCGGACTCGATCAGGGCGTCATAGTCGGGATTGGAATATCCGCTGATGTGGCCGTAGAGGTCGTAGGTCTCGGAATCCATGTCCACGCCGTTGCCGGAGAAGTTGGCGGCGAACTGGGAGAGCGGGGAGAACGCGTCGGTGGAAAGCATGACGGTGTCGATGCCGATGACGTCGAAGTTGCCGGTGTCGTAGAGTTTCTGGAAATTGTCGTTGGTGATGGTCTGCTCTTCGGCGTTCACGGTACCCTTGACGGCTTCGACGGTGACATCGAATCCGAGGTCGGTCCACACGCCCTTGACGTAATCGGCGATGGCCATGTCGACTTCGTTGTTGCGGACGGTGATGGTGAAGGAGCCGGAGGTCACGCCCGCGCTCTGGAGCAGGCTCTTGGCGCCGGATGCGTCTGCGGATGCGGAGAGGATCGCGCCGCCCGCGTCACGGAAGGAGGTGCCGGCGACGGAATCGAAGACCTTGTACGGGATGTAGCCGGTAGCGGGCTTCGCGAAGGTCAGGATGTTCACGATGGCGTTGCGGTCGATGGCCATGGAAAGCGCGCGGCGCACTTCGGGCTTCTCGAACAGCGGGTTGGTCTCGTTGAACATGTAGGTATGGGTCACCATCATGTCGGAGACCGTCGCGCTGGAGGCATACTGAGCGCGCATGGAGAGAGGAAGCTCGCCGTCGTAGAATAGGTTGCCGCTGGTGAGAGCCATCAGTTGAGCCTCCGCGTTGCCGGTCTCATACTTCGTCAGAAGACGGAACGGGATGACGTACTTGTCCGGGATCTCTTCCTTGTCGGGGTTCATATAATAATAGGAGGAACGTTCGAGTCTGAGAACGGAGCCGCCGACCATTTCCTTCGGGCAGAAGGGACCGTTGGTGACGATGTAGGTGGACTTGGCAGCCCACTGATCCTCGCCGGCGTCGGTGCGGTAACGGGTGATGACGTCCTCGCGGAGAGGAACGAGCGCGATGGAGGAGCAGGCCTCGAAGAACTGGTCGAGGTCGACTTTCTGCTCGAACTGGATCTCGAGGGTATAGGTATCGACGGCAGCTACGCCGAGATCGTCGATGGTCGCGTCGCCTTCCTTGATGGCGCGGGCGTTCTTCACCTCATACAGCAGGGAGGCCGCTTCGCAGGGATTGATGGGCTCGAGGATCCGCTTCCACGCGTAGACATAGTCCGACGCCTGGACGGTACGGCCGTCGCTCCAGCGGTTGTAGTTGAGGTTGACCAGAATGACGAATTCGCCGTCCTTGTCCTTGTCGATCTTATAGCTCTTCATGCCGGCTTTCTTCCACTTGCCGTTCTCGTCGAGCTTCGTGAGTCCTTCGTACATCTGGCTCATGATCTTGAGCTGCGCATCGTCGATGATGCTGCGCTGGGGGTCAAAATCAAACACCTCGGTGGTGAAGTACATGTCGATGATGGCGCCTTTGTCATAATCGCCGGTATCGGTCTTTTCCAGGGTGGAGCATCCTGCGAGGGCGGATGCCAACATCACCGCGCAAAGGATCAGGGACAACACCTTTTTCATGATTCAGTCTTTCCTCCTGTTTCGGCGCGCGGAGCGCCTGTTTGTTGCGGGGTCAATTACAGTCACCATATTATAACACTTTTCTCCGAGAGAATCAACAACTTCTTTTGCGCAAGGATCAAGATTCATCCACCTGCACAATTACAAGCGTAATTTTTGTGCAATTTCAACACAGTTTTGCCGCCGCCCCGCGCATGAGGAGGGGGCTTTCCGGGAATACTCGGAGTATACGGCGGAAATCGGCCCCGGGGGAGCGGCCGGCGGGGTCGGAGGGGAGGCAGAATGGAGCGGATCAGCGATCTTTTTATCGAGCATTTCGGCATGGAGGCGGGGGATCCCCTCCGATTTCCCGATCCCGAGCCCGCGTTTCTCGAGGGATTCTCGCTCAGCGCGGCCCAGGGGAAGGAGGGGAGCTACCGGAGCCTGTTCTGCGGTCCCCTCTGGCTCGGGGGTCCGGCGGCCCGTCAGCGTTTCGTCCGTGCGCTGAGATCCCTTCTGGCCTCGTACCGGCTGAGGATGAAGATCCCCCGGGAAGGGCCGGTCCTCGTCTGCGGGATCGGGAGCGAGGGCGCCGCGGCCGATGCGCTGGGTCCGAAAACCGCCTCCCGGATCCTCGTCACGGACAAAAACATGCGGGACGCCGGCCTGCCCTCCGTCTGCGCCTTCCGCCCCGGCATTCCGCGGGAGACGGGGATCTCCACGGCGGGGCTGGTCCGGGCTGCGGCGAAGGAGACGGGGGCCGCGCTCGTATTGACGGTCGACGCACTCTGCGCGAAGAGCGGGGAGAGGCTCGGCACAGTGGTCCAGGTGACCGACTGCGGCCTGACGCCGGGATCCGCTCTCGGGCACTCCTCCGAGGAGATCAGCCGGGAGACCATGCCCTGCCCCGTTCTCTCGGTGGGCGTTCCGACGGTGGTCCGGGCTTCGGCTCTCCCCACGGATCCCGGGACCGGAAAAGAGGCCCCGCCTGCTCCGCCCCTGTTCGTCACCCGCGCGGACACCGAGGCGATGGTCTCCTGCTACGCCTCCCTCATCGCGTCCGCCGTCAACGGGGCCTTTTCAGGAAATCTCACGGACGAGGACATGTTCCCGGCCTCCCGCGCATAAAGTGGAACGGAACCGACTTCGAAAGGAGACCGCCATGACTCCGACGGATCCCGCCCTTCTGACCCCGGCGGAACCGGAAACTCCGCCCATCGAGCCTCCCGCCGCGCTTCTGCCCGGACAGGCGCCGGATCCCGAAACAGCCGGTCCCGCCGATGGGGACACTCCCGAAACGGAGGAGGAACTGCCCTCCGCGGAAGTCCCGGCAGGATCCCCGGTCCCGGAAGAAGAAGAGCTTTCCGGCGAAGCGCCCGTTCCAACTGTGTCCACTGCGGTGAAACCGGGGACGGTCTGGCTCCGAACGGTTCTTCCGCGGGCTCTGGCCGGAATCGCGTCCCTCGTCTTCGTCTCCTGCGCGGCGCTGGCGGTGCTGGATCTGAGGCTGAACCGGACCCGCGCGGAGCTCTTTCTGCTCGGATCGGTCTTCGGCGGGCGGAAGAACATCGTCGTCCTCGCGTCCTCGAACGGATCGGAAGGATCTGAGCGGCGGGCTTCCGAAATCGAGACCCCGGTCTCCGAAGCTCAGTCCTCCACAGACGAGGAGACCGATATGCCGGAGACTGTTCCAGAATCGCCCGGCGCGGAATCTATGTCCGTTTCAGAGGATGAAGCAGAAGAAACAGAGGCGGAGGAGGAGCAGGACGGGCGGACGGAATCCGATCCCTTTCCCATTCTTCCCCTCCGGCTGACGAACGAAACGGGGTACGAGCCGGACCTCGCCGCCTGCGCAGAAGCCCGCGCGATCCCGCCCCTCGGAGATCTGCCGGAGGAAACCGGTGGGGACGAGCCCCTTGTCCTGATCCTGCACACCCACGGAACGGAGGCCTACCGGGAATGCGCCGGGGGAAACTACCGCAGCCGGGATCCCTCCCTCTCCGTCCTCTGCCTCGGGGAACAGCTGGCGGACCGGCTGAACGGAGCGGGGATCTCCGCCCTCCGCTTGAGCGATCTTTTCGACGCGCCGGACTTCAATCTGGCCTATTCGAACGCCGCCTCCGCCATCCGGGACACCCTCGCACTGTACCCCTCCATCCGATACATATTCGATCTGCACCGGGACTCCGTCGTGCTCGGGGACGGGACGGTCTGCCGGACTTCTGCTTCTCTGGAGGACGGAACGCGGGCGGCGCAGATGATGTTCGTTGTGGGCACGGACGAGGCGGGGGCGATCCATCCCGGGTGGCGGGACAACCTGGGGCTCGCCGTCCGGCTGCAGACCGCTCTGAACCGGGAGCATCCCAATCTGATGCGGGATATCAATCTGCGCTCCGCTTCCTTCAACGAACAGTATACCCCCGGATCGCTCCTTATTGAGATCGGCTCGTCGGGGTGCTCTCTCGAAGAGGCGAAGAAAGCGGCGGATCTGCTGGCGGACGCGCTGATCGAGGAGATCCGGGGAGAGGAATGAATCGCGGAAGACTCAATCCCCGAAAAGCAGGCTGTCCGCCTCGGCGAGGGAGGGCAGGAGCAGATCGGGGCGTTCGGCTTCTTCTGCGGCCTCCACGTCCTTCACGGTCGTCTCCCCGGTGAGCACGAGGGCGGCGGTGATCCCGTGGCGGCGTCCGACGGCGATATCCGTGTAGAGCCGGTCCCCGAAGACGATCATCTCCTCCTTCTCCGCACCGGTGATCTCGGCGATCATGTCGACGGTCTCACGGCTGGGCTTGCCGAAATAAGTCGGTCGGACGCCGGTCGACGCCGTGACTGCCGCCGCGATGGCTCCGCTGTCCGGGATGAAGCCGGTCTCTGTGGGGCAGTTGAAATCGGGGTGGGTGCAGAGGTACTCCGCTCCGTGCCGGATATAGTCGCAGGCGAGGGTGAGCTTCTCGTAGGTCAGCCCCGTGTCGAAGCTGGTGACGACGATCTCCGGCTCCGCGTCCGTCACGGGCACCCCGTCCGGGCCGTCCGTCATGGGTACGCCGTAGGAGGAGAACTGCCGCCAGAGCTCCGGGGTCCCCATGAGATAGACCCGCTTCCCCGCCCTCTTCCGGGTGAGAAAGGCGGCGGTCACGTCCCCGGAGGTGCAGATCTCCTCCCGGCGGGGTGAAAATCCGAGTCTAGTCAGCTTGTCGATGTAGAAAACAGGGTCGTGGGAGGCGTTGTTCGTGAAGAAGAGCACCCGGCGTCCGTTCTCTCTGAGACGGTTGATGAAGCGCACGGCGAAGTCGAAGGGATTGCCGCCGAGGTAGATCGTGCCGTCCATATCGAATACGAACAGTTTTTTGCTCCGAAGCAGATCTGCGGCTTCCGGGGCGTTTTTTTCTGTGAGCATGGGAGGATCCTTTCTGCCGCGGCGGACGGGCGTTTCCGCCAACCGTGAATGAATGTCTTTGAAAATGTAATATTTCCTCGGCGGCATTGATTTTTCCGCCGGATTATGTTAAAATGGATGGGAATTCTGACAAAATGTACGTCCATCGGAGTAGCGAAATGGCAGACAACATCATCATCGGCATTGATATCGGCGGGAGCACCACCAAAATCGTCGGCTTCGACCTCACGGGCGGGGAGCGGCGTCTCATCGATCCCCTCTTCGTGCGGGCGGCGGACCCGATCACGTCGATCTACGGCGCGTTCGGCAAATTCCTCGATCTGAACAGCCTGACCCTCGGGGATATCCGCAAGGTCATGGTGACGGGCGCGGGGTCTTCCTATCTCTCGAAGCCCATCTACGGACTCCCGAGCGAACCCATCGCCGAATTCAAGTCCATCGGCCTCGGCGGGCTTTACCTCTCCGGGCTCGAGCGGGCGGTCATCGCGTCCTGCGGCACCGGCACGGCTCTCGTCTACGCGGAACGGGGCATGGAACCCCAGTATCTCGGCGGCACGGGCGTCGGGGGCGGCACCCTCGTCGGCCTCTCGAAGAAGATGCTGAACATGGACAACGTGGAACACATCTGCGCGCTGGCGGAGGGAGGCTCCCTCGACCGGGTGGACCTCAAGATCCAGGACATCACGAAATCCGATATTGTGCCGGGGTTCTCCGATATCATGACGGCCTCAAACTTCGGGAAGATGAGCGATCTCGCTACCCGGGAGGATATCGCCCTCGGCATCGTCAATCTCGTCTTCGAGACCATCGGCATGATCGCCCTCTTCGCCGCCCGGAACTACGGGCTGAGGGACGTGGTGCTCACCGGAAACCTCTCCCGGGTCACCCAGGCGGAGCCGATCTTTTCCACCCTCAACCGCATGTTCGACATGAATTTCATCATCCCCGAGAACTCGGCTTTCGGTCCCGTCATGGGCGCCGCTCTCGCCGGGATCGGGGACGAGGAATAATCGTGAAACCCGGGTCCTTCGCGGAGCGGGAAAGAAAATCTTCCATAAATATGTCTCAAATCTAAAGGAGGAATTATAATCATGGGATGGTTTTATGAACGTCCTAAACATCGGCCACATAAGCTAACAAAGAAAGATATGGAAATTGCCAAAGGACTTCCGGTTCTAATTCTCGCCGTCATTTTCTGGCCATTTACCTTAATTTACCTTTTAGTCAAGATGCTCAAGCACCACTGATTTCATCCTCAAACGGTGAATCACACTCGATGTAGCCCCGCCGCTCGAACTCTCTTATTTATTCCTTGATTGTCTTGATCACTTCGGAACTCTGAGGCGGGTCAAACAGGAGCTTGATTCTGAGAATCACGAGAGACTTGGTGTAGCTGAAAGAATCCATCTTGTCGCCTGAGAACAATCCGGTCAGGGCATACGCCGCCCGGACGAATCATCTTACCACATTATACCATCCCCGCGGACAAAAATCAACCGAAACCGCACAGAATCGGAGCACCCATGAAGAAACACAGTACGAAAAACCTCCCCGCCCTGCTGCTGGCCGCGCTCTTTCTCCTCCCGGCCTGTCAGACTGCGTCGCCTCCCGCGGAAGAAGAGACGGAAGTCGTGATGCAGGACGCCGCTCCCGAAACCTTTCCCGTCCCCGAGACCGCCGTCGACACGTCCGGTCCCCGCGTGATCGTGGATGGGAAAAAGCTGACGCGCCCCCTGACGGAGGAGGAAATGGCGCAATATCCGCAGGAGACCAACCTCCCCGCCCTCTACATCGATCTCGGGAAGAAAAATCCGTCCTCCATCCAGCACGGCGTCTACACGGACGGTCGGTACACCCTCGTTTACAACGGCGAGGGGATCGTCGACATGCCGCTCCAGATCAAGGGGCGGGCGAATTACAGCTGGTCCTTCCCCCAGAAGCCCTTCACCCTGAAACTGGAAGAGGACGCTCCCCTGCTCGGCATGAACTCCGGGAAAAAGTGGGTCCTCATCACCACCTTCTCGGACAAGACCCTGCTGCGCAACTACATCACTCTCAATCTCGCCTCGGACCTCGTCGGGATGGAGTACTCCGTGCAGACCCGGTACGTGGACGTCTATCTCAACGGCAAGTACAACGGCCTCTATGTGCTCTCCCAGAAGATCGGCCTCGGAGACCAGCAGGTGGCTGCGGACGCGCTGTTCGAGATCGAGGCGCAGTACCGCCACAGCGACTGCTCGAACTGCATCGTCACCCCCAGCGGGACGCACATCATGTTCATCGAGCCCATCACGGACGTCACCGATTCCGCCGAACGGGAAAAGCTCATGAGCACCTACCGCCAGCTCCTCGTGAAAGCGGACAACGCCATTATGTACCGGGGGATGGAGGACTATTCCCGGTTCATCGACGTGGACTCCTTCGTCGACTGGTACATCGTGAACGAGCTCGTCAAAAACTACGACTCCGGTTTCACCACGAGCTGCTACATGTACGCGAAGGGCGGGAAGCTCCACATGGGCCCCTGCTGGGACTACGACACCTGCATGGGCAATCAGATGGGCGCGGCGGAATGCCTGTATCCCGAGGGCTTCCACGTGTCGGAATCGAAGTACTCCCCCTGGTATCACAGGCTTGTGCGGGAAGAGGGATTCTCAAAGGCCCTGCGGGACCGCTGGACGGAGCTCTACGACTCCGGGAAGATCGCGGCGTTCCAGCAGTACATCGAGGATCTCCCGGCCACCATTTCCGAAAGCCAGAAGCTCGACAAGAAGAAATGGCCGCAGAAGCTGAAAATGTCCGATCTGCGCGGATGGATGTCCCTGTTCACCTACGAGGAGGAACTGGACTACCTGAAAAACTGGGTCGATACCCGCGTCAACTGGCTCAACGGGGAATGGCATAACTGAACGCAAAAAACAGACAAACCGTCCGGCGGGAGTGGAATCGCTTCCGAACCGGGCGGTTTTTTTCTGTTCTTTTTTTCGGGAAGCGGCACGGCGTCACGCGCCTGATCCGGCATTCCCGTTTTTTTATACTAATTCCACACAAAACCATTGCAAAAGGGTTTTGCGTGATCCTGAAAGTCAGAATGACTTTCAGGACAGTCTAAATCAATGATTTAGACTGGAGGGCGAATTTGAAGGGGCTCTTGAACATCGACAGCGGCAGGAGGGTGTTTTCCCCGAGGCGGACTTTGAGATCCGTTTTCACCCCGCAGATCACGATGGCGTCTTTCAGGGGGACCCCCATTGCAAACGCGGCTCCGACGGCGTTCGGCGCGCCCGGGGTGAGTTCGGAGGCGTAGAGGGTCACGCTCTCCCCGCCGTCCGGGATCCTGCCGCGGTACACCGAGGGGTGGATCTCTCCGAGGGCAAAGCTGTCGACTTCCTCCCCGTCCTTCGCAAGGGTCAGGGTGTTTTCCTTCCCGAGGCCGAAGGAGATCGGCGCGTCATACCCTTCCCCGAAGGTGAGAAAACCGCGGGCGGGGACCGTCAGCCCGTCGAGGGACTGGGATTTCTTTGTGCCGAGGGTCCAGCCGTCCAGTTTCACGTCTTCGCCCGTCGGGTTGTACAGTTCGATGAACGGTCTGTCCGTATTCCGGACGGCGATCTCGTTGATGACGACGGACGAGGCGGTTTTCACGGGTTCCGGCTCCGGGAAGCGGATGCGCAGGGACGCGCTGTCGGCGGTGAGGATCAGGGTTCCGTTGTTGAACATCCCGCCGTCGACCTCCACCTCCGTGCCTTCCGGGACGGACAGGGGGATCACGGTGGATTTCAGGTACTGCCGCGTTTCGCCGTCCGACGCCGGGAACCATCCGAGCTCCGCCGTCCCTTCTCCTTCGAGGGAGACCGCAAGGGAAGAGAGCTTTTTCCCGGATTCCCGCTCCGTGGCTTCGAGGACGGTCTTCACCCGTCTGACGGCGTAGGAGCGCAGTCCGCTGACGTTGGTGCGCCAGGATGCGGTGGATCCGCCTGCGATGCGGAGGGATTTCGTGGTGTACTCCATCTCCTCGAGCATCGAAAGGGAGATCTCCCCGATCACCCTGCTCACCCGGGCGGGATCGAACACGGCGGTCGCCAGCGTGCAGAAATAGGTGTAAACGCGGTTGCGGAAGGTCTCGTTCTTCATCAGGCGGTTGAAGACGTTGCGGATCAGGAGCGCGCTCTCCCCGCCGATGGTGTGATAGGGATCCTTCGACACGGAGTGCCCGGTCCCGAAGGAGATGTCGAGATCCTTGAGCAGGAAGCGGTACCGGCCGTCATAGATCCCCTCCGCGTCGGGCTGAAAACCGTCCGCGTTCCGGCGGAAGCAGCGGAGATTGTTGTCCGGCCAGTCGGAATTTCCGCAGTAGAGCTCGATGCACATGTATTCGATGAAGTTGCGCAGATCCAGGTGTTCCTCGGCGAGGGCAAGTGCCTCCCCGCCCTTCGCGTCCGCGGCGGCGATCCGGTTCATCAGCCGGATGAAATCCTTGACGTCGCTTTCGTTCCCTGTGTCGAGGGTCCACATGCTTCCGCCGTAGTTCTCGTAGGAGCCCGAGAGGATCGTGAGCTCCTCCTCCGGCACGCCGAAATGGGCTTCGATGAAATCCGCGTCGTAGTCCTCGATCATCATGAAGACCCCGCGGTATTTGCCGTTGATGAACTCCGTCACCGGGCGGATCGCGGGGATGATCTGTCCCGTCCCCTCGCAGATCTTCAGCTGGACGGGGGTCGCGATCACGTTGTTCCCCTCGTTGTTGGATCCGCCCCGGAGCAGGATGGTGTTGGCGAAGGACAGAGTCCGTCCGGTGGCGGGATCCCGGTAGCCGGGGTAGAGATCGAGGGTGAAGGTACCGTGGTCGGGGGTATAGGACTTCCGGCTGAACAGCTTGAGGGACTTCTGGGTATTGGCTCTCGTCCAGCCGCCGTTGACGCGCATTCCTCCGTTGGAGGTGTAATCGTATGCACCGCTCCCGCTTTCGGAGAACTCCATCGACATGGCGCGCTCCCACTCGATCCCGCTCCCGTAGAAATTGGCGTTGGTGTTGCCGAGGACCCAGCCCTTGGGATTGCCGTAGCGGAGGGCGTCCTTGCGCATCTGGCCCTCCACGAGGATGCCCGTTTCGTCGCTGTAAAGCCCGACCGGGTCCGAGACCAGGGAAAAGACCGGCGTGGTGAAGCGTCCCTCGGGAGCGGAGAAATACGTGAACGTGTACGTCTGTCCGACCTTCTCCTTCCCGTCGTACAGCGCCGCCCGGACGATGGCGCATTCGCTCGCTCCGTCCCCGGTGTCGAAGTAGGGCAGGCGGATCTCCCCTTCGGCCTCCCGGGAACTGGCGTTCGGCTCCTCCGCGGTGGTCGTGGTGATCACGATCCTGTACGGGGTATCGGAGGCGAGGGCAACGCGCTCGGGCCGGGTCTCGGGGGTGTAGATCCCGGGCGGGGCCGAGGGGGTGATGACGGGCTCCGTTTCCCGCGGGGCTTCGACGATCACCCTCTCCCGCTCTTCCCTGCCGGTCCCCGACCCCGAGGACGAAGCGGGGGCGCAGGAAGACGCGGCTAGGACGGCGCACAGAAACAGTATTCCGATTTTTCCGAATTTCTTCATCCGGGGAATCTCCTCCACAAAGAGAATACGCAAAAGGTTCAGCCGCGGCGGATCCAGACGGTCATTTCCCGGGTGTCCTCCCGGTTGGCCCAGAAGGCGTAGGGGATCGCCGTGATTTCGGTTTCTTCGAAGTCCTCCCCGTCCGAGAGGCGGTAGAGCGCGTCGGAATTCCAGGGCTTTCTTCTGAGGGCGGGCCCGACGATCTTCACCATGCCCGGGAAGAGGGAGCAGTCCGTCTCCGTGCGGAAATCTTCGGGTGTCAGGACTTCGAGGGCGTCGAGATCGTCCCCGTTGTCGGCGGATTCGAGGCAGTAGACCACGGGACCGCGCTGGATGGCGACCCGGCCGTTGTCCTCCCGCAGAAGGGGATTCGCTTCGACGAACTCCACGGGCATCGGCAGATCGAGCTCCACCCGCTCTTCGCCGGTCCACGTCCGCCTCAGAACGGCATAGCCGCCGGTCATGGCAGGATGGAGGACCTCGCCGTTGCAGGTGACACGGAAGCTCCGCGCCCAGGACGGGATGCGCAGGGCAAGGGAGTAGGTCCCGGCTCCGGGGGAGAGGACGATGTGACCGTCCCAGGGATAATTGCCCGACTGGGAGAGCGTCACGCGGTTCCCCCCGACGTCGAGCTCCGCTTCGGATCCGACGTAGAGGTGGACGTAGGCGGTATCGGCGGAGGTCGAATAGATATAGCTCCCGAGGGAGGTGATCATCCGGGCGAGATTCGGCGGGCAGCAGGCGCATCCGAACCATCCGGGCCTCTTCGAGCGGATATGCCCCGTCACGCCGGACCGCTTCGTCGCCTCCTCCCACACCGCGAGGGGATTGGTGTAGAAGAAGTGCTCCCCGTCGAGGGACATGCCGGAAATCGTGCCGTTGTAGATCAGCCGCTCCAGCACGTCGGCGTATTTCCGAATGGGGTACATCCTGAGCATCTGCTTCGCGAAGAAGACCATCGAGATGGCGGCGCAGGTCTCCCCGTAGACGGAATCGTTCGGAAGGTGGTAGTCGAAGGAGAACGCCTCGCCCCAGACCTGGGATCCGATCGCGCCCGTGACGTACATCTGCCGTTTGGTCACGTTGTCCCAGAGGGTACGCACGGCCCGCGCCAGTTCTTCGTCCCCGGTCTCCGCCGCGAGATCCGCCGCTCCGGTGTAGAGATATCCGGCCCGGACGCTGTGTCCGACGGCTTCCTTCTGTTCGCGGATCGGCTTGTGGGACTGGTTGTATTTCCTGTCGACCCGTTCCTGCCTTCCTCCGCCCCAGAACGCGCGGTGATCCCGCTTTTCGAGCTCTTCCTCGAAGAAGCAGGGGTTGGTGCCCCGGGCGTCGATCATGTATTTGCAAAGGTTCAGGTATTTCTCCTCCCCGGTCGCGCGGTAGAGGCGGCAGAGGGCGAGTTCCAGCTCGGGGTGTCCGGGATAGCCGTGGAGCTTCCCCTCCTCCGGCCCGATCTTTTGGTCGATGAGATCCACGCACCGCCGCATGACGCCGAGGAGCTTGTCCTTTCCGGTGGCTTCGTAATACGCCACGGCGGCTTCGGTCATGTGTCCCGCGCAGTAGAGCTCGTGGCATTCGTTGAGGTTGGTGAATTTCCGGTCCGGCTCCGCGATCTGGAAATAGGTGTCGAGATAGCCGTCCTCGTCCTGGGCTGCCGCGATGAGGTCGATCACGCCGTCCGCCGTCTTCTCAAGCTCCGGATCGGGAGAGATTGTGAGGCGGTAGGCGACGGATTCCAGCCATTTCGCCACGTCGCTGTCCTGAAAGACCATGCCGCCGAACTCCCCTTCTTCGAGCCCCGCCGCGATTCTGAAATTGCGGATCGCGTGGCTCGGCTCGATCCCGGGCACGGCGTCGTTGATGGCCCGCCACTGGAAGGGGATGATCTTATCCCGGGCGATCTCCTGATACCGGCTGAAAAAACCGTCCGTCACGCGCACGTTCTTCAGCGGAGCGAATTCGTTGGTCACAAGTCTCATGGGGAAACCCTTTCTCTTTCTGGCATCAGAGGCGGATCTCGACGGGAGCGGCGGTGAAGGAGGAGATTACGGCCTTTCCGTTTTCGAGTGCGAACACCGCGGTGTTCCCGTCGCCGGGCTTGTACATCGCGCGGAGGGACGGATAGGCTTCGAGCATGTGCTCGGCTGCCGCGTCGTCCTTCACCGGAACGGCGTCGGCGGTCACGCGGATCCAGCGTCCGTCCTGGCTCATGGCGCAGATCTCCACCCGCGGATTCGCGAGCATCTGCTTCGCCACGGGCTTGACGTAGCCGGTCTGGATGGTCAGCTTTCCCTCCCAGATATCGACGGTCCCGAAGGGGCGCACCCGGGGCTCCCCGTCTTCGGTTGTGGCGAGATAATAGGTCCCCGCCGCTTTCAGGAATTCGTAGACTTCGTTCATGGGAATCCTCCGGATATAAAAAATCAGATTTTCAGTAATTCAGTTCCCTCCGCCGAGATTCGCGTCCTTCCAGTCGGGGTAGTAGTCGAGGAGGGCCCGGAGCAGGCTCACCGTGGTCTCCCCGTTCCGGCAGTCGGTCAGAAAGACGGTGACGGAATCGCGGGCGGAGAAGAGGGGCTCGATCTGCTGAATGACCGCGGCGGGATCGACGGCGTCCGTGACGGTAAAATCCGGGTGAAGAGGACAGAATCCGGCGGCGCGGAGGGTCTTGTCCGTCTCCCCGTCCCCGGTGGTGATGGTCCAGCGGGTCTTCCGTCCGGTGTAGCGGGAAAAGGCCTGATTCGCCGCGGAGAGCGTTCCCGCCGTATCGCCCTCGTCGGTGGTCGCCACGCCGTATGCCCCGAAGGACTGGCCCGCGAGGATCTCTTCCGGTCCGGCGTCGTTCCAGAGAAAGACGGTGGCGTTCATGCCAAGCCGTTCGATCTCCCGCTCGACGCTGTAATTCGTCCCCTCCTCCGGGGAAGTGCACCAGATATAGAGCTTCTTCGCGCCGACGGTCGTCTCCTCGATGGGGACGTCCGGCCAGAACGCGCCTTCCTCCGGGGGGAGGGCACCGGGTTCGTAGGCCGCGGCGAGCTGATCCATCGTCAGCCTTTCGCTTCCGTCGGTGACGCGCAGGCTCATGGCTCCGTCTTCCCCTCCGTAGACCTCGGTCGTCAGTCCCACCGCGCGGCAGACGGGTTCCGCCTCCACGTAGTAGACGCTCCCGTCCCGGAACACTCCCACGTCGGTCCCGATCTCCCCGTTCACGGCGGAGGTGCCGTCGCGGAACAGGATCGACACATAGCCCCCCGTCGCGGTGTTCTCGATCAGCAGGTTTTCCCCGGCGGGCACGGTGACGCGGATCGACTGGAACATGCCGAAGAGCTCCGCGGGGACGTAGGTCTTCCCCTCCCGCACGAGAAGAGGGGAGAAGGAATCCTTGTACCACGCCTCGTCGTTGTAGAAGAGCGAGGGAAGAGGCGCCGCCGCGATCCGGGAAGTCCCCCCGGCGAACAGCAGAACCGCGGAGAGGACCGCGAGGGCGAAAGCCGGGATCCGCTTGTTCCTCATGGCTTCCTCCCCCTCATCCGTCCAGCCGGTCCCGGTAGTAGGCGACCGCGAGATCGACGACGAGACCGTAGCTCTTCGCGCCCTCCGTTCCCTGCAGGACCAGATAGGTATTGTTCACGGTGTTCGACACGGTCGCGGCGGTGTTTTCGCGGTATTTATCGAAGAACTGGCTGTAACAGTAGAGGTCGTAGCGCACCCGGACGTCGAGCTCCGAGGAAATCTCGTCCCGCAGCTCCTTTTCGGATCCCAGGGCGGAGATCAGGTATTCGTAGAGATTGAGATACCCCGCGTATTTCATATACGGATCGGGGGAATTGATGCAGACAAGGAAGGCCATGAAGTTCGCCTCGTTCTCCCGGGCGATCCCGCGCTGATGGGCCATTTCGTGGGCGGTGGTGTAGACGTTCACGAAATAGGGGTAGTTGGTATTGAGATTTGCCTCCCCGGTGAAGAAGGTGTACATGCCGGAGATGTGGGTGTAGGTCATGAGGGGCGAGGAGACCAGTTCCTTCACCGGCGCGTCGAGCTTCGAGAGAAAGTCCCACCGATCCGTGAGGGAGGCGTAGGAATCGAGGCAGAGCCGGACGGTCTCTTTGTGGGAATACGGCCGCACGGAGCCGTCGTCGTAGAGGATCATCACCTCGTCCGCCAGTTCGTTGAGCTTGCCGACGACAATGCGGGCGGTCCCGGCCAGTTCTTCCACCGTGACCTTTTCGCGGTTGAGTCCGAGCTTTTTGTCGATGGAGGTGGTACGGTATCCGGCTCCGAAAGCGAAGACGAACATCGCGTAGATCAGCGCGGCGCAGGAGAGCAGTCCCACGATGGTCCGCACGAAATACCGCCCGCTCCTGCCCCCCTTTCGCACGGCGATTACGATCACAACGACCGCGATCACGGGGGAGCCGAGGACGACGAACTCCGCGAGGGAGAAGGGGATCCACCCGGTGAGCAGGGCGAGAAACACCCGGATGTGCGAGGACACGCGGGTATTGAAGGCGTCCGCGAAGGAGGGCGAACGCACGTAGGCGATATTGATCCCGGCCGCCGTCAGACCGAGCAGGATGAAGAGGGCGGGAAGCGCGGGGATCCAGCGTCCGGCGCGCCTGAACAAACGGATCATATCGGATTCCTCCGGGTGGGTGAGATGGTTCAGATTTCAGGTTCCTCCAGTCCGAGGGCGGAGAGGAGGGAGCGCATATCCGGGGGGAGGGGAGCGGTCGAGGTCATGCGTTCCCCGGATGCGGGATGGGGGTAGGAGGTGCGGACGGAATGGAGGGCGTGCCGGGCGATCAGAGGGGAGGCGGTCCCGTAGAGGGTATCCCCTTCGATGGGGCATCCGATCCCCGCGAACTGCACCCGTAGCTGGTGGGTCCTGCCGGTGACGGGGGAGGCGAGGACGAGAGCCCGTCCCTCCGATTCGGCCAGCACCCGGTATTCCGTGAGAGCCTCTTTCGCGCCTTCTGCGTCGGGGGGACACTCCTCCCGCTCGATCACACTCAGGGGCTTGCGGCGCAGGTATGTGCGGATCTCCCCCGCCTTCTTCTCCGGGATCCCCGAGAGAACGGCCAGGTATTCCTTCCGGATCTTCCCTTCCCTCAGCGCGGAATACATCTTGTAGGAGGCGTCGCGGGTGTTCGAGGTCAGCATGCAGCCGCTGGTGTCCCGGTCCAGCCGGTTGACGGGGCGGAAGACGTAGATCCGGTCCCGGTAGCGGTAGGCGAGGGCGTTGGCCAGCGTGTCGAGGCGGTGCCCCTGGGACGGATGGGCGGGCATGTCCGGCGGCTTGTTCACCACCGTGATCCATTCGTCCTCGAAAAGGATCTCCACGGGCAGGTCCACCGGCACGAGGTAGGGGCTGACGTCCTCCTCCCGGTCCTCGGTGGCGAGAGAGAGGATCTCCCCCATTCCGAGCACGTGCCGCACGGTGACGAACGCGCCGTCCACCAGGATCCCGTTTTCCGAGAATTTGAGTTTTTTGATGAGATTGGAAGAAAAGCCGAGGTCCTTCGTCAGCACGTCGCGCACGGTCCGGCCTGCCAGCTTTTCGTCGACTTTCAGCTCCACGTCAGCTCTCCACGGGCCGCCAGTATGTATAGAAGGCGATGACGGTCCGCTCCGCCCCGTCGTGTTCGAGGTCGTGGGCCGTGATGACGACGCCCTCGAGGGAGAGCAGTTCCCAGGCGTAGAGGTCTTCGATCTTCGTGCGCATGATCGTCTCGGCTCCACAGTAGATCACCAGTTCGTCGTCGCGCTTCATGATGACGCCCGAGCGGCCGATGACCTCCTCGATCCCGTCGATCCTCTCGGTCACGCACTTGATGGAGCGCTCGTTCAGATAGTTGGCGAGGTCGTTTTTGTAGCGTTTGGAGTTGACGTTCTTGCTCTTGGTCCAGCCCTTTGTTTTTTTAAGCATTTTCTCTCCATTCGGGCCACGGTGATTTGTGTCACTTGCCGAAATTGAACTTATTTCCGAAAAAGTATTGCAAAATCCGTCGCGGCGGGCTATGATTAAGAGACTGTGAATGCCGGAGAAGGGCGTTTTTCTGCCTCTCCGCGCTTCCCATGCAGTCGTTCCCCTGTATTATACCATAAACGCGCCTCCGTGTGTACAGAAAAATATAAATTTTTCGGGATTTCTTCCGACCCGGACGCGCAAAATCAGAAAGGGCATGGCAGTTATGCTTCCGCTAGACAAATTTACAGAGGCAGCAGCGTCCGCCGTGAGGGAAAAAGGACTCTCCCTCGACGACATGACGATGGCCGTGCGGATGGATCTGGATTTCGACGGAAACTTCGGCGAATCGTGGCTGGTCTACGAAAAAGGGACCCGGCTGGTGCACCGTCTGCTCGGAAACCCCGATTCCATCCCCCGCAAGCAGAACAAGCGGCATACGGACTTCGACGACTGGGGCAAGATCGAATACGCCTCCGAGGTCCATTATCTCGACTCCTTCTCGATGGACTATTTCTCCGACCTGTCCGTCGACACCTGCCTCTCCTCCACCAGGCTCCTGACGCTCCGCCATGATACGCCGCGGCCCGAGATCCCCGAGGAGACCGAACGGGAGGAGAAGGACAAGATCCTCGAGGAGTGGAACAAAAACACCGTCACCGAGATCAAGGCCCAGAGCACCAACGCCACCCGTCAGCGGCTCTTCGCCTTCTGCGAGCTGATCGACCGGTTCCTGCGCGGGGACGACGTCACCGAAGAGGATCAGATCTTCGAGCAGTTCAACGCCAAGTGCCCGAAATGCGGCCGGGTTTACGAAAACCAGTTCCGCCGGGTGTGCAAGCACTGTCAGAACAAGAACGCGCTCATCAGCCGTCTGCTGGAATTCCTTAAGCCGTACAAATGGCAGGTCGGGCTCGTGATCCTGTGCATGTTCGCCTCCTCCGCCGTGGCTCTCGTCTCCCCGATCCTCTCCGGCAAGATCCTCTACGACCGGGTCATCGACGCCCGCGGGGACTGGCACAACCTGAAGATGCTCTTCGCGGTGCTGACGACGATCCTCGCCCTGGCCCTGCTCTCGCTGCTCATCAACATCGTGCAGAACCGGACGAACGCCAAGCTGTCCACCCGCATGATGAACGGGATGAAGAAGAAGGTCTTCGGCTCCATGCTCGGCCTCTCCCTCTCCTACTTCAACAACAACCCGACGGGCCGCCTCATCAACCGGGTCAACTACGACGCGGAGCGCATCCGTTCTTTCTACATCGACGGCGTTCCGAACTTCGTCTTCAACAGCCTGAACTTCATCGGCCTGACCTTCTTCCTCTTCTTCCTGAACTGGAAGCTGACCCTGATCGTGTTCATCCCGGTCCCGATCATCGTGGTGATCTTCCGGGTGATGCTGCCGAAGCTGTGGCGGATGTACTCGAAGCAGTACCGCGCCTCCTCTTCCCTGACCTCCATGCTGGGCGACAGCCTTAACGGCATCCGCGTGGTCAAGGCCTTCGCGAAGGAAGCCGAGGAGACCCACCGGTTCTACAAGTACTCCGACCGTCTCTTCTCCGCGAACCTCAAGGTCAACATCACCTCCCTCACCATCTTCCCGATCGTCTCCCTCCTGATCGGCCTCTCTTCGCAGGCGATCTGGGGCTTCGGCGGCCTGCAGGTGATGGGCGAGCACATGACCTTCGGCGAGTTCAACACCTATCTCGGCTACATCGGCATGATCTTCGGGCCCCTGCAGTTCTTCTCCACCTTCACCAACCTCGTGACCGACACCATGAACGCCGCCCAGCGCATGTTCGAGGTGCTGGACATGATTCCCGAAGTCATGGAAGCCCGCGAACCCGTCGTCAAGGATTCCTTCGACGGGGATATCGAATTCAAAAACGTCTCCTTCCACTACAATCCGAACCGTCCGATCCTGAAGGACGTGAACATCAAGATCCACGCGGGGGACAACATCGGCCTCGTCGGACACACGGGTTCCGGCAAGTCCACCATCGCAAACCTCATCACCCGCATGTACGACCCGGTCTCCGGCCAGATCCTGATGGACGGGATCGACCTCAAAGACATCAAGGTCTCCTCCATCCGCAAGAACATCGCCATCGTGTCCCAGGAGATCTTCCTCTTCCGGGGCACCATCGCCGACAACATCCGCTATGCGCGGCCCGAGGCCACCATGGAAGAGGTCATCGCGGCGGCAAGAGCGGCGAACGCCCACGACTTCATCGTCCGTCTGCCCGAGGGCTACGAGACCGAAGTCGGCTCCGGCTCCCGCTCCCTCTCCGGCGGCGAACGTCAGCGCGTCTCCATCGCCCGGGCCCTGCTCATGTCCCCGTCCATCCTGATCCTCGACGAGGCGACGGCCGCGATGGACACCGAAACCGAACGCCTCATCAGCGACGCCCTCGCCAAGCTGGTCGAAGGACGCACCTGCATCACCATCGCCCACCGTCTCTCCACCCTCAAGGACTGCAACTACCTCTTCGTCATCGAAAACGGCGAAATCGCGGAAGAAGGCCCGCCGGACGAGCTCCTTGCCCGGGGCGGCGTCTACTACAAGCTGTACAAACTCCAGAGCGAGGCCATGAAGAAGGTCCTCTCCGGCATGTGACCGGACCCCAAGGAGGTTCAACACCATGAAGAACAACAATACCGCTCCGACCGAAGACAAGAAGACCGCTCCCGTCTCCGAAAAGAAGACCGAGGCGGAGGAGAAAAAGCCCGCTCCGGCCCCGGACGAAAAGGAAAAGAAGGAAGCCCCGGCGGATCCCGCGGAGGAAAAGACCGAGGAGGTCAACGCGGACGACCTTTTCAAGCACCGGGTCTCCATCAATATGACGCCGGAAAACAGCTGGTTCTCCGCTTCCGAGGGGGGACTGATCTCCCTGAAAATCATCAATGCCGAGGGAGAAGAGGAATTCTTCGAGCGGGTGGTCATCCGCCGCTCCTTCCCCGTCACCTCCCCGGACGAATTCCTCTCCGTCAGGGAACCCGACACCCGCGCGAAGGGACGCGGCTCCGAGATCGGCATGATCCGGGACATCCACATCTTCGACAAGAAGACGGTGGACCTCATCAACGCCGAACTGGATATCCGCTACTTCACCCCCATCATCAAGCGCATCACCTCCGCCAAGGAAAAGTTCGGCTACAACTACTGGGAAGCCGAGACCTCCGCCGGCAAGGTGTCGATCGTATTGAACAACCCCTTCTCGAACATCCGCGTGCTGGAGGACGGCCGGATCTACATCTTCGACATGGACGGCAACTGCTTCCTGATCCCCGATCCGACGAAACTCGACCGTCTCACCTACCGCACCATCGAGATCTATCTCTGAGATCCGGGAGGGACCTTCCATGAAACTGATGTACGAGATGCCCGGGCCCGACCGCGCCGCCTACGACGCTGCCGCCGCCCCGGACGAAATCCTCATGTACTGCGTCCCGTTCAATATATGGGAAGAGCGGTTCGTGAGCGGCTGGACCGCCGTGACCGACCGCGCGATCTATTCCATCCTCGACGGGAAGGTGCTCGCCAGCTACGAGCTCGCAAGATGCACCGTCTTCTCCACCGAAGTGCTGTACGGCAACTGCGCGTTCTACGGCGTGGTGGACGGCACGACGACCCTCATCAGCCAGTTCCTCTCGGGCCGGAACCTTCCGCGGTATTCCGTGCTCGTGCAGGCCTGCGAGGATCTCGCGAAGAAGAGACGCGACGAACGGGATCCCGGCAAGCCCGTGGAGAACAAGGAGAGCGAGCATTTCTGCCCGAAGTGCGGACGCCCCTTCATCCCCGGCACGACGATCTGCCCCTTCTGCCGCAACTCCAAAGAGGTCTACATGAAGCTCTGGGGCCTCACCCGAGGTCTGCGCTTCATGCTCTTCTTCCCGCTGATCGTCTCCTTCATCTCTCTGGCGATCCAGTTCGCCCTGCCCGCGATCCAGCGCGTGGCGGTCAACGACTATCTGACCAACGAGAGCATCCGCCCGGTGGGATCGGTATTCTCCGACAAAAAGGTGCAGGCGTTCCTGCTCATCTTCCTCGCCATCATCTCCATCGACCTTGTCCACCGCATCCTCGGCGTGATCCAGAGCCGGCTCTCCGCCATCGCGGGCAACAAGTTCACCCTGATGATGCGGACCCTGCTCTATGAAAAGATCTCCACCCTGTCCATCTCCTCGATCTCCCACAAGTCCACCGGCGACCTGATGGGACGCATCACCGGGGACGTGAACGCGGTGCAGGCCTTCATGACCGGACAGCTCCCCACCCTCTTCACCCAGGCGGCCTCCTTCGTGCTCGCGCTGATCTTCCTTCTGATCATCAGCCCGATCATGTCGATGTTCGTCTTCATCCCGATCCCCTTCGTGGTCTGGCTGGTGCGCCGCTTCTGGTCCACCATGCAGAGCCGCAACCGGAAGGACTGGGTGCTCGGGTATCACGTCCGCCTGTTTCTGCAGGACATTCTGAACGGCATCCGCGTGGTCAAGGCCTTCGGCAACGAGGAGCGCGAGATCGCCACCTTCAACCGCCGCACCGACCGCCACACGGCCCAGACCGAATCCAACGCCGTCCTGTTCGACACCTTCTTCCCCCTGCTCGGCTTCGTCACGAGGATCGGATCCTACCTCATCATGTACTACGGGAACTTCCTCCTCTTCAAGGGATCCATGTCCTTCGGCGAACTGCACCAGTTCAATTCCTACGCAAACATCATCTACGGGCCCCTGCTCTGGATCACGGGCATCCCGCGCCAGATCTCGGCCTTCCTCACCTCCCTCGGCAAGGTGCTCGAGATCCTCGAGGAACAGCCCGAAGTCGCCGATATCAACCTCCCGATCGACATTTCCATCGAGGGGGATGTCACCTTCGACCACGTGACCTTCGGCTACGACAGCTACAACCCCGTTCTCGAGGACATCAACCTCACGGTGAAGAAGGGCGAAATGATCGGCGTCGTGGGACATTCCGGCTCCGGCAAGACGACCCTCATCAATCTCCTGATGCGTCTGTACGACGTGACGGACGGCGCGATCCTGATCGACGACGTCAACATCAAGGACATTTCGCAGAACGCGCTCCGCTCCCAGATCGGCGTGGTGCTGCAGGAGACCCACCTCTTCTCCGGCTCCATCCGGGACAACATCAAGTACGCGAAGCCCCTGGCGTCGGACGAGGAAGTGATCGAGGCGGCCAAGCTGGCGAACGCCCACGACTTCATCGTCAACCTGCCGGACGGCTACAATACTATGATCGGCGAGAAGGGCTATTCCCTCTCCGGCGGCGAACGTCAGAGAGTGGCGATCGCCCGGGCGCTGATCCACAATCCGAAAATCCTGATCCTGGACGAGGCCACCGCCGCCCTCGACACCGAGACGGAAAAGCTCATTCAGGACGCGATCAACAAGCTGGCGAAGGACCGCACCGCTTTCTGCATCGCCCACCGCCTGTCCACCCTCCGCAACGCCGACCGCCTGATCGTGCTGGACAAGGGCCACCTCGTGGAATTCGGCACCCATCAGGAACTGCTCGACAAGAAGGGCTTCTACTGGCGGCTCGTCATGGCCCAGCGTCAGGATTCCGGGATGCTGGACAAGGCGGACAAGCTCCTCAAAGCGAAGAACGCCACCGCCTGAAATACCCGATGAAAACAAAATCCGTTCAGACAGAACTTCCGGGTTCCGTCCGAACGGACTTTTTGTTCTGGGCTCGGATCAGCCTCATACTAAATCCCTTCTAAGGGGTTACGCGGCTTCTTGAAAGAAGCCTGGCAAGAACTTCTGAAATGGATAGGGACAGGCTACATCAATAATGTGA
>CACZNC010000053.1 GCA_902782445.1 uncultured Ruminococcus sp.
TCCGGGCCTCCTTTCCCAGACTAAATTCTACCCCTTTTTCCTTCCCACGGTAAATTCCACCTCAAATTCCACTGTGGAATTTACTTTGGGAATTCACTACTGAAAAGATTTTTCGGAAAACTTCGAAAATCCTCTTGACAAACCCGGACCGTTGCGCTATAATATACGGGCACGCGGCGGGAGGATCCCTTCCGGAACGCGGTACGCGCCCTTAGCTCAGCGGATAGAGTGCCCGGCTACGAACCGGTAGGTCGTAGGTTCGAATCCTATAGGGCGCGGAAGGAATGGCTTTCTGATTTTCGGAAAGTCATTTTTTGCTTTACCCGGAAGGGTCGAAGTGTTTACAAATCCCCACTTGCATTGCCCTTTGTCCTCTGCTACAATATAATGAAAAAATCGGGTGGTTTCCCGGGATTTCCCGTCGGGAGGGGGATGCGGGCGGTGTACGGATATGTCAGACCCTTCGTCCCCGACCTGCGGGTGGCGGAATTCGAGCGGTACCGCGCCGTCTACTGCGGACTCTGCCGGTGCATGGGAAAGGCGACGGGACAGCTCTCCCGCGTCTCGGTGTCCTACGACTTCACGTTCTATGCCGCCGTGCGCCTGATCCTTGCGGGCGAGATCCCGGAATTCGTCCCTATGCGCTGTCCCGCCCATCCCGGGAGCAGGAGGATGACGGCGAAGGAGACCCCCGCTCTGTTGTTTTCAGCCGCCGTCTCCGCCGCATTCGCCGACGCGAAGACCAAGGACGATCTCGCGGACGAGCGCGGATTCTCCCGTCTCGGCCCGATCGTGAGAGCCCCCTTCACCGCCGGAATGAGCCGCCGGGCCGAAAAACTCCTGCCTCCCGGTGCGAAAGAGGGGATCCGCGAGCGGCTTGCCCTCCTCGGCGAGGCGGAGAAGGAGCGTTCCCCCTCGGCGGACCGGACTTCGAAACTCTTCGGCGCAGCCCTCGGATTCGCCTTCGCCCTCGGACTGGAAGGGGAAAAGGCGGAGAAGGCCTGTCGGATCGGGGAGGCTGCCGGGAGATTCGTCTATCTCTGCGACGCGGCGGAGGATCTGCCCGGGGACGTGAAGCAGGGCCGATACAATCCCCTTGCCGAAGGGTACGGAAAATACGCGCTGGGGGAGGACGGAAAGCTCTCGCCCATGGTACGGGAAAGCCTCGCCGCCGCCGTGCCCATCCTGCTAGAACCGTTGGGGGAGGAAGCGGATTCCCTGGACCCCGCCCATCCTCTTGCCCCCGTCGTGAAAAACATCGTCTATCTCGGCCTTCCCTCCGTCCTGAACCGGGTCCTGTCCGGGGATGGGAAGGGAAAGAGAAAAGCCGGAAAGGAAGGAATCGCGGTCCCATGAAGGATCCATATCAGGTGCTGGGCGTCCCCCGCAGCGCGTCCGACGAGGAAGTCAAGCGCGCGTGGAGGAATCTGGCGCGGAAATACCATCCCGACAATTACGCGGGGAGCGCGAAGGCGGCGGGATACGAAGAGATCATGAAGGAGATCAACGAGGCCTACGACGCCATCCGCAAAGAGCGCGAGACGGGCGGATCCGGGTTCTCGGGGACCTCCGGCACCACGTCGAGCTATACCTCGGCGGGGACCACCTCCTTTTACGAAGTCCGCCGCCTCATTTCCGAGGGGGACTACGAGAACGCCCGCCTGCTCATCGACGCCACCCCCGCCGCCGACCGCGGAGCCGAATGGCATTACCTCATGGGATGCCTGCTCTCCTGGGACGGCCAGTACGCCGACGCCATGCGCTACATCGAGATCGCCTGCTATCTGGATCCCGCGAACCCCGAATATCAGGAGGCGAAGCGGAGGATGCAGGCCCGGGCGGGGAACTACGGAAGCGTCTACCGCACGGTGGGAAATCCGAGGACGGACGGGGACTGCCTGAGCTGCGACGTATGCAGCGCGTGCTCCACCCTGATCTGCTGCGACGGGTGCTGCGAGTGCATGGGCGGCGACCTGATCCGCTGCTGCTGACGCCCGAACCCGATTCCGACCGGAGGCTTCTCTATGCTCATCAACAACAACCGCTCGCGCAGCCGCAGGATCGCCCTCTGCGGGATCTTCGCCGCCCTCTGTCTCGTCTTTCTCGGCTTCGGGGGACTGACGCTGCTCGATCTTTCCATCCTCGTGGTCTGCGCTCTCATGACCATGCTTCTCGTCGTGGAGGCCGGGGTCAGGATGACGTGGATCTACGCCGCCGCCACCTCGGTCCTCGCCCTGCTTCTGCTCCCCTCGAAGCTCTACGCCGTGGAATACGCCCTGTTCGCCGCGGTCTATCCGATTCTGAAGCTCTACATGGAAAAACTGCCCGCCGTCGCCGCCTACCCCGTCAAGATCTCCTGCCTCGACTCCATGCTCCTCTTGTGCCTCGTTCTCGCGCAGAAGGTGTTCATGGCCGGGGAGGACTATTTCAGCCTCAGCTGGATCACCGTCGGCGTCGGGACCCTCTTCTTCATTCTCTTCGACGTCACCCTTTCCCTCTGCATCTCCCTCTACCTCGTCAAACTGCGCAAAAAGCTGGGGATCGGCCGCCGCAGGTGATGGGAAACACGATAAAAAAGCGTCGTTGTCGTTGACAGCGGCCTTTCTTTATGGTACAATATACGTTAGACCAGTATCCGTTCAGACGGTATTCCGGAGAGGGAGAAGAGAGATGAAACGAAACCGTCCTGCTGCTTTGATCCTGACGCTCGCGCTTGTCCTTCTTCCGCTTCTCGCCGCGTGTTCCCGCGGATCGGACGGGGGCTCCGAAGACGGACTGCGCCTCTCGTCCGAAGATCTATCGAAGTATACGATCATCCGCTCCGACCTCGCCGACCAGACGAACGTCCGCAACGGCATCCGCCTCCGGGAAGCGCTTGTGGAACAGGGATGCGAACCCGGCCTCGGCACGGACTTCTACAAAGAGGGCTCGGCCGCCTTCGAGATCCTCGACACGGAGATCCTCGTCGGGGACACCAACCGCCCCGAGACCGCGGATTTCCTCGATTCCCTGGCGCCTTGGCAGTGGGGCTACGACCTCGTGGGCACAAAGATCGTCATCGCCGGACACAACTCAGACGCCACCGCCTCCGCCGTCGACGCGTTCATCTCGAAGGTCGTGAACCGCGCGCCCCTCGGCTTCTCCCATGCGGACCGCTATGTCTTCGGCGACATCCCCGAGGGAGAGGGAAGAGTATACAGGCTCCTCACAGCGTATTCCGAAAACGGGAACGGCCCCGGGAAGGACGAGATCCTCTCCGCCGTCCGCGACCAGGACCCCGAGATCGTCGTCTGGGTGAAATATCCCGCAGAGGAGGAGCCCGAACCGCTCTCCTTCCTGCTCGACACCGGCTATGCCGTCGGATATGCCGGGTGCGCCGGAGGGTTCTCCGCCGAAATCTATTACTGGGCGGGCGCCTACACCTTCTCCGCCGGGGAGAGCGCTGTTCTGCTCGACTATCCGAAACTCAGCGAAGAGGAGAAGGGAGCCCTCGTCTACTCCGTCCTCAGATGCCGCGAGACCGGGAAGAAGATGATCTTCGCCGCCTCCCGCCTGCCCGAGGACGCCTCCGCCGCCGGACGCATGAAGACCGTCGCGTCCTTCCTGAAATATACCGTTTCCTATCCCGTCGCGTTCGCGGGCGTCGGGCTGGGACCTTCCCATAAGGAACAGACCGTGGAAAACGCGTTCTTCGAAGCGGGTTATACCCCCTCCCGTTCCGTGGCCGTCGAAAAGACCGGGGACGCGGATCCCTCCGCCGCCGTTTTCCTGCCCTACGAACGCCTCGCCGCGGATGCCTCCCGCAGTCTCACTCCGGGACTCTGCATGACGGTATTCCGGGAGGCGAAAAGAAAATGAACATCAGCCGCGCCGGGGCAGAGGTGATCCCGGCAAAGGAGAAAATATGCTCAAATCCATGACCGCCTTCGGACGCGCCCGGAAAATGTCCTCCGACGGCGCGCTCGATATCACCGCGGAGATCCGCTCCGTCAATTCCCGTTATCTCGACTGCTCCGTCCGCATGTCCCGCTCGGTCTCCCACCTCGAGGACCGGGTCAAGACCGCCCTTTCGGAAGCCGGGATCACCCGGGGCAAGGTCGAGGTCTATATCGGCGTCGACGTGCTCGAACAGCGGGGGATGGAGATCGCCCTCGACAGGGAAGCCGCCCGGGCCTACGTCGCCGCTCTGAACCAGCTCCGGGAGGAATTCGGGCTGACCGACGACATTTCCGTCATGCGCGTCGCCCAGAACCGGGAACTCTTCGTCGTGAAGAAGCCCGAGGAGGACGACGAACACGAGTGGACCGAGATCCGCGCCGTCCTCTCCGAAGCCCTCGCCGGATTTAACGAAATGCGCCGGAAGGAGGGCGAAAACCTCTGCCGCGATATCCTCGGAAAAGCCGAAAAGATCCGCGGCATGGCGGAGGAAGTCAAAAAGCTCTCCGAGGCCGATATCGCCGGATATCCGCAGAAGCTCGAACAGCGCATCCGCAAATTCCTCGAGGACTTCGACGCCGAGGCATCCGAGCAGCGGATCCTCACCGAAGCCGCCATCTACGCGGACCGGGCCGCCATCGACGAGGAGCTCGTCCGGCTGGGTTCCCATTTCAAGGCCCTTTCGGAAATCGTGAATTCGGACGAGGCCGCCGGGCGAAAGCTGGACTTCCTCGTGCAGGAGATCAACCGGGAGACCAATACCATCGGCTCGAAGGCCGGGAACGCGCAGATCGCCCATCTCGTCGTCGACATGAAGACCGAGATCGAAAAGATCCGCGAGCAGATTCAGAATCTGGAGTGATTCCATGAAATTCGTGAACGTAGGATTCAACAATATGGTGAACGCCGAGCGGGTGATCGCGGTGATTTCCCCGGATTCCGCCCCGGCGAAAAGACTGATTCAGGACGCGAAGGATCAGGGCCGCGCCATCGACTGCACCTCCGGCCGCAAGACCCGCTGCGTCGTCGTCATGGACACGGACCACATCGTGCTCTCCGCCATCCAGTCGGAAACGATTTCTTCCCGGCTCGGAAGCGCGGCGGAGGAGGGTGAGGCCGAGGAAATGGCGGCTCTCGCGGACGCGGTCGGCAAGGGACCGGACGGCGCGGGGAACTGATCCCGAAGCAAAAAAAGCATCAACCGAAATCCGGAAAGGAGCGCGGCAGCATGGACGAGTTTGAAACCCTGACCCCGGCGAAGAAAAAGGAAGGGATCGTGTTCGTCATATCCGGGCCGTCCGGCAGCGGAAAGGGCACGGTGATCGGACATCTGAAAGAGATGTACCCGAACCTCGGACTGGCCGTTTCCGCCACCACGCGGGACATGCGCCCGGGCGAGCGGGATGGCGTCGAATACTTCTTCAAAACCAGGGAAGAATTCGAGCGGATGATCCGGGACGGCGAAGTCCTCGAACACACCGTCTACAACGGCAATTACTACGGGACCCTCCGCTCCGAGGCCGAACGGATCCTCGGCGAAGGACTGGATCTTGTGCTGGAGATCGAAGTCGACGGCGCGGGGCAGATCCGGCGTCTGATGGGGGACCGGGCGGTGCTCATCATGCTCATCGCTCCCTCCGGGGAAGAGCAGAAGCGCAGGCTGGCCGGACGGGGAACCGACTCCGAGGAGGTCATCGCCGCCCGCGTGGCCCGTGCCTACGAGGAGATCCGGCAGGCTCCCCTTTACGATTACGTCGCGGTGAACGAGACCGATAAGGCGGAGGAATGCGCGAAGGACCTCATGGCCGTGATCCGGGCCGAACACATCCGCTCCGGCAGAATGGCCGAATACATCCACGATTATTTCCCGGACGACGGGATCTGATATGCGATCAAAACGAAAGGAATATACGACATGAACATCGAAGAGCGTACCGCGCCCGAAGAGAAGTACAACCGCTATGCGCTGGTGGTGGCCGCCGCCAAGTGCGCCCGGATCATCACGGATGAGTACGTCAAGCAGAGAGACCACGCGGAAAAGCTCGCCGCCAACAACAAGGACGGAGAGAAGAAGAACCCCTATTACAACCAGATCCCGAAGGAGTACCGGGACGAAAAGGCCGTGAAGACCGCCATTACCGGACTTTACAACGGGGATTTCAAGATCATCGGCGAAAACGGCGAGGACGAATTCCTCACGAAGAAGGAAAAGAGCCGCCTCGCGGAGCCCGGTGAATTCCCGGACGAGGAAGAGCGGGAAGAGTCCATCGACAACTACGCCCTCGATGCCAACACGCCTCCCCGCAGGATCCCCGCGGAAGAGGACGGAGACGAGAACGGGGAGTTCTGATCCCCGCTCTGCCGGAGGCTTTTCCGGCTGATTCCGCCCGCGGAGATCCCTCTTCCGAAGGAGCCGCGTTTTCCCCACATCTCTCCGAAAGGAGGACCACGACCTTTGTCCCGGCTTGCCGAGATCCATATCCTTGACGTCCCGTTCCACGCGGACCGGGCGTACACCTATTATATCCCCGATTCGCTGGCGGATTCCGTCGTTCCGGGATCCCTTGCGGACGTCCCCTTCGGTCGGGGCAACCGGCGCATGACCGGCGTCGTCGTCTCCGTGAAGGAGGGGGAGGCCGGAGAGGGGACGAAGCCCGTCGGAGCGTCGGTGGGGGACGGACCGGTCCTCGACGCGGAGCTGATCGGGCTCTGCCTCTTCATGAAAGAATACACCCTCTGCACCTTCGGGGACGCGATGAAGACTGCCGTCCCCGCGGGCGCGATGGCGAGGGTCATCACCTCCTACCGCGTGGTCCGGGGCTCCGAGCGAACCTTCGCCGATGCCGCCGGGGAACGCGGTCGGCTTGTTTATTTGCTCACGGCGTCGAAGCCCATGTTCACGAAGCAGTCCGTGCAGTCCGAGGTCGATTTCGACTGTACCGGCGTCTTCCGCACCCTCCAGAAAGCAGGGCTCATCGAGATCTGCTCCGACGTGCGGGAGAACTCCCGGAGCAGGATAAAACGGCTGCTGTACCCGTCGGCTCTGTACGCCGAAGACCGGGAAGCCTGGGAAACTTCCGTCGGCAGGCTCGGGGGGAAGAATCCGAAGATCCTCGCCGAAGCCGTCGCGAAAGCCGCGGAGGAGGGGGGCAGTCCCGAGGAATCCGCCCTTGCCGCGGAAGCCGGACTCACGCCCCGGTCCGCCTCGATCGCCGCTAAGACTCTTGTTCAGAACGGCATCGTCGCCTTGCGGGAGGAGACCGACTGGCGCAATCCCTTCTCCCCGGAGCTCCTTCTCTCCGAAGCGGAGAAAGCCGAAAAATCCCCTCCTCCCGCGCTGTCCGAGGAGCAGGAGAGAGCCTACCGCTCCGTCGAAGAACTCCTCGAAAAGCGGGAACCCGGCGCGGCCCTGCTCCACGGCGTGACGGGATCGGGCAAGACGAGCGTCATCCTCGCCGCCATCGAAAAGACGCTGGAAATGGGCAGGGGAGCCATCATGCTCGTGCCGGAGATCGCCCTGACGCCCCAGACCGTCGGCGTGTTCGTCCGCAGATTCGGGGAGCGCATCGCCGTGATCCACTCCGGGCTGTCCGGGGGGGAGCGGACCGACGCGTGGAGACGGATCCGGGAGGGCGAGGCGGACGTCGTGATCGGCACCCGGTCCGCGGTTTTCGCTCCGCTGTCAAATCTCGGGCTGATCGTGATCGACGAGGAACAGGAATACACCTACAAATCCGACACCTCTCCGAAATACCACGCCCACGACATCGCCCGGTACCGGTGCAGGGAGCACGGCGCGGTGATGCTGCTCTCCTCCGCCACCCCCTCCGTCGTCAGTTATTACAAGGCGAAAAGCGGGACCTACCGCCTGATCGAACTGAAAGAACGCTACGGCGGCGCGAAACTGCCGAAGGTGGAACTGGTCGACATGCGGGACGAGGTCTCGGCGGGGAATCTCACCCCCGTCAGCGCCCGGCTGGCCGAAAAGCTCCGGGAAGACCGGGAGGCCGGCAATCAGGCGATCCTCTTCCTCAACCGGAGGGGGTACAACAACTACGTCTCCTGCCGGACCTGCGGGAAGAGCGTCAAATGCCCGAACTGCTCCGTCAGCCTGACCTATCACGCCGCGAGATCCCGCATGGATAAGGTCGAGAAGACCGAAGAGGGTTACGAGGAATACCGCCGCGAAAACGGATATCTCGTCTGCCACCTCTGCGGGCATAAACAGCGGGTCCCGGAGACCTGCCCGGACTGCGGAGGAAAGCATTTCCTCTTCATGGGCACGGGGACCCAGAAGGCGGAGGACGACGTGGCATCCTGCCTGCCCGGACTGCGGGTCCTGCGCATGGACGCCGACACCACCGCCGGGAAATTCTCCCACGAAGAGATCCTCTCCTCCTTCCGCCGGGGGGACGCGGACGTGCTCCTCGGGACGCAGATGGTCACGAAAGGCCACGACTTTCCGAAGGTCGCCACGGTCGGGGTGCTCAACGCGGACAGCGCCCTCTGCGCCGACGACTACCGGGCCGCGGAACGCACCTTCGCCATGCTCACCCAGGTCATCGGCCGGGCGGGGCGGGCGGACGTCAAGGGGACGGCGGTCATCCAGACCTCGAATCCCCTGTCCGAGACCCTGCTTCTGGCCGCAGAACAGAACTACCCGAAATTCTACGAGGGCGAGATCCGGCTGAGACAGGCCCTGTGCTTCCCTCCCTTCTGTGATATCGCGGTCGTCACCCTGTCGAGCGAGGACGAGGGCTATCTCCAGCTTGTGACCTCCCGCCTGTACGAGCGCGTGGTCGAGCACACGAGGGAGGATTTCCGCGACGTGCCCTTCATGCTCTTCGGACCCTTCGAAGCGCCAGTTTACCGGGTCCAGAACGCCTGCCGGATGCGGCTGGTCTTCAAATGCCGCCTCACCCGGAGGATGCGCGCTCTGCTCTCGACCCTTCTCGTGGAATTCGGCAAAAGCTCTCCCCGCGAACTCGCCGGAGGCATGGTCGAAACCAAATCCGCCCGCCGCATTTCCGTGTCCGTGGATCTCAATCCCAGCACGGTGTGAACCATCACTGAGGTTTTTATGGCTATTCTGAATATTGTCAAGGAAGGCGACCCGACCCTCAGAAAGGTCTGCCGTCCCGTTACGGAAATCACGCCCCGCATCCTGACCCTCCTCGACGACATGCGCGAAACGCTTGCCGAGGCGAACGGGGCTGGACTCGCGGCTCCCCAGGTGGGAATTTTGCGCCGCATCGCGCTTGTGGACCTGGGCGAGGAGGTCGTCGAACTCATCAACCCCGAGATCGTCGAGACCGAAGGGGAGCAGGAAGAGGTCGAGGGCTGTCTCTCCGTCCCCGACGTCTGGGGAGTGACCCGCCGCCCCGAACGGGTGAAGGTCAAAGCCCTGAACCGGAAGGGCGAGGAATACACGGTGGAGGGCGAAGGACTGAACGCCCGATGCCTCTGCCACGAGATCGACCATCTGGACGGGCATCTCTTCACCGACAACGTTTTGCACATCCTCACGCCCGAGGAAGTCGAAGAAATGATGGGGGAGTGAATCCATGCGGATCATCTTCATGGGGACGCCCGCTTACGCCGCCGAAGTGCTGGACGCCCTCGCCCGCAAGGAGGACGTCACCGTTTCCGCCGTCGTCACCCGTCCCGACAAGCCGAAGGGCAGGGGCATGAAGCTCGTCCCTTGTCCGGTGAAGGAACTGGCACTTTCCCTCGGGATCCCGGTGTATCAGCCGAAGACCCTCCGGGACGGCGCGTTTCAGGCGGTCCTCGACGAATACGAGCCCGAGTTGATCGTCGTCGCGGCCTACGGGAACATCCTGCCCTCCTACGTGCTGGACTATCCGAAGTACGGCTGCGTCAACGCCCACGGATCCCTGCTCCCGAAGTACCGCGGAGCCTCCCCGATCCAGCGGGCGATCATGGACGGCGAAAGCGTCACCGGCATCACCGCCATGATGATGGACGAGGGGATCGACACCGGGGACATCCTCGGGACTTATCCCTGCGCCATCGAAGAGGACGACGACTGCGGCACCCTCACCGGAAAGCTCGCAAAGATCGCCGCCGCCGCCATGTGCGGGGTGATCGACATGATCCGGGAAGGGACCCTGACGCCCACACCCCAGCCGGAAGAGGGGGCCTGTTACGCCGCGAAGATCGGCCGGGAAGACGCAGCCCTCGATTTTGACGCCCCCGCCCGGTCCGTGTTCAACCGCATCCGCGCGCTGAATCCCTCGCCCTGCGCCGTCGTGAAGCTGCCGAACGGGGATCCCTTGAAGATCACCGCGTCGAAAGCGGCGTCGGCGGAGGAATGCGAAAAGGCCCTGGGTCAGTTCCCCGGGACGGTGGTCCTCGCGGAGGGACGGGGAGAGGGACGGATCGTCGTTGCCTGCCGGGAGGGAGCCGTGGCCCTGACGGGAGTGATCCCAGCGGGACGCAAGCCCATGTCCGCCGGCGATTTCGTCCGGGGAAGAAAGATCGCGGCCGGGGATATTCTGACCGTCATGAAGGAAGAATAAGAGTCCGGGATCCGCGCGCAAAGACCGGGGATCCCGTTTCATAAGGGAAGGGAGGAGCGATCATGTTCGAAACCAACGCGGGAATCCTGTCCGGGTACGGGAGCTATCTGGTCCTCGTGCTGCCCGCCCTGCTGTTTTCCCTCTGGGCTCAGTGGAAGGTGAAATCGACCTTCGGGAAGTATTCGAAAATCGCGTCCGAGCGGAACATGACAGGCGCGGAGGCTGCCCGGATGGTGCTTCAGGCGGGAGGAGTCACGGACGTCGCCGTGGAGCGGATCCCCGGGAATCTGACCGACCATTTTGACGCGAAGGCGAAGATTATCCGGCTCAGCGACAGCGTGTTCGACGCGCGGACGGCCTCGGCGGTGGGTGTCGCGGCCCACGAAGCGGGACACGCCGTCCAGTACGCCGAGCGGTATTTCCCCGTGACGGTCCGCTCCGCCATCATCCCGGTGACGAACATCGGCTCCCGGCTCGCGGCTCCTCTCGTGATCCTCGGGCTCGCGCTGTCGTTCCGGCCCCTCTGCCTGATCGGCGTTCTGCTCTTCGGGCTCGCCGTGCTCTTTCAGCTCGTCACCCTTCCCGTGGAATTCAACGCCAGCCGCCGCGCTCTCCGGGCTCTGGCTGACAACGGGGTTTCCGAGGAGGGCGTGAAAGCCGCGAAGAGCGTTCTCACCGCCGCCGCCCTGACCTATGTGGCGGGACTGGCCGTCGCCCTCGGGAATTTCCTCCGCCTCCTGTCCCTTGCCCGGCGTTCCGGACGGAGATAAGCGGGCGGGGAATCGCAGCAGGACAGAGAAGAAAAGGATCCGAAACCGATGCCGAAAAACGCTCCCGCCACCGCCCGCTCCCTCGCGCTCCGTTCCCTCACCGCGCTGGAACGGGAGGGAAGGTATGTCAATCTGGAAATCGACGCGCGGCTGAAAGCGGAGGGGAAGGACCTCTCTCCCGCCGACCGGGGACTCTATACCCGTCTGGTCTACGGCGTGACGGAGAAGAGACTCACCCTCGACTATATCGCTTCCCGCTTTTCCAACCGCCCCGTCGGAGACATGGATCCCGATACGCGGAACGCCGTGCGGCTCGGGCTGTATCAGCTCACATGCGCTGACCGGATCCCCGATCACGCCGCGGTGGATTCGACCGTTTCCCTCGTTTCGGGAGGCCGGGCGGGATTCGTCAACGCCGTGCTCCGCTCCTTTCTCCGGGCAGGGAAGAATGTGCCGTGGCCCGATCCCGAAAAGGACGGGCAATATGCTCTCTCCGTCCGGTATTCGGTCCCGGAGGCCCTGATCCGGCTCTACACGGATGCTCTGGACAACGAAGACGAGATCGAAGACCTGCTCCTGGCGCTTGACAGAGAACCGAAGCTATGCCTGCGTGTAAATACTCTGCGTCTGACGGCGGAGGAAGCGGCGGAGCGGACGGGCGGGACCCTGTCGGAGATCGCGCCGGACACCGTGCTCGCGGATTCGCTGACGGAGGAGATCCGGCGGGGGATTTCGGAGGGGTACTGGTTCGTGCAGGACGAAGCCTCGCGGATTACCGCCGCCGCTGTGGGAGCCAGACCCGGGGAACGGATCGCCGACACCTGCGCCTGCCCCGGTGGGAAGACTTTTTCCATGGCGATCGACATGGAGGACCGGGGGGAGATCTTCGCCTTCGATCTGCACGGGAACAAGCTGTCCCTCGTGCGGCGGGGCGCGGAGACGCTGGGACTCTCCGTCGTGCATACGGAAGAGCGGGACGCGAGACAGCCCGATCCCACCCTTGCCGGGACCTGCGACCGGGTGCTCTGCGACGCTCCCTGCTCCGGGTACGGCGTGATCGCGAAAAAGCCCGATCTGCGCTACAAGGATCCCGCGACTGCCGGGCGGCTTCCCGAGATCCAGAAGGAAGTGCTCCGCGGCGCGGCGGAATACGTGCGTCCCGGCGGCGTGCTCGTCTATTCCACCTGTACGCTGTGCCGTGCCGAGAACGAAGCGGTCGTGAAGGACTTTCTCGAAGCCCGGCCCGAATTCGCCCCCGCGCCGGATCCCTTCCTCGGGGAGAGCGGGATGCGCGTCTTCTGGCCCCACCGCGACGGATGCGACGGGTTTTTCGCCGCCAAAATGATTCGGAGGCAGATGTGACGGAAATCGGATCGAAGCCGGACTTCATGTCCATGACCCCGGAGGAGCTTTCGGATTTTACCGCTTCCCTCGGGGAGAAGCCGTACCGGGCCGCCCAGCTCTTTTCCTGGATGGCCAAAGGGGCGGAGCTCGAAGAAATGACGAACCTGCCCCGGGCGTTCCGGCAGAAGCTCGCCGAGGAGGGGGACTACCGCCTCCCGCGGATCGAAAGGAAGCTGGTCTCCGCCGTCGACGGGACGGTCAAATACCTCTACGCCATGAAGGACGGCGAATGCGTCGAATCCGTGTTCATGCGCTACGAGCACGGGACCTCGCTCTGCGTCTCCTCCGAGGCCGGGTGCGCGATGGGATGCCGGTTCTGCGCCTCCACCCTGCGCGGCAAGGCACGGAATCTGACGGCGTCCGAGATCCTCGGTCAGGCAGCGAAGGCTGCGCGGGACACGGGCGAACGGGTGGACGGGATCGTGCTCATGGGGATCGGCGAACCCCTCGACAACTACGACAACGTGGTCCGCTTCCTCCGGCTGGTGTCGGATCCGCGGGGAATGGGGATCGGCCTGCGCCATATCTCGCTCTCCACCTGCGGCCTTGTCCCCGGGATTTTGAAACTGGCGGACGAAGGGCTTCCCGTGACGCTCTCCGTCTCCCTCCACGCGCCGGACGACGAGACCCGCTCCGCCCTGATGCCCGTGAACCGCAGATACAACGTCGCGTCCCTGCTCGAAGCCTGCCGGATCTATTTCGAAAAGACCGGCCGCCGCGTGTCCTTCGAATACACCCTGATCTCCGGCAAAAACGACGGGAAGAAGGAAGCCGACGCCCTCGCCGCGGTTCTGAAAAAGGGGATGCGGGCCTCGTGCCACGTCAACCTCATCCTTCTCAACGCCGTGGCAGAGACCGGACTTTCCGCCCCGGACCGCCGAAGAGCCGAGGAATTCCGCCGTCAGCTCGAGACAAACGGCGTGAACGCGACCATCCGCCGCCGCCTCGGATCGGATATCGACGCCTCCTGCGGACAGCTCCGCCTGTCGAAGCTGGAACAGGAAGAAGAGGAGATACGGAGAGCACAATCGGCCCCCTTGTCATGAGTGTATAAAAGAGACGGCGTAACAGCCGTTTCTTTTGTGCGATCGGATGAAGTTTTTCTGAACTTGTTTTCAGCTTTGCATGATAATTCAAAAAAACCGGAAGAACTGTCAATAACTTTGCCGTATAATAATAACAGTACCCTTATGCCGGGAAGTGTCGGAACCGGAAAGCCCTCCGACATGCCGCAGCCGTCCGCTCGGAATTCTGAAGCTGATCCTAGGAGAAGTCACATGTTGTTTTACGGAAAGACTGATGTGGGAAAAAGACGCGCCGTGAACCAGGACAATTTCGCCATCCGCAAATATGCGGGGGACGTGCTTCTGGCCGTTGTCTGCGACGGGGTCGGCGGCGCGAACGGCGGGGACACTGCCTCTGCCGTGGCGGTCGACATTTTCCGCGAACAGCTGGATCTGGGCGAGGCGGAGCACCCCTCTTTCTTCGGGATGGCGGGCGAGGACATCTTCGACGTACTTTCCGTCGGCGTGACCGAAGCGAACCGGGAGGTCTACCGGATGGCGCAGAACGATCCCGCTCTGTCCGGCATGGGGACCACCCTCGTCGGATGCGTCGTCGCGGGCGAACAGGTCTACGCGGTCAACGTCGGAGACTCCCGCATGTACGCGGTGCAGGGCGGCGAGATCCGGCAGATCTCCCACGATCACTCCTTCGTTCAGTATCTGGTGGACTGCGGACGCATGACGCCCGAGGAAGCCAAGTCTTCCAATATGAAAAACCGCATCACCCGCGCCGTGGGAGCCGAAAAGACCGTCAGCGCTGACTTCTTCGAGACAAAGGCGGAGATCGGAGACAAGCTCGTCCTTTGCTCCGACGGCCTCACCAACCATGTCGAACCCGAAGAGATCCGGGATATCGTCGGCGGAGTGAGCGCCCATGACCCGGATTCCGTCCAGCTCGCCTGCGAGTCTCTGATCGCGCTGGCAAACGAGCGGGGCGGCACCGACAATATCACGGTCGTCGTTCTCGCCGTCTGAACACCGGAGACTGTACATGGAAATATACGAAAAGTACGTCGGACTGGTGTTCGACAACCGATACCGGATCGAAAAGGTCATCGGCATCGGCGGCATGGCCATCGTCTTCAAGGCGACGGACCTGCTCATGCGCAAGACGGTCGCCGTCAAGATCCTCAAGGACGAGGTGGCGGCAGACGAGCAGTCCGTCAAGCGCTTCACGAACGAATCCCACGCCGTCGCCATGCTCTCGCACCCGAACATCGTCAACATCTACGACGTGAGCGTGCGCGACAACATCAAATATATCGTCATGGAGTTCGTCGAGGGCATCACCCTCAAGAGCTACATGCAGCACCGCGAAGTTCTGAATCTGAGGGAGATCATCAGCTACACCACCCAGATCCTCCGGGCCCTCGACCACGCCCACAAAAAAGGCGTCGTCCACCGGGACATCAAGCCGCAGAACATCATGCTGCAGAAAAACGGCGTGATCAAGGTGATGGACTTCGGCATCGCCAAACTGCCGAACGCGGAAACCGTCACCATGACGGACAAAGCCATCGGGACCGTCTACTATATCAGCCCGGAACAGGCCTCCGGCGCGAGTCTCGACAGCCGCAGCGACCTCTACTCCCTCGGCGTCATGATGTACGAAATGGCGACGGGACAGCTCCCCTTCACAGCGGAGACCCCCGTGACCGTCGCTCTGATGCAGGTCAACGACGATCCGGCTCCTCCGCGCGAGATCAATCCCCACATTCCCCAGGGGCTCGAGCAGATCATCCTCCGGGCGATGGAAAAGGACCCCGCCGAACGCTATCAGAGCGCGGAGGAAATGCTCGGCCAGCTTTTGAAGCTGAGAGAAAACCCGAAGATCGTCTTCCGCGACAACAAGGCGAAAAAGCAGAAGCAGAAGGCGCCGACCACGGTGGTCCGGACCAGACGGTCGAGCCGCGCCATGTTCCCGATCATCATGGGCGTGACGCTGGCTTTCCTCATCACGGCGGGCGTGGCAGCCTACTATATCCTGACGAACCTCCTCACGAACAGCTCCCTGAATAATTATCAGTCCTACGAGATCTACGATCTTGTCGGCGCGGAATACAACGAGGCTCTCATCGACTGGTTCAATTCCAGCACGATCTATTCCTCGGCCGTCTCATACGCCTACGACGACGAAATGCCGAAGGGGTTCATCATTTCCCAGGATCCCGTGGGGGGCGAGATGCGCAAGGTCCTCCCCGGAAAGCAGAAATGCCAGATCTCCCTGGTCGTCAGCCTCGGCGAGCGGACCATCGTGCTCGCGGACTATGCCGTGCGGGACTACCGGCTGGTGGAGAACGAACTGCGCAAGCTCGGACTGCGGGTGAAGATCGAAAACGTCGAAAACTCCGTCTATGAGATCGGCTACGTCGTGCGCACGGACCCCGAAGCGGGCACGGTCATGAAACAGAACGAGACCGTCACCGTCTATGTCAGCCACGGCAGCCAGTCCGCCCAGACCGTCGTCCCGGATTTCGTCGGGAAGACCGAGGCGGAGGCCTATATCCTCGCCCTTGAAAACCGGATCCGGATCGGCCGCGTGACCTACGAACAGTCGTGGAGCGCGGTCGGTACCGTCTTGAAGCAGAGCCTCACCGCGTGGAACTCCGTCCCCGAATTTGAAACCATCGACCTCACCGTGGCGGGCGGGTACTATTACACCGGCGACGGAAACCGGCTGCCCGTGAAGGAAGACTACACCTGGTCCCCCGACAAGCTCATCATCGAAGATCCCGTTCCCGTGGTGACGCCTCCCACCGAGGAGAATCCCAACGAACCGGCCGAACCCGGAACGGAGACGCCCGGAGAGGAGACCGCCGCGGAAACGCCCGGTGAAAATGAGCAGGACGGCGGATCCGACGATACCGGCACCCCGGACGACGGCACGGGCTGGGAGATCTTCGACGACGACGGCGACAGCGGAACCGAAGACGACGGATGGTTCGAGTTCGACTTTTCCGACGGCGGCGGACTCTTCGTCGGAGACGCAGGCAACTGAACACCGCTCATGCGGATTTTTCCCCCGCCGCTCCTGTGAAACGGAATTGCGGCGGGGCATTTTTTGAAGGAAAGGCCAGACGGATGAAAGAGCTTCTGAGAGGCATTGTGACCCGCGGCGTGGGCGGTCTGTACGGCGTCCGGCCCGTCTCCGATCCCGGAAAGGAGATCCTGTGCCGCGCCCGGGGGATCCTGCGCCAGAAAAAGATCTCCCCGACCGTGGGCGACGACGTGCTTTTTTCCCTGTCCGACGAGAATGCCGACCCGAGGGAACAGTCCGCGGAAGCGCCCGAAGATCACGGAAGGGCATCCCGTGACCGACGCCGGGGCAGCTCTTCCATGCGCCGCGAGCGGAAAGAGAACCGGGGGGTGGACGTCGACTACGTGATCGACGAGATCGGGGAGCGGAAGTCCCTCCTGATCCGCCCGCCCGTGGCCAATCTCGACTATCTTTTCGCCGTGATCCCCTGCGCCTCGCCGGAGCCGGATCTTCTGACCGCGGACAAGCTCACCGTCATTGCGGAGAATTACGGGATCGAGCCGGTGATCGTCCTGAACAAGGCGGATCTCGCCCCGGAACGCGCGAAGGAACTGACGGGGATCTACCGGACCGCGGGTTACGGCGTATTCCCCCTGTCCGCCGTGAGCGGGGAAGGCGTGGAGGACCTGCGGGCGTACTTATCCGAGATCTCCCGGTCCCAGCCCGAGGGAGGCCATGTCAGCGGCGCCTTTGCGGGAGCGTCCGGGGCAGGGAAATCCACCCTCATGACCGCGCTCTTTCCGTCCCTGGATCTCACGACGGGAGCGATCAGCCGCAAGATCGAACGGGGACGCCACACGACCCGCCACGTGGAGCTCTATCCCCTCCGCCCGGATCCCGGCAAGGCGCCCGACGCGGTTTTCTGGCTGGCGGACACCCCCGGATTTTCGATGCTCGATTTCACCCGCTTCGATTTCTTCCCCTACGACGAGCTGGCCGCCTCCTTCCGGGAATTCGACGACTGCCTCGGGAACTGCCGCTACACCAAATGCACCCATCTCCGGGAAGAGGGATGCGCGGTGATCGAAAAGATGAAGGCCGGGGGGATCGCCGAAAGCCGCCACGACAGCTACGTGCGCATCTACGAAGAACAGAGAAAGGTGCCGGAATGGAAGAGAAAACAGAACGCGGAATGAAAAGGGGCCTGATCGTCACGGGGGGCTTCTGCAATGTCGAACGGCTCCGTCCCCGGGCGGAAGAACTGCGGGGGGCGGGCAAATGCTTCGTCGTCGCGGCGGACAGCGGACTCGTCACGGCCCGGGCTCTCGGCATCGAGCCGGATCTTGTGGTCGGGGATTTCGATTCCTACGGCGGCCCCCTGCCCGAGAATGTCGAGATCCTGCGGGTCCCGGCGGAGAAGGACGTCACCGACACGGTCCTCGCCTGCGAAATCGCCGTGGAACGCGGATGTAAAAGTCTCACGATCCTCGGCGGGACGGGGGGAAGGGCGGACCACTCCCTCGCCAACATCCTCTGGGTTTACAGTCTAAAACGGAGGAGCATCGAAACCGTCCTCACCGACGGGGACAACGAATTCCGGGCCCTGATCGACGAAGCGGCCGGGATCCCTTACGAGGAGGGACGGTATTTCTCCCTCTTTCCCGTAGGTCCCTGCGCCGTCCGTGCCGTCGGATGCCGCTATCCCCTGCCGGAGTTCACTGAACTGACCCTGGACAATCCCTCCTACGCCGTCTCGAACGAGGTCGCGGGGGAGAAAGCCGTCGTCGAAGTCCGGGGAGCCCTCCTCCTCGTTCGGAGCCGGAAGTGAAAAGACGCACAGCCGCCCCGTTTCCCGCATATCCTGTACCGAAAGCCCAGCATGGAGGAAAAGAGGCGGAAGACCGGTTATGAAGGTTGTGATCTGGAAGAGCCCGAAGCTCTGCGTGCCGTTTTTCAAGAAGCTGTTCCGGTTCGGCAGGGATTGCCCGAAGAAATAACGCGAATTTCCGGGCGCGCGGAAGGTCTGAGAGGATTTTCCGCGTTTTTTCTTTTTCTTTCGCGTATTCCGCGCCGCGTTTCCGGGAATCATCGGAGGGAGATCATCTTTTCCCGACCGGAGGCAATCCATGAACGAATGGCTTGAAAAGAAGGAAAATCAAAGCATCAGAGACGCGGAGCGAGACGCCACGGCCGAACTTCTGGCCGAAATGCACCGCAATGTCACGATGGGCGCGGAATCCCTCTCCGCCGTGGTCCCGAAGATCCGGGAAGCCCGGCTGATGACCAGCGTGACCTCTCAGCTCGAACAGTACGCCGATTTCACGCGCCAGACGGAAAAGCTCCTCCGTCTGCGCTCGAAAGAGCCGAAGGAGCCGGGCATCCTCAAAAAGACCGCGGCAAGAAGCGGGATCCTTTTGAACACCCTCTTCGACTCCTCCGACCGGAATCTCTGCGAAATGATCGCGCGGAGCACGAGGACCGGGGCGGAACAGCTGGAGGACAGAATGACGGAGTTCGAAGCGCAGGGATGCTCGGACGAAGCGGCAGAGCTCTGCCGGGATATCCTGTCCTTCGAGGAGGAGGAGATCGACCGGGCCGAACGCATGGCAAGACAGTTCGAGGACTGATACTATTCTCGTTCTAAAAAGCTAACTATATGGGTTTTGATCGCTCTCCGTAGGATGCGAACAATCTATGATTGTGAGCTCACGAGCGATAACTCTGA
>CACZNC010000054.1 GCA_902782445.1 uncultured Ruminococcus sp.
CCTGTCCCGCTCCGGCTGGCTTGACCGGTTTGCCGGCGCGTCCATCGAAGGCTCCAACGACGGTGAGGAATGGGAAACCCTCTGGGAATCCGACGACGTGGCTCCCTCCGAGACCGAGTACAACATCGTGACGGAATTCGAGAACAACTACGGTTACAAGATGTTCCGCTACATCAACTGGATCAACCACGGCGACGTGGCGGAAGTCGAATTCTACGGCAAGCCCGGCACCGCGGAACGTCCCGCTGAGGAACCCAAGGCGGAGGAACCCGCAAAGGCCGAAGAGCCCGCTCCGGTTGAGGAACCTCCGATCGACGATCCCGCCAAGGACGAACCCGTTCCCGAGCCCGAAGCTCCGACCGCGGAAACACCCGCAGAAAATCAGCCCGCCGAAACTCCCGCCGAGGAGAAATCCGGCTGCGGCTCCTTCATCGGCGGCGGCCTGATCGTTCTTGTGACGGTCCTCGGCTCCGCGTATATTTCAAAGAGAAGATAACCCCAAACCGCATAAACAAACCGAACCCCTTCCCGTGAAGCACATGCCTCGATGGGAAGGGGCTTTTTTCATATCGGTTTATCTGTTTATGCCAGATCCGCGACGTATTTCCCGGCCTCGGCATCCAGCAGGAAGGTGCAGTTCGGATGAAGCTGGAGAACGGAGGCGGGAATGTCTTCACTCACCGGGCCCTTCAGCATCAGCCGGACCATTTCCGCTTTGTGCTCCCCTTTTGCGATCAGGACGATCCGGCGGGTGTGCATGATGGTGCGGATCCCGAGGGTCAGGCCTCCGAGGGGATAATCCGGCCCGACGTTCGTCTCCCGGCGCACCCTCTCTTCGAATACCGGATCCATCGGGGAGACCCAGGTATTGCTTCCGAAGGGGGTCCCGGGCTGGTTGATGCCGATGTGCCCGTTGTAGCCGAGGCCCAGCATCTGCAGATCCGCTCCGCCCTTTGCCGCAAGCGCCGCTTCGAAATCCCGGCATTCCTTCTCGAAATCGTCCGAAAGGGTCGCCGGCATGATGAAGCGTTCTTCCGGGATCCCGAGGGGGCCGGTGAGCTGATTTTCGATCATGGTCCGGCAGCATCCCGGATAGCTCAGCGGAAGATTGGTAAGCTCGTCCACGTTGAAGAAGGTCACGCGGCTGACATCAAAGGGATACTGACGGAAAATATCCGCAACGATCCCGTGCATGTTCTTCGTCGTCTGACCGGTGGACAGGCCGATCACAGAGTCCGGCTTTTTCAAAATCTGCCCGATGATTTCCCATGCGGCGGCGGTGTCGAAAGCCGCTTCGTCTTTCATGATCCTGATATCGAACATCGTATTTCCTCCCGAATGTTTTTATACTCTCAAAACGGCGGATCCTCAAGACAGGGCCGCGAGGACCTCCATGTACCGGCAGACCGATCCGATCCAGATTTCCCGGAACGTCGCGTTGTTGTTGCCCGGCCAGTAGGGCTCGTCCCCGTTCCTGTCCGTCTCGATCCCCACGGGAACCGCCCCGACCGTCTCGCCCATGTGGACTGTGTAGAGCCTCGCGTAATCCCGTCCCATCCCGTATACGAGGGACTGTCCGAAGGGATTCTTGCCCCAGAGCCAGTAAAGCTGTTCCCGGCAGATCTGAGTCAGATCCCCGTCCCCGAAATACCGTCCGACCACCCCGGCGGCCCGTCCCGTCGAGAGCAGAACGGCGGAGTTCCCGCGGAAGGAGAACCAGACGGGGAAATATCGCAGAACGAATCCTCCTCCGAGATCACACCCGGCGGCGAGCTGTGCCTCCCAGTTCTTCCGCTCCGTGTCGTAATCGCAGGTGACGTGGAGATAGGGGAAGAGTTCCCGGTCTTCCGCTTCGTCCGTTTTGTGGATCCCCGCCGGGATCATCCCCCAAGGAGCGGTATAGTTGGCGATGAATTTGAGGTATTTCCCGTAAAGAAGCAGGGAGTCTTCCCAGGATCTTTTCTCCGGCGCGTCCGGGAACGTGCGGCAGAGGGCGGCGAGCGCTTCGGCAAACTGGTGTTCCCGCGCCTGGTGATTGAAATGCACGGGCGTCCGGTGGGATTCGTCCCGGTAAAAGAATCCCGCAAATCGGCATTCGCCTTTCTCCTGACATTTCATAAGGCGTTCGCCGAATCGAATCGCAGTTTCACGGAAGTGCGTCTCGCCCGTCAGCCGGAAGAGGCGGCAGGCGGAGCGGACAGCCACGGCGTAATACTGGGACGGGCCGCTGTTGTAGGTGTGCTCGAACATGTGCGCCGGTTCCACACCGCGTTCGGCAAATGCTTTTTCTGCGAACGCAAAATCCTCCCGGGCGGCTTTCAGAGCGCAGGCGGACAGCCCCGGATCGAATGCGGCAAGGGCTTCGGCGGCACAGGCTTGGGCTCCCGAGAACAGGAAGTTTTCGTAAGAATGGTCGAAGACCCGGCACGCCACGTCGTCAAAGGTCCCGAGCTTGTTGTCGGACCAGCGGGTGGACCCTGCGCTCGACACGCGGAATCCGTCGCCGAACCGCGTCCGCAGGATGAAATCGAGCCCCCATACCGCCTCCTCCATCAGACGCAGATAGAGATCCCCCGCGTCTTTCCGGAGCATCGCGTTTTCGTAAAGCGTTTCCACGACTTCCGCCGTCTGCGCCGCCTGCTGGGACGTGTCGCCCGCGTCGTGCCAGCCGCCGTGGAACAGAATCGTCTCCCCGTTGTGCTCGCCGACGAAATCCAGATGACAGGCTCCGTGCTTCCCGGGGACCGGATATCCGCACCTCTGGCAGAAGAGGAAGTTCAGGGATTTCCAGAGGGCTTCCTCTGCGATATCCTCCGCAATGGGGAACGGGAAGGACTCGAGCGCACCGGCTCTCAGTCGGTAGACGCCCGGCTCGGACCATTCCGAGAAGTCGAGAACGGCAAATTCTCCGCGGTCATTCTTATCCCGCCGCACCGGTCCGCAGTATACCGCCTTCTCCGCGGCGCAGTCTACAAGTTCGAAGTCCTCCGCGTCCGTCGATGCAACGGCGGTCTTTTGGCCTGCGTGAAAATATCCCGCGGAGGACAGCCGGATCCCGGGAATCGGGTTTTCCCACCCCCGTGTGTGGATGCTTTCAGCCTGTCCCGGATAGACGGCGTCGCTCCCGGACCGCTTCACCCTCTCCAGCCGGAAATCCCGGAAGGAATAGGACAGCGTGTCTCCAGCCGCGGTGTCGTGCCCCGAGCAGAAGACATAGAACTGCACCTCCCGGACTGCGTCCCGCGGCATGGATCCGAACTCCCACAGACAGTCGTTCCAGACCCCGCCGTCGAGATCGAACACCGTCGCCCCTTCCCGCCAGTAAGGATCGGGAACATGGATCTTCCCCTCGCTGACGATCGCCGCGTTGAGATGGAACACCCGCCCGCCCTCGATCACCGGTTTCACGGAGAAGCGCAGGCGGTCGAAGCGGGACCAGTCCTCCTTATCTTCGGGGGGAAAACGGAACACAAGCCGCGCGACCCCGAAATTCCGGTATCCCACGTCGCCGGGGGTGTCCTTCGGCCAGGGAGCGCAGCGCAGAGGGGCAGTGACGGTATAGATCCCGTCCTCCGCCGAAAGACCCGCTTCCGAAGCCGAGCCCTCCGCCGCGGGGAGCACGCCGATCCCGGCCGTTTCTTCGATTTCCGCCGCTCTCAGACGGGCTTCGAATTCCCGTTCCCGGTGGAGAGGAAGGGGATAGTGGATATTCGCGCTTCCGGCAAGCTCTTTTCTGAATTCTTCGTTCATCGCGCACCTGTATTCGATATGATTTTTCCCGTCCGGTGGGATCCGCTGTCGCAGCCTGAGAACGTCCGATCCAGTATACCATAAAGCGGGAGGAAATGCAAGTCTCCGCCGGCGAATCGTTTTCCGGCTTGCAATGGGCGGCGGATTATGATATACTGTTCAGGGCGGATAAACGGTTCTGCATGAGAACGGAAAGGAAAGAGTATGGAAAAACCAAAACGACTCATATTGTTTACGGATATCGGCGACACGATCATCGACGAGGGAACGGAGGTCCGCGACGCCGGGGGAACGGTGATCCATGCGGACTGCATCCCCGGAGCCCGGGAGACCATGCGGACGATTTACGAGAAAGGCTATCCGATCGTCATGGTGGCGGACGGGACCGTTCAGTCCTTTCACAATACCATGAAGGAGAACGGACTCGACGGCATTTTCGCCGCCCGGATCATCTCGGAAGCAGTAGGAGCGGAGAAACCGGACGCCCGGATGTTCTCGGCCGCGATGGAGGAGATGGGACTGACGGACGGGGACCGATCCCGGATCGTGATGGTCGGCAACAACGTGAAGCGGGATATCCTCGGAGCAAACCGGTTCGGGATCCGCTCGATCCTTCTCACGTGGTCGAAACGCCGCCCCTTCGACGAAGACGGACCGGAGGAGCACCCGGATCATACGATCGCAAAGCCCGAAGAACTGCTCCCGCTCCTCGATAAGCTGGAAGCGGACCTTGAACAATCAGAGGAATGCTGAAAAAAACCTTTCCATAAGCCGTTCGGACCGCGGCAAGATGCCCGCCGTGTATGCCTCCCCGCATAACCGGAATATGCTCTGCGCAGATGCCGGACAATGCTCCTGCGAAGCCCCCGCTCTCCGGAAAGAAATGAAACGCGGCTGAAACCGGCTCCACTGAAACGAATCCCGCCCGGCATGTTGACAGCCCGTCCTTTTTCCGGTATAATATCATCAGTCTCATTCCGCCGCATACCGGGTGAGAGCGGACGGCATCATCCTCCGCTGCTTCTCCCACAGAAAGGAGTTTATCCATGAACCCGAATACGAATATGAAAAACAACCGCCCCGGAATCGGTCTGAAGATCTTTCTTCCCGCGGTTCTTATCGCTCTTTTGATCCTGGTGGTCATAAACAGCATCACCGTCGTCCCGGAAGGTTACATCGGCGTCAAGTACAATCTCGGAAAGATCCGCGACAGTTCCCTCCAGCCCGGCGCCCACTTTTCGATCCCCTTCATCCAGAACATCGAAAAGGTGGACATCCGCGAGCATGTCTACGAAACCCATCAGCCGGCCTACACCAAGGACACCCAGACCGTCGAGAGCATCTATGTCAAGGTCAACTATGTCTACGCCACCGGCCAGATCGATTCCCTGATCCGAACGGTCGGCGTGGGGAACGTCGAATCCACCCTGATCGTCCCGAATTTGAACAGCATCCTGAAAAACACCATCGGCAAGTACAAGGCGGAAGAGCTGATCCAGAATCGGTCCATCGCCCAGGAGCTTGTGGAGGACGAACTGCGGGGAGCCCTCGAGACCTACGGCGTAACGATCACCGCGGTGAACCTCGCGGACATTGATTTCGAGGACAGCTTCGAGCAGACCATCCGGGACAAGGTGGCGGCGGAGCAGGAAGCCCTCCGGGTCCGCAACGAAACCGCGGCGAAGGAGGAGGAAGGGAAGCAGAAGGTCATCGCGGCTCAGGCGGACGCCGATTCCAAAAAGCTGAAAGCCGACGCCGACGCCTACGCGATCTCCGTCATTCAGGCGGAGCTTTCGAAGTCCCCGGAATACATCGAATTGCAGAAGATCGAAAAATGGAACGGCGTGTTCCCGACGGTGATGGGCGAGAACATCAATCCCTTCATCGCGCTCGACGCGGCGGGAGAGGAATAAAAAGGCAGACCGGCAGAATCGGAAAAGATAATGCCGTATACGAGGGGCAGGGAAATCGGTCCGATCCGGTCTCCCTCCCCTTTTCCGTTTCCGTCGGCGCTGTTAATTCGGGATTTTTAAGGAAGACGGATATAATAAAATAATTTCGCCGTTCCCACTTTCATTCCGGCGGGATCTGTGGTATAATGATCCGAACGATCAAACGGAGAAAAGGAAGGACATCCCCATGAACTACCGCGATTTCGGCAAAACCGGCGAGAAGATCTCCGCCCTCGGCTTCGGCTGCATGCGCTTCCCGGAATACGATAAGGACGGCAAAAACTATGTCGATCAGGACAAGGTCGACGAAATGATCTCCGCCGCCTACGAGAACGGCGTGAACTATTTCGACACCGCTCCCGGCTACTGCCATCAGCACAGCGAAGCCGCTCTCGGCAAGGCCGTGAAAAACTTCCGCGATAAGATCCTGATCTCGACGAAATGTCCCCTCGACGGCGGCATGGGCAGGGAAGGCTACCGCAGACGTCTGGAATCCTCCATTGAACAGCTCGGCACGGACCATATCGACTTCTATCACTTCTGGGGCATCGACCGCGGCGCGTACGACGATATCATCGTGAAGGAAGGACTTCTCGAAGAGGCGGCAAAGGCGAAGGAAGAGGGCCTCATCCGGCATATCTCCTTCTCCTTCCACGACGATCCCCGGGCGATCAAACACATCGTCGACACCTCCGCCGAGCGCGGGATCCCAATGGAGTCGATGCTCTGTCAGTACAACCTGCTCGACCGCTCCAACGAGGAAATGATGGCCTACGTCCACGAAAAGGGCCTCGGCACCGTCGCGATGGGCCCCGTGGGCGGCGGACGTCTCGCGGCTCCGACCGATCTCTACGCGAAGCTGACCGGCAAGAAATCCATCGCCACGTATGAACTCGCGTTCCGGTTCGTCCTCGGCAATCCTTCCCTCAACTGTGCCCTCTCCGGGATGCAGACGCTCGACATGGTGCAGAAGAACGTGAAGGTCGCCTCCGACGATACCGCGATCTCCGAGACGGAATGGGAACAGCTCGGCACCGCCCTCGAAGAGATGAAGAAATTCTCCGAACTCTACTGCACCGGATGCCGCTACTGCCAGCCCTGCACCGTCGGCATCGACATTCCGCGTATTTTCGAAATGTACACCTATTACAATGTCTACGGCCTGAAGGACCACGCGAAATGGATGATGAAGGATTATAAGAAAAACGGGGGTCTGACCTTCGACGACTGCGTCCAGTGCGGCGAGTGTGAGAGCAGATGTCCCCAGCATCTCGAAATCATCAAGAACCTCGAAATGGTCTGCAAGGTCCTCTCGGAGTGATCCGGGAATCAGTCTGATCCGACGGATCGGATGGGGATTTATTGAAAACTGAACAAACAGCCGTCCGGGATCGTCTCTCGGGCGGCTTTCGGTTTTGTTTGGTTTTTCGGCTGAAAACAGGGATCACAGTTCCCGGAGCATGGCGTTGGCTTTTGCGATCTGCGGATCGAAGCGGCGTCTGCGTTCCGCGGCGGAGGGCTCGAGATAGGAGAGGTAAGCGGGCTGGGAGGCGTAGTATCCGCTGTCTTCCTTGTTCCGCTCGGCCGTCCATTCGGCTTTCTTCTTTTCGAGCAGGGCTTTCGCGTCCCCGGGCCGTCCGAGTTCACGGTACAGACGGGCGCGGAGCATGACGTCGGGGGAGGCGTCGGCAACGTGGGAGATCGTCTCGTCCGCGGCTTTGACGGCGTCGGGATCCTCCGGGGAGAGCGCCTTGCTGCATTCCGCCTCGCCGAGCATGGCTCTGAGGAACGGTCCCTCTCCTCCGATGGAACCGTCCAGCCAGTCCGGGATGGATCTCGCAGCGGCGTAGGCATCCCGGGCGGCTTTGAGATCTCCCGACTTGCGCAGTTTGTCCCCGAGCGCGCACTGGGCGTCGATATACCGCATGGCCACCGCCGCCTCGCTTCCTTCTCCGGGACGGAAGTGGTGGGACCGGAGCAGATCCAGCGCGGCCTCCGGGTTTCCGCCCCTGCTGTACGCCCGGCAGAGTTCGATTGCGGTGTCGTCCCGAAGCGCGGCGGGATCCGTGTGTTCCAGGATCAGGGAGGCGGTTTCGCCCGGGTCTTCTCCCTCCGCGTTCATCAGATACGCGCATTCCCACACGAGGGCGGCGAGTTCCTGACGGCTTTCCTCCTCGCAGAACGGAGCGGCGGCGAGGCTCTTTTTCAAGAGGGCTATGGCATCTTTTCTTTCGCCCTTCCGCCAGAGGCAGAGTGCCCGTCCTCTCAGCGGAGCCCTGTGCGCGTCGTCGGCCCAGAGCGTTTCCGCCTCGTCGTACCGTCTCTGTCCGTACCGCAGAACCCCCAGCAGATACCGGGCGTAGAGGTCCGCGGGATCGTCCCGGATCGCTTTTTCAAGGGCGGCGGCCTCGGCGGGGCGGTGGGGGAACCTGCGTCCCACGGACAGCCGTTCGGGCTTCCTTCCCGCAAGGTAATAAACGGACGCGGAACAGCCGGGATCCCGCCGGACGGCTTCGTCAAGCAGAGTCGAGGCCTCAGCGTCAAATCCCGCGTCCAGAAGATCGGAGGCAATATCGAGAACCGTTTCGTCCACCCGGCCGACGGAAGCGAACCATTCGTCCGCGGACAACGCGCCCGCCGAGACATATGCCCATCCGAGATCGCTGTCCGGCGCGTCCCCCGGCTTTGGCGGGAAGGGAAGGGGCTTTCCCGTCCGATGGGCAAGGATCATCAACAATGCCCTGATCTGTCCGTCCGCGCCGCGCCGAAGGGCTTCTTCCGCCAGCTTTTCTGCGGTATCATAGTCGGAGATACTGCTTGCCAAAACCGCGGCTCTCGTCAGCGCCCGGGATGCGGTGTCCTCGCTCCACGCCGCCTTGCGGTACCGTTCAAAGGCATCGGAGGCCTTTCCCTGACGCTCGAGGGCAAGTCCCAGGAGATAGTGGATCCGTCCGGACTCCGGGTTCTGGTTCATGGCGTTCAGAACGGCGATGGCGTCCGTGAGTTCTTTTTCCGCCTCCGCGTACAGTCCCCGGCCGATATGGCATTCCGCGAGGGAGAGAGCGGCGGGGACCATCTTCGGATCGAGTTCGAGGGCACGCTTGAAATAAACTTCCGCGTCGGAGCGTGGATCCCGGTACTGGATCAGGTGTTCCCCCAGATTGAACGCCTCGAAGGGACTCTTAACGTCCGCCGGCAGGGGATAGCCCCGGATGATCCGCGGTTCCTGCTTCGGGAAAGGACCGTTTGTATAATCCGCGATCCGAACGCCGTCCGCCGTGACGACCGCCCGCCAGCCCGCCACCGTGATCTTGCGCGGGAGGGAGAAGGAACAGCCCCCGGGACCGTCGGTGGTGAGGGATTCTGAGAGCAGTTCCCCGCCGTCCGCGTCCGTGAGCGTTACTTTCAGATCGGAGAACGCGCGGGTCAGACCGAGGGTGAGTCGGTCCTCCTTCACGGAGAGAGCCAGATCGAGATTGCCGAAATCCGGGATGCCGGTCTCCATGAGCGGGATCCAGAACTGACTGAAAGATTTGGTTTCATAGGGCTCCAGCCATGTGAAATCCGGCTGGTTGTCGGTGTAGACGCCGGCCATGAGCTCGCAGTATGGGCCGTCCGTGTCCGTGAGTTTTTTCTCCCAGTCCCGGGCGTTCTGATCCTGTCCCCATGTGAACATCTTCTTGCCCGGCGCGATGTGGTGGTCCGCCACGTGCATGACCCCCGCCCGGACCCCCTCGTCGTATCCGCCGAAGAAATCGAAGCGGGAAGGCGCGGCAAAATAGGAGGTGGCGTGGGGCGCGTTCACGATCTTTGAAATATCGGTCCCCTCTCCGAAGTCGCACCCGCCGTAATTCCCCTTCGCGATCGGCCAGGAGGCGGAGCAGGATCGGTAATGGTGGACGACGTGGTCCACGTCTCCGGGGAAGAAAAGACGGTATTCCGGGGTGACGGAGACGGCGGCGTTTTCCCACCAAAGGAAGGGATGGCGCAGTTCGGTGCGGTTGGTGACGCGGACTTTCGTTTCGAGATACAGCCGGTCCGGGTACAGGCAGACGCCCACCGTCCCCCGCATCCGGTAGAAGGGATCCGAATCGGAGAGCCAGACCGTCGCGGATCCGTCCTCCCCCTCCTCCACGTTCCAGTCGGCGGGCATATAGGTGGCGGGGCGGTGATGAAAAGGCCAGTTGAATTCCACGCCGCCGGAGATCCAAGATCCGAGATCCCCGATGAGGGCGGGCTTGATCACATGCTGACGGTAGAAAATGTCGTATCCGTTCCGCTTGTCCTTCGCCGAGAAGATCCTGCCTCCGAGGGCGGGGAGAACGGTGACTTCCAGCCAGTCGTTTTCGAGGGTGACGGCGGTATAGTCCGTGAGAACCGCTTCTTCCGCGCAGGGGGATGACGTGACGGCGTTCGGGAAGGGATTGCCGGAGGTGCCCTGATGATTCCGGGTCTCTGCGAACATGGGGAGAGTTTCGTAATCCGATTCGGGATAGGTGGGAATCGCGAGCGTTTCGATCCGGACCTTTACGGGATCGCGTTTCATGTGCGGCCTCCTTGTATGATCGGCTTTGCGCTTGTGGTCGTACCCCCATTATACAGAATTGCTTCGGGAAAGTCAATAAAGAATCTGACGCGGATCCTGCGGTTTTTCCCCTTTTTGCCCAAAGGAAACCGGACGGATTGTTGACAGCGGCGCTTTTTTATGTTATGATACAGCCAGACGGCCGGGGAAAACGCGCGCCGGTCCCCGGATCCGGAATCAGGAGGAGACTCGTCATGACACAGGAAAAATTAGCCGTTCTCGGGGGCGAACCCGTCATTCCCGCGGACAGGATCCCGGCTGAAACGTACGATAAGCTGTTCCGCAAGATGGTCCTCACGGAGGAAGCGAAGGCCGCGGCGATGGACGTGATCGAAAAGGGCTCCTTCTCCTTCACCGACGTCACCGAGAAGTTTCAGCAAGAATTCGCCGCATGGCAGGGGACGAAATACGCCATCGCCTACTGCAACGGCACGATGGCCCTGACTTCCGCCATGTTTGCCATAGGTCTCGGGGAAGGCGACGAGATCATCTGCCCGACGAAGACCTACTGGGGCAGCGTTTCGCAGGCCATCAATTTCGGGGCCTCCGCGGTCTTCTGCAACATCAACGACATGCTGAGCATGGATCCCGGCGACATCGAACGCTGCATCACGCCCCGGACGAAGGCGATCATGGTGGTCCATTATTTTGCCTATCCCGCCGACATGGATCCGATCATGGAGATCGCACACAAGTATGGCCTGAAAGTGATCGAGGACGTCTCCCACGCCCAGGGAGGGCTGTACAAGGGCAAAAAGCTCGGGACCTTCGGGGACGTCGCCGCCATGTCGCTGATGAGCACCAAATCCCTGGCCTGCGGCGAGCTCGGAGTCCTCGTGACGGACGACAGGCGGATCTACGAGCGTGCGATGGCCTTCGGGCACTACGAGCGGAACAACGCGAACTACATCAAGGAATGCGACGATCTGAAAGACTACTTCCACATCGCGCTCGGCGGGGCGAAGGGAAGGGCGAATCAGGTCTGCACAGCCATCGCGCGGGATCAGCTGAAACACTACGACGAGCGGAGCAGACACGTCCGGGAGGCGATGAACTACTTCTGGGATCAGCTCGAAGGGCTTCCCGGGATCCGGGCGATCCGCGTCGACGAATCCACCGGATCGAATATGGCCGGATGGTACGAACCCCACGGCGCGTACTACCCGGACGAACTCCACGGGCTGAGCGTCAAACGGTTCGCGGAGGCGGTGCGCGCGGAGAACGGCGGATTCTGCTATGAGGGCGGGAACTTCTGCCTGCACACGCATCCGTTTTTCAAGAAATTCGATCTCACCCACCGGGGAAAGCCCTCCCGCATCGCCTTCAACGACCGCGACGTGCGCGAGGACGACCATCTCTGCGACCCGTCCCTCACGAAATACTGCTTCTCCGCGCCCCGGTTCAACTACCTTGACCGGGAGATCATCGACCTCTACGCCGCGGGTTACCGGAAAGTGATCGAAAACCACATGCAGCTTCTCGAGAGCGACGCAAAGGAAGCGCAGGGCGGACGCTGGTACGGCTCCGAGAATCAGTAAACCGGAGGCTCGGGCGGTGTAAGGGGCCTTGGAACGAGGACTGAATCATGAAACTCGAAAAACTCACCGATCACATCGAGACCGAACGGCTCGTGCTCTTCTCCTACACCGCGGAAAACCTCGCTCTCTTCAATTCCGATCTGCCGCTCTTTGAGGAGACCTATGGCGTCGTTTACCGCGGGGAAGAACTGGACTATCTTCTGACCGGATTTCTCAGAAAGCTGGAAAAGGAGATCGCCGAAGACCCGGAGCACTATCTTTTCTTCACGGAATTTCTGATCACGCTGAAAGAGAACAGCCGCGTCGTCGGGTCGATCGACTACAAATACATTCCCCGGAACGGCGTGACGGAGGTCGGGTACAGCATGAATCCCGCCTATACGGGGCACGGCTATATGACCGAAGCCCTGACGGCATTTCTGGATTTCGGGAAAAAACTGGGGATCCGGACCGTCCGTGCCGACACCCTGCCGGACAACGTGAAATCCCAGAACGTGCTGAAACGGTGCGGATTCCGCTTTCTCAGGGAAGACGGAAATCTCTGGTGGGAAAAGGAACTCTGAGCGGGCGGATCCCGCGGAACGGAGGACGAAATGGCATCGGACAGATCATATCTCGACTACATCCTCGAACAGCTTTCCGGCGCGGGGGAGATCTCTCACCGCCCGATGATAGGGGAGTACATCCTGTACTGCGGCGGGAAGGTGATCGGCGGGATCTACGACGACCGGTTCCTCGTCAAGCCCACAAAGTCCGCCCGCGCCATGATGCCCGACGCGATCCTGGAGCCGCCCTACGACGGCGCGAAGGACATGATCCTCGTGGACAGGGTGGAGGACCGGGATTTCCTCGCGGAGCTCGTGCGGGTCCTGTACGACGAACTTCCCACCCCGAAGAAAAAAGCCGGAAAGGAAGGCTGACATGGTTGTATACATCCACGGCAAAGGCGGATCGGCGGAGGAAGCGGAGCATTATGTCCCGCTCTTCCCCGGGGAGGAAGTGCTCGGCTTCGACTACCGCGCCGAAACCCCGTGGGAAGCGAAGGAGGAGTTTGACCCGTTCGTCTCCTCGCTCTGCGGGATCCACGGACCTGTTATCCTGATCGCGAACAGCGTCGGCGCCTTTTTCGCCATGTGCGCGGGACTGGACGCATGGACGAAATCCGCGTTCTTCGTCTCCCCGGTGGCCGATATGGAAAAGCTGATTACCGGCATGATGGCATGGGCGGGCGTGACGGAGGAAGAACTCAGGAAGAAGGGAACAATCCCGACGGACTTCGGCGAGACCCTTTCGTGGGAGTATCTCACCTGGATCCGCGAGCACCCCGTCCGATGGAAAGCGCCGACGGAGATCCTGTACGGGGAAAAGGACGCCCTGATCCCTCGCGACACGGTCTCCGCGTTCGCCGCAAGGATCGGAGCCGGGCTGACCGTCATGGAGGGCGGAGAGCACTGGTTCCACACGGAGGAACAGATGCGGTTTCTGGATGAATGGATCCGGGAAAAATCGAAGGGTATACGGTCATAACCGATGTGGAAGAGCATGAAAAATCCCCCCAGTGCGAAAACTGAGGGGACTTTTTTACGCGGATTGGCTTTTTCCCACGCTGTCAGAAACGAATGCTTCCACGCCGGAAAAGCAGATCATGTCAACGGAAGGAATCTCGCCTTTTTACGAACCGTTCTCGAGGAAACGGAAAACCCGGTCGTTGAAATCCGGGGCCTCTTCGTAGGCGGCGTGACCGAGGCCCGGATAGATAAACAGTTCGCTGCCCCCGATCCGCCCGTGCATCTCATAGGACGCATTTATTCCGACAATCCGGTCCTCCGCTCCTCCGATGATCAGCGCGGGACAGGCGATCCGCCCGATCTCCCAGAGGGCGTCAAAGCGGAGGATGGCTTCGGCGTTGGCGAGGAACCGCCCGTAATCCCGGGGTTTCCCGACGGCTCCGAGGACGGGATAGAGCCTGCGGTATTTTTTCAGATAAGCCGCGGAATAGCTCCGCTCCGCCGTGGAGATCATCAACCCCTTGTGATCTCCGGCTTCGGCGAAAGAGATCCATGCGCCGACGCATTCACGGATCGTTTCGTTGACCCGGGGAGCGGAAACGGCGATCACCAGCTTCCCGACAAGTTCCGGGTGCCGGACGGCGAGGACCTGCGCGATCATTCCGCCCTGTGACACTCCCATAACGGCGGCGTTTTTCATACCGAGGGACGCCATCGCCTCCGCCTGATCGTTCGCCATGTTTTCGATGGAAGTCCCGCGGGGCAGATCCCGCTTCCGGCTGAACATATATACCGTGTATCGGTCGAAGAACTTCCTGTAAGGCGGAGCGAGCAGGAGGGCTTTCCCCCTGACGGCCGCCAGTCCGTCGGAGAGGCCCGGCAGAAGGACGAAGGACTTTTCGCCGTGTCCGAAGCTGACATAATCCATGATCGAGCCGCCCGCAGGAACCGTTCCGCTTTTCGCGTTCCAGAACATGTTTTCCTCCGTTTCACGCGGTTTTCTGATACCGTCATTATACTCCAAAGATATGAACGCGGTGTGTCCGTCCGGGAAGATTCGGGGCAGAACCGGTCTTTTTTTGGTTGACACATCCCGGTTTTTTGTGTATAATATCCACGAAAGCGACGCGCATCAAAAGGAGAGCGAAGATGAAACCTGTCGGCATCGACATCACGCATATCCCCTTCAGCCGGTACGGGGCCTATGTGTCCGTCACCCGTGACGAGACCCCCGATGGTCCGGCGAAGCAGCTCGTCATCCATTCGGTCCGCCGAAGGTTCGAAGAGGGACCGGCTTTTGTCCTGACCTTCGGAACGGAAGAGCCGGAGGACTTTGCCTGTTTTGCCGATCCCGGGGAGTTGACCGTGACGAACGACCACGGGAGCGCGTCCGTATGGATCCGGGACGACGATTCCGTTGCCATAGAGAGCCGCGGACTGGATTTCCGTCTGAAACTGCGGCACTACGGGTATGGAACGGAGACGGGTGAGCGGTCCTTCCACCTGATTTCGGCGTCGGTGGGCCTGCACTCCATGATCGAAGTGCCCCGCGGGATCCCGACCCTCGACGGCCCCGTCCGGCAGTATGAGGATGACAGCCGCCGGAATCACAAGACCGATCTCTTCGTCCGGTGCGAAGACGGATCTGCTCTGGCGGTCCTGTCGATCCATTCGCGGGAGCCCCGTGAAATCCCCCTTCCCGTCGATCGGGAAACGGAAGTCGCCGCGGTCCGGAAGGAATGGGAAAACTTCCTCGCGCTCCTGCCGAACCGGGAGAAGGAGGAGGAAGCCGCGGAGGATTTCGTCCGGGTGACCTGGTTCAATCTCTGGTCCAGCTTTGTCCGGGCAGAGGGGAATTATCCCGCGGACACCATGCTCATGGCGAAGAAGGTCATGAGTTCCACGTGGAGCTGGGACCACTGCTTCAACGCTCTCGCCATGGCCCATCTCGCGGACTGTGACAAAGCGAGATCCGTCTCTCTGGATCAGTTTTCCGCGCCTTTTCCCCAGCAGTCCCCGATGGGGGTTCTGCCGGATATGTGGAACCCCGATCTCGAAACCCGGTGGGGCACGACGAAGCCTCCGATCCACGGGTGGTGCTTCGACAAGCTGATGGACCGCTTTTTCATCGGCCAGTATCAGCTGAACGAGATCTACGGCTGGCTCGAAAAATGGACACGGTGGTGGCTGGATCACAGCGATTCCGATCACGACGGGATCCCGGACTACCCCCAGGGATGCGACAGCGGCTGGGACAACTCCACTCTCTTCGATCTCGGCTATTTCATGGAGACTCCCGATCTGCCGGCGTTCCTGATTCTGCAGATGCGCGCCCTCGCCCGGATCGCGGACAAAATGGACCATCCCGATTACAGAGGAAAATCCGAATACTGGAGAAACGAGGCGGAGGCCCTTCTGAAACGCTTCCTCGAGCACAGCTGGACCGGGGAGCGGTTCGCGGCGAAGAAGAGCGGCTCCCACGAATACGAAGAGGAACCGACAAGTCTTCTCTCCCTCATGCCCCTCGTGCTGGGAGATCTGCTTCCGAAGGAGATCCGGGACAAGCTCGCCGCCGTCCTCGAAAGGGATTTCCTCACCGAAAACGGACTCGCGACGGAAATGCCTGCGAGCCGGAAATACCGTTCCGACGGGTACTGGCGGGGACCGATCTGGGCTCCCTCCACCTATCTGCTCGTCGACGGACTGCGGCGCGGCGGATATGAAGATCTTGCCCGGACCGTGGCGGAACGGTACTGTAAAATGTCCGCCGAAAAAGCGAAAGGGAACTACGAGAATTTCGACGCGCTCACGGGTCTCGGATGGCGCGCGCCGGGATATACATGGTCAGCGAGCGTGTACATGCTGCTCCACTGGGAATACGGCTGCTGACCGGGACGAAACGATTTCAGACCATTAACCGACGAAAGGAGACCGTATCATGTCACGCAGAACAATCCTTCGGATCTTCTCGACAGTCCTCGCGCTGATCCTTCTCTGTCCCGTCTTCGCGGCCTGCGGCAATCCCGTGCCGGAGACAGCCGTACCCGCGCCCGGACCCGATGCCGCCTCAGCGGGGGAGACTGACGCCGCGGCGGAAACCGAAATCACCCGCGAAAACCTCCCCGACACCCTGCCGTCCGACCTCGATTTCGGCGGGAAATCTTTCACGATCTATTACAGCAACGGCTTCAACTGGACGGCGTTCATCGAGGGCGGCGAGGAACTGACGGGGGAGACGGTGAGCGATACCGTCATCCTCAGCAATGAATCCGTTTCCAACCGGCTGAACATTGATCTCGAATACTACGCCGAAAACTCAGGGGACTGGAGTACCATCACGTCCCTTGTCAGCAACCTCATCATGGCGAACGACAGCAGCTACGACGTCTATCTCGGCGAGCAGTACGGCCTGACCCAGACGGCGGTCAAGGGATTCTACCGCAACGTCTTCGAACTCCCGTACCTCGATTTCTCCCAGCCCTGGTGGAACGTCACTTTCATGGAAAACCTCCAGTTGAAAGAAGACACCCGCGTATTCCTGACGGGCGACTTCAATCTGACGACGCTGAACCAGCTCTTCGTGCAGTATTTCAACAAGCGGATCTATCTCGACCAGTTCGGCGACCCGGATGAACTCTACGGTCTTGTGCTCGAAGGGAACTGGACGATAGACAAAATGAGCGAGCTGATCGCGGCGGCTTACCGGGATCTGAACGGCGACGGACGGGTCGACACGGATGATCAGCTCGGCTATGTGGCGTACATGACGGCTTCCAGCGTGGACCCCTTTATGTACTGCGCCGATATTCCGTTCACATCCCGCGATTCCGACGGAAAGATCGTGATCGACATGAATCAGGAACGGGCTGTCACGCTGTCGGAAAAAGTCGTGAGTCTGTTCAACCAGCCCGCCGCCTACACGAAAGGGACCGAGACTTTCCTGACGGGAGGCGCGCTCTTCTGCAACGGTCTGATGCGATCCGCGGAAGGCTTCCGCAATATGGAGGATGATTTCGGATTTCTGCCCTCTCCGAAGCTGGACGAAGAGCAAGCCGCGTACCGGAATCTGGTGGGGGACTGCAACCTCTTCACTGTGATCCCCGTAACCTGTGTAGACGCCGATATGGCGGCAGCCGTGCTGGAAGCCCTTAACGCGCAGACGTACCGGACCGTCACCCCCGCGTGGTACGAAGTCACTCTGAAATGCAAATATTCCCGGGATCTCGTCTCCTCCGAGATCATCGACCTGATTCACGATGCCATTTACACCGACTTTATCTTCGCCTACTCACCGATGATCTCCCAGATGGGACAGGTCATGCGCGATCTCGTGACGAACAACAACACCAACTACATGTCGAACATCGCCTCGAAGGACAAAGTCGCGCGGAAAGGCCTCGAGAGGATGTACAAGGATCTGGATAAGAACATGAATCCGTAAAGGAGCCGAACATGATAAGCAGGGTCAGGATCGTAAAGACATTTACAGCACTCACATCAAAAGACTCCGAATCCTTCGGCGAGCGGGCCGTGGCGGAGGAACTGAAAAAGAGGCTCCGGGAACTGGGGCTGGAACCGGAAGAAGACGGCGCGGACGGGATCTGCGGGAGAAAATCGGACCGCTCCACCGGGAATCTCTACGCATTTTGCAAAGGAAACAGGGAAGGGACTCCCATTCTTCTCTCCTCCCACATGGACACGGTGAAGCCCGGGATCGGGAAAAAGCCGGTGCTCCATGAGGACGGGAGGATCACCTCCGACGGGACCACCGTTCTCGGAGCGGACGACGCGGGCGGGCTGACGGCGATCCTCGAAGCCCTCTCCGTGATCCGCGAGGACGGTCTTCCTCACGCCGATATCGAAATCCTTTTCCCCTGCGCGGAGGAGATCTACGGCCGGGGGAGCGAGGTCTTCGATTACGGGAAGCTCCGGGCGAAGGAATCCTACTGTTTCGATCTTGACGGTCCGGTGGGCAAAGCGGTGACGAGAGCCCCCACGATCCTTTCCCTCCGCGTGACGGTGGAAGGACGGGGAGCGCACGCCGGATTCAATCCCGAAGAAGGGATTAACGCCCTGACCGCCGCGGCGAACGCGCTTGCGAAGATTCCCGCCGGCCGGGTCGCGGAGGACACCACCGTGAATTTCGGCACGATTTCCGGCGGAAGTGTCACCAACGCCGTCCCCGCGAAGGTCGAGATCGGCGGAGAGATCCGCAGTCTGCGGCATGAGGAAGCCGTAAACAAGAGCGAAGAGATCACCGCCGTTTTCAAAGAGGAGGCCGCCCGGATCGGCGCGAAAGCGGAAATCGAAGTCAGGGAAATGGTTCACGCCTATCATACCGACGAGGATTCGCCCGTGGTGCTCCGGTTCGCGGAAGCGGCAGAAGCGGCGGGTCTGGATCCGGAATTCGGCTATACCTTCGGCGGGGCGGATCAGAATCATTTCGCCCGGCACGGCATTTCCGGGATCGTCGCCGCGTCCGCCATGCACGACGTTCACACGGTCCGCGAATACACGAGCGTCGCGGAGATCGAAAAGCTCGCGGAACTGATCCTCTGCATTCTGGAACGTGCCTGAATCACTTATAATACTAATCTCAAGCTAAAAAGGAAACGCGGCTTCCCCGAAGAAGCCTGGCAAGAACTTCAATTGGGGGGAGGACAAGGTTATACCAATTAAGTGCGGT
>CACZNC010000055.1 GCA_902782445.1 uncultured Ruminococcus sp.
CACGTCATCGCGCGGTCTTTGCTTGTGCAGCTGAAACATGCGCAGACAAGTCTGCGGGCTCCGCCAGCGTTTCAGGCGCGCATTGGGCACAGGACGCGCGGTTTTGAAGCTGAAACTGTTTATGCATCTTCGCGCACGGTTTGAGATTCAGACAGACGTGCAGACCGAGCCGCGCGATCGAAAAACTGTCCGGGTGAGACGAGGAGTCTCGGCGTTCGGATGTTTCACGTGAAACAAAGGAAAACGGTTCTACTAGCCGCTAACCACCAGCCGCTTCCAACTCCTCTTTACGCTTCGATTCCCTTATTCCTCCGGACCTTGATCGCGTCTTCGAGGATCAGGCGGGCGGAGAGGGTGTCGACGATGGTCTTGCGCTTTTTGCCGCGGACGTTGTTTTCGGAGAGGATCTTGTGGGCTTCCACCGTCGTGAGGCGTTCGTCGTAGAGTTCGGCGGGGATCCCGGTGAGCTCCGAGAGTTCCCGGGCGAAGGCCTTGCATTTCGCGCTCCGGTAGCCCTCCGAGCCGTCCATGTTGATGGGGTTCCCCACGACGAGGAGCTCCGCCCCCAGCTCCTTCACCCGCTCCCCGACGGCCGCGAGAGCCTTTTTGTAGCTCCCCGCCGCGACGAATCCGGCTTCGGTGACGGCGAGTTCCTTTTTGTCGCAGACGGCCAGTCCGGTCCGGGCGTCTCCGAAATCGACGGCGACAATGATCATGCGTTCTCCGTCCCTTCCGTTTTGCCTTCGGTCCCTTCTCCCTGCTCTCCCTCCTCCGGCTTCTCCCCGTTCTCGGCGGCGACTTTGTTCTTCGCGTAGGCGATCACCTCGTCGAGGGTGGGGATGGAGGTGGAGGCTCCGGGGCGGGTGACGGACAGGGCCGCGGCGCAGGTGGCGTACTTCACGGCGGAGACGATGTTCTTGTTCTGCAGATAGACGTAGGTCATGACGGCGGAAAACACGTCCCCCGCGGCGGTGGTGTCGACGGCCGTGACCTTTTCCGCCGGGATCGACTGATAGTTCTGCCCGTCGTAGACGAAGGATCCCCGCTCGCCCAGCTTCAGGACGTAGTATTTCGCGTCCACGAGGGTGGAGAGCTTGACGGCGGCGCGGAGGCAGGCGTCCTCGTTCGAGGGGGAAATGCCCGTGAAGATCCGGGTCTCGTTTTCGTTGGGGGAGAAGATCTCCACGTGTCCGAGCTCGTCGAGGGGGAAGTCGAGCCGGGCCGGTCCCGCGTCGATGAAGATCGGGATGCCGTCCTGATTCGCCCGGCGGCAGGTCTCGATGACGGCCTCGTCGGGGATCTCCAGCTGGAGGTACACGGCGTCGGGGTAGCAGGTGAAGCCCGCCTCGATGTCCTCGATGCCCATCGTCATGTTCGCGCCGGGGTAGACGATGATGCGGTTCTTGCCGTTCTCCTCCACGAGGATGGAGGCAAGTCCGGTGGGCGCGTCGGGATCCTCCCGGATGTAGCGGGTGTCGATCCCCTCCCGCTGGTAGACGGAGACGAGGCGTTTTGCGTTGGCGTCCCTTCCGAGGCGGCAGGCGAACACGCAGTCCGCGCCGAACCGGGCGAAGGTGATGGCGGAGTTGGCGCCCTTCCCTCCCGGGACATAGGAATACCCGAGTCCGGTTTCCACGACGGTCTCCCCGGAATAGGGCACCCGGCGCATCCGCTGGACGAAGTCGATATTGGCGGAGGAGACCACTAAAATCCTTTGTTTTTTCATAAAGTTCCGCATCCTGTCTCGTATGGATTCTTCTTCACCTTTTATTATACCGCAACCGGAGCGCAAAATCAACAGGGTCCGGGAGATTTCGACGGCGAAAATCTCTTGTATTTCCGCCCGTTCTCTGCTATAATGGGTAAAGATCCGGCAATCCAAAGAGAAAGGCAGGGGATGGGACGATGGAGAGGAACAATCTGAACCGGCTGACGCACGTCATGATCTCGTTCGCCGGGCTGATCCTCGTGCAGCGGGCGGCGAGATTTCTGCTCTTCCGGTTCGCGCCGGGGCTCGGGACTTTCGGGGATTTTCTCGTCTTCCTTCTGGCCTTCGGGGCCGCCTTCGCGCTTCTGCGTCTGCCCCTGAAAACCGCGGAGGAGGAAGATCCCGTCCCGGAGCTTGTGAAGAAGAAGACCGGTCGGTGCGTGCTGCATCTTCTCGCCTCGGTCGCCGCGCTGGTGACGCTGATGTTCCTCGTCGCGGCGTTCATGAACGGGGAGGAGGCCTTCTCGGGCGGCGTATCCGCGGCGGGGGAAATGCCCTCCCTCGATCCGCTGTCGGTGGCGTCCCTGCTCCTGATCCACCCCGTCGCGGAGGAGGTCCTCTTCCGGCGGCTCTATTACGGGGAACTGCGGCGGATGCATCCGGTCTTCGGCTGTATGGCCCAGGCCCTGATGTTCGCCCTCGCCCACGAATCGGTGGACGGGATGATCTACGCGCTGGCGGCCGGGGTGCTCCTCGGGGTGCTGGCGGAGGAGACGGGGCGTCTCTGGCCGACGGTAGCCGCCCACGTGTTCGTGAATCTGCGCTCCCTCGTCTCGCTGACGGTGTTCGCCGAGCGGGGAGGGGTGCGGTACGGTCTGGACAGCGCGATTCTGACGGCGGGGGCGGTGGCCTTCGTGATCCTCGCCGCCACGAGAGTGCGCTTCGCCGCGGACACGGGCCGGAAAGCGGGTGCGGCATGAGAGGGCCGGACATGGAAATCCCCTCCCCGGACCTGCGGGAAAAGCGGATCCGGCGGGAAGAGACCGTAAAAAAGCTGCTTCTGCCCTGGACCGAGGGGGAATGTCCCGATCCCGGAGCGGCGGACGAATGGTTCATGGACGCCTCCCTCGCTCTCGCCCGACAGGCGGCAACAGAAGGAGAGGTCCCCGTGGGCTGCGTGATCGCGCGGGAGGGCCGGATCCTCGTCGGGGACTACAACGGCCGGGAGACCTTCAAGAACGCCCTGCGGCACGCGGAGACTTCGGCCATCGAAAAGGCCTGCTCCCTCCTCGGCGGCTGGCGGCTCCCCGGATGCGTCCTCTACGTGACCCTCGAACCCTGCCCCATGTGCGCCGGAGCGATCTGGAACGCGCGGATCCCCCGAACGGTGATCGGGACGAAAGATCCGAAGGCCGGCGCGATGGGTTCCCTCCTCAATCTCGCCTCCTACCCCCTGAACCACCGGGTCGAAACGGTCTTCGGCGTCCGGGAGAAGGAATGCAGGGCGGTGCTGAGGGAGTTCTTTGAGGCGAGGAGAAAGTGAGGAATTGAGGGCTGTCCGCATCGGGGGACGTGCGGTGCGGGGATTTTCGGTTTTTGAGTGGGAGCGCTTCGCTGGGATGGAAGGGACGCGCGTTTCCGTATCGAAAACCGGTTCCGCATCCTCGCGCACTTCTGCCGATTCAGACATAACGAGCGGAACATGGCGGCAACCCGGCTTGATCGCCGACATGCAGCTGAAACATGCGCAGAACAAGTTCTGCGGGCTTCGCCGGCATTTCAGGCGCGCATTGGGCACAGGACGCGCGGACGGAAAGCGAAAACTGTTGCCGCGTCCTCGCGCACATATACAGATTCATACCCGTATGCAGACAGAACCATACGAATATAAACCGTCAGAGCCGAACCCGAAATTCACTCTGACGGCTGTTTGTTTCACGTGAAACAATGCCTTTTTCTGCCAATGATTTATGTGAAACATCATTCCGATCCTCCGTGCATTGTCCCTTTTATATGCGCGACTGAATCACCGCCGCAAGGCCGCAGGATTTATCCTGCGCATGTTTCGGCTGCACGAACAGAGACCGCGCGAGGTTGACGTCATGTTCCGGCTCGTCCGGGTTGAATCAGAAGGAACGCGCGGGGATCGCTTCATGTTCAGGCTTCAAGACTGCGCGCCTCTTCCATCCCAGCGGAGCGCTCACATACAAAAACCCGATAATCCCGCACAGCACGCCCCCCGATGCGGAAACCCTCCACTCTGTAAACTCCTAACTCCTCATTCCTCATTCCTCATTTTACTTTTCCCTCTTGCATTTCCGCGCGGGGGATGCTATAATGATATTTGTGAAAATAATCTCTCATCCACAAAGGAGCCGCACATGAAAAACACCCCCACCGTCAAACTGGGCGTCGTCGCCGTTTCCCGCGACTGCTTCCCGGAATCCCTGTCCGTCGGCCGCCGCGAGGCCCTGATCGCCGCTTATGAAGCGAAATACGGCAAGAACGACGTGTACGAATGCCCCGTCTGCATCGTCGAGAGCGAGATCCAGATGCTCGAAGCCATCGAAGACCTGAAAAAGAACGAGTGCAACGCCCTCTGCGTCTACCTCGGCAACTTCGGCCCGGAGATCTCCGAGACCATGCTCGCCGAGAAGTTCGACGGCCCCGTGATGTTCTGCGCCGCGGCGGAAGAAGCCTCCGACCGCCTCGTCGGGGACCGCGGAGACGCCTTCTGCGGGATGCTCAACGCCAGCTACAACCTCAAGCTCCGGGGCGTGACCGCCTACATCCCGGAATATCCCGTCGGGGACGCCGCCTACTGCGCGGATCTGATCCACGAATTCCTGCCCGTCGCCCGGGCCATCGTCGGGCTGAAGAACCTCAAGATCATCTCCTTCGGGCCGAGACCGATGAACTTCTTCGCCTGCAACGCCCCCATCCAGCAGCTCTACAACCTCGGCGTGGAGATCGAGGAAAACTCCGAGCTCGACCTGTTCGAGGCCTTCAACAAGCACGCGGGCGACGAGCGCATCCCCGCCGTGGTGGCCGACATGGAAGCGGAACTCGGCAAGGGCAATAAAAAACCCGAGATCCTCGCTAAGCTCGCCCAGTATGAGCTCACCCTCACCGACTGGGTCGAGGCGCACAAGGGCAGCCGCAAGTACGTCGCCATCGCCGGCAAGTGCTGGCCCGCCTTCCAGACCCAGTTCGGCTTCGTGCCCTGCTACGTCAACTCCCGTCTGACCGGCCGCGGCATCCCGGTGAGCTGCGAGGTCGACATTTACGGATGTCTCTCCGAATACATCGGCGCCTGCGTGAGCGAGGACATCGTCACCCTGCTCGACATCAACAACACCGTTCCCGCCGACATGTACAAGGAAAACATCGAGGGCAAGTTCCCCTACGCCTTCCACGACACCTTCATGGGCTTCCACTGCGGCAACACCTGCTCGAAGAAGATCTGCAATCCCACGATGAAGTACCAGATGATCATGGCGCGCTCCCTGCCCGTCGAGGTCACCAACGGCACCCTCGAGGGAGACATCGTCCCCGGCGAGATCACCTTCTACCGCCTCCAGTCCACCGCGGACAACCACCTCTACGCCTACGTGGCCGAGGGCGAGGTCCTGCCGGTCGAGACGAAGTCCTTCGGCGGCGTCGGCGTCTTCGCGATCCACGAAATGGGCCGGTTCTACCGCCATGTCCTGATCGAAAACGGCTTCCCGCATCACGGCGCGGTGGCGTTCGGTCACTACGGCAAGGCCCTGTTCGAAGTCTTCAAGTACCTCGGCGCGGAAAAGATCGGCTGGAACCAGCCTGCCGCGGCCAAGTACCCGACGGAAAATCCCTTCTGAGCCTGAAATGGGCTCCGTTTCCCCAAGTCCTCGGAATCCGGGAAGCGGGGCCCCTTCTTTTTCGCTTTCCGAACGCATCCGAACATAACGAAAGGGGTCAGACATGAGTAAAAAACTGCGATCCGGCATTTCCCTGCTGCTGTGCGCCTTTCTCCTGTTCTCGCCCGTCCTCTCCTCCTGCTCCACGGCGGGAAATGAGGAAGACGCGCCCGTTTCGTCCTCCGATCCCTCCCCTGCCGCCGATGCGGAGCCCGCGGAGGAGGGGCCCGAAGACCAGTTCGTTCCCGACGATCTCGGCGAGGCGGATTTCGGCGGGGCGTCCTACGTCATCGCCGGGCTGAGCAACCGCACCACCACCGCCGTCACGTCCGCGGAGCTGAACGGCGAGGTCATCAACGACGCCCAGTACAACGCCGCGCGGGCAGTGGAAGCCCGGTACAACGTCTCGGTCTCCTACGAGGATATCGCGGCGGACGACGGCTCGATGGCGACCGCGATCCGGGGCATCGTCAGCAGCGGCGAGGAGAACTACGCCGTCACCTTCTCCCAGGACACCAACATGATCACGCTGGTCATGGCGGGACATTTCCACAATCTGAAAAGCATCCCGGAATTCAACTTCGACAAGCCCTGGTGGATCGACTCCACCTCCACCATCGGCGTGGGGAGCAAATCCTACGCGGCCTCCTCCTATCTCTCCTACTACTGCCTCTACTACATGCGGATGTTCGTCATCAACAAGCAGATGACGGCGGACCTCGGCCTGACCGTGCCCTACGACAAGGTTTATGAGGGGACGTGGTACCTCGACAGCCTGACGGAAATGGCCGCGGCCGCGACGCTGGATCTGGACGGCGACGGGAGCATGACGGCGAAGGACCAGTACGGCCTGACCTACGAGGTCTTCTACACCCTCCAGAACTCCCTCGGGGTCCCGGTGATCTCGAAGGACGCGGACAATATGCCCTACATCAATTTCGACGTGGAGCGGGCCGCGCTGTATCTGGAAAAAATGACGGATCTCACGGAGAACTACGGCTTCTACGAAACGGGCTACGGCGCGAACATGTTCTCGAACGGCCAGTCCCTGATGTGCTACTGCAACCTCCGGGAAGTCTGCAACATCATCCGCGAGTCGGAGATCTCCTACGGATTCCTGCCCGCCCCGAAGCTGGACGAGATCCAGGAGGACTACATGACGGTCGCCACGGACGTCTACTGGGGGATCCCGATCTCCTGCGTCTCCGCGCTGACCATGATCGGGACGGTGACGGAGGCCCTCTCCTGCCAGCACTTCAACTACGTGCGCCCCGCATTCTTCGAGACGACGATGAAGACCAAGCTGGCGGGGACCGAGGACGACACGAAGATGCTGGATCTGGCGGCGAGCCGTCTGAGCATCGACTTCGGCTACGCGTATCAGAGTTCCCTCGGCGGCATGACCTCGGTGGACGATCTGGTCCGCGACGGAGTGAAGGCCGACACGGTGGCGTCCACGTTCCAGAAGCTGACGAAGTCGATGAACAAGGCTCTGCAGAAGATCATCGACAAGTATGAGGAACTGCCGTAAAAATTTTACAGGTCTTGATTTGAAGTCGGTACGGATCGGAATGAGGTGCCGTGCGGGATTTGAGGCTGTATTTTATGGGTAAAGGAATCGGCGTTGGGACGCGCGTTTCTGTATCGAAAACTGTCGCCGTATCCTCGCGGGCTGTTGCAGATTCAGAAATGACGAGCGGAACATGACGCCAACCTCGCGCGGTCTCTGCACGTGCGGCTGAAACATGCGCAGACAATGTCTGACGCACCGACGCAGTCGTGCTGGCCTTGCGGCGGTGATTCAGTCGCGCATGGAACAGGTCGCGTGTTCGAAAAGCCGGAACCATTGATCTGTCCTCGCGCATTTGAACGGATCCGGACCGTAAAAAGAAACTGAATAAACGAAAACCGTCAGAGTTGAACTTGAAGTCCTTCCCTGGCGGTTCTTGTTTCACGTGAAACAATGCGCCGAAAACCCTTGTTTTTCTTGATCTGCGCGAGGACGGACAATCATCTCCCGCCGCACGAAAACGCGACAACGCCGATTGCGCGCCTGAATCGTTGCCGTGAGGCCGCAGGATTTATCCTGCGCATGTTTCAACTACACGAATAAAGACCGCGCGAGGTTGTCTCCCCTCTCAGGCTCGTCCGGCTTGAATTTGAAGAAGCCCGCGGGGATCACTCCCTGTTTCAGCTTCACAACCGTGCGTCCGACGCCGACTCCTTTTCCATATAATACAACCTCGAATCCCGCAGAGCACCCCATTCCGGAACGCGTATCACTCCATTCCAAAACGCACATCACATCGTTCCGGAACGCACATCACCCCGAAACCTCCTTCAACAGGAACTCTTTCAGCATCGTGCACCGCAGCTGGTGCCGGTCGTTCTCCACCATCTTTTCGAGGACGGACTGCTTTCCGACGAGGATCACCATCTTCGACGCCCGGGTCACTGCCGTGTAGAGCAGATTCCGCGACAGGAGCATCGGCGGGCAGTCGTACAGGGGGATCACGACGCAGGGGTATTCGCTGCCCTGGCTCTTGTGCACCGTCACCGCGTAGGCGTGGTCCAGCTCGTCGAGTCCCGTGAAGTCGATGGAGCACTGCCGGTCGTCGAAACGGACCTCCATGAGATTCTCCTCCGGCTCGAAGCCCGTCACCGTCCCGATATCCCCGTTGAAAATCCCGAGGCCCTCGTCTCCGAAATCGGTGCGCCACTCGGTCTGATAATTGTTCTTCGTCTGCATCACCCGGTCCCCGACGCGGAAGATCCTCTCCCGGGACCTGCGTTCGGCCTTTCCGGGGGAGGGCGGGTTGACGGCGGCCTGAATGAGGACGTTGAGGGAATCGGTGCCCGACAGGCCCTTGCGGGAGGGGGTGAGGACCTGAATCTTCTTCCGGAAGTCCTCGCCGTAGGAGCGGGGCAGGCGGTTCGACACCAGATCGACCACCGTGTCCCGGATGCCCTCCTCGGTGTTCCGGCGGAGGAAGAAGAAATCCGCGTCCACCCGGTCGAGGATGGGCAGGACCCCTTCGTTGATCCGGTGGGCGTTCTCCACGATCAGGCTCCGTTCCCCCTGCCGGAAGATCTCGTTCAGGCGCACGGTGACGAACCGCTCCGACGCGATGAGATCCCCGAGGACGTTCCCCGCGCCGACGGAGGGAAGCTGATCGGCGTCCCCGATGAGGAGCAGGCGGGTCCCGCGCTTCGCCGCCCGGAGCAGGGACGCGGTGAGGTGGACGTCGAGCATCGAAGCCTCGTCGATGATGAGCACGTCCGCGTCGAGGGGATTTTCCTCATTGCGCAGAAACCGCGCTTCCCCCTCCCCGTCCTCGGTGAAATCCGTTTCGAGGAGGCGGTGGACGGTCTTCGCTTCACAGGACGTGGCTTCGCTCATGCGCTTGGCGGCCCTTCCGGTGGGGGCGGCGAGGGAAACTTCGAGATCCAGGGAGGCGAAGATGGCGAGCAGGCCCTTGATGATGGTGGTCTTGCCGGTGCCGGGTCCCCCCGTGAGGATCATGACCCCCTCCTCCAGCGCGGAAAACAGGGCCTGTTTCTGGGCGCGGGCGTAGGTCAGGCCGGACTGGGCCTCCGCCTTTTCGATCAGCCGGACGATGTCGCCCCGGTCCATGCGGGGGCAGGAGCGTTTGAGATCGGCGAGCTTCTTCGCGATATAGGTCTCGGCGTTGTAACACCGGGGCTCGAAGATATAATGGACGCCTTCGCTCTCGAAGGGGATCAGTTTCAATTCCGCCGCGCCTTTTTCGACGGTCCCGGCGATCCTCCGGGCGTTCTCGGGGGAGGGGTCGTCGCCGAAGAGCAGGTCGAGGGCGCACCGGATCAGATCGCCGAAGGGCAGGCAGGTGTGGCCCGAACGGACGGCCTCGCTGCGCAGAACGTAGACGGTCCCCTGCAGGATGCGCTCCTCGGAGTACCGGTCCAGCCCGAGATCCAGGGCGATCTGGTCCGCCCGGCGGAATCCGATGCCCGAGAAGTCCTCGCAGAGGCGGTAGGGGTTCTGCCGGATCCGGTCCACCGCCGCGCCGCCCCATTTTTTGTAGATCTTCATGGCGGTCTGCGGGGTGAAGAAATCCCGGCAGAACATCATGACGGAGCGGGCCCCGGAGATGGCGTTGAACCGTTCGGAAATGGCGGCGGCCTTCTTCGGGGTGATCCCGGGGACCTCCGCGAGCCAGTCCGGGTGATTTGAAATGACGTCGAAGGAGTCGGTCCCGAAGAGCTCCACGATCTTCTGGGCGGTCTTCGGTCCGATGCCCTTCACCGCGCCGGACGCGAGATAGCGGAGCACGTCCCCCTCCCCGGCGGGCAGATCCTTTTCGAAGGATTCGACCTTGAACTGCCGTCCGTAGGTCTGGTGGGTGACCCAGGATCCGCGGGCCGTGATGCGGTCCCCCTCGGCCAGGTAGGGGATGATGCCGCAGAGGGTGACGGGATTCCCCGCGGTGTCTTCGATCTCGCAGACGGTATAGCCGTTGTCTTCGTTCTGATAGATAATGGAGTCGACGATCCCGGAAATCGTGTCGTCGGAGGGCGGCAGTGCGGTCTCTCCCATCCGGTGTACCTCTCAGTCTGCGGGTTTTTCGTTTATTATAGCAGAACGGGAGGGGAAAATCAAGGGCTTATGCGGGGAGGACAAGGCGCGAAAATCCCCCGATCCCTGCCGGTGGGAAAAACGGGGGACGGTGCTAAACTCCGGTAACGGGCCGCCGCGTTCAGGGTCTGATCCGTTCCCTGTTCCATTTATTCGCGGCGATATACACGCAGAGCGCATACTGCAGAGCGAAGAACGCGACGGCGAGGATCCAGCTCACGACGGAAGGGATCGGCAGTTCGTGGAAAAACGTCTCCTGCATCAGGATATAGACAAACGGATTCCTGTCCGCACCCGGGAACGGCAGAAGCATCAGCATGGAATAGACGGCGTACACGGCGAGGTCGGATATCCCCTGTTCCTTTGCGACATACTGAAATACTTTTTTGCTGCTGAATCCCCCCATTTCCGCGCTCGTAAGATGCAGAAGCGCCGTTTTCAGGCTCACGTTGTTGGCAAACAGAAGAATGTACAGAGGGAGGATGTACAAGACGGCGCATACCGCGAACAGGACGTAGAGAAGCGGATGGTGCTTTCCTTCGGGCATGGCCGGCTGGTTGTTCAGATACCCCGCCGCGGCAAACATCATCAGAAAATACACAACGAAATCAAACGCCCCCATCAGCGCGAACAGGACCAGACTCTTCAGTTTTTCCCCGATCTTCATTTTCGATCTTCCTTTCTCCTTTGAACCGCAGCCCCGGCCGGAGGGGATCATGCCGTCGGCTTTTGTACGTCCGACAACGGTACTGCTTTCACCGACATTCTATCACAAGATTGGCTGTCTGTCAACATTTGTGTTCAAACTTGCGGACATAATTCTGTACAATCAAAAGAAAAAAGGATGGCTGGCACCCATGCTGGATTCTGTGATTGTCGGAAACGTGTTCCGGGAGATCCGGGAGAGAAAGGGTCTCTCGCAGGAGGTCGTGAGCGGTCTGGCAGATATCGGGAGGACCCACCTTTCCGCCATCGAGAGAGGGGAACGGCGGCCCACGCTGGACACGCTGTTCAAGCTGGCGGCGGCTCTGAACATGCCCGCGAGCGAGATCGTGCGGGAGATGGAGGCGGCCTTGAAGCGGTCCGAAGAAAACGGTTCGGGAATTGAAAATTATTTCAAATAATGTTCATATTTTTTCAGAACCCCCTTGAAAACGGCCCTCTTTCATGCTATAATTAACCCGTAACCAAAGCAGAGGCGCGGTGAGAATGGCGCGGAAGCGGGGATGTCCGGGGCGGTCGGAGCGGATTTTCATGCAGTCCGGCGGACCGTGCGGAACCGGACTTCGCTTGCGCGGAGGTCGAACCGCCGAAGGGGAAGGATCCGCCTTTCCCCTGGTGCGCGCGGAAATACGGCGCGTACTGTCACGAACCGTGGAGCGCTGCTTGCGTCGTCCTTTCCCCTCCCGCCCGCGGATCCGCATACGATCCCGCGCCGCATGGGCAAATCGGAATCGGACGTCCGGCTGTTTCGAAGCGGGGCGTCTGTTTTTGTTTCGATCACTTGATTCTGTCAGGAAAGGATGCAAAAATGAGAACCCGCAGATCCATCCGCGTCATTCCCCTCATTCTTCTCGCGGCGGTCCTGATGCTCGGGACCCTGGCCGTGACCGTATTCGCAGACGGCGACGGCGAGGGGGGAGGCTCCTTCGCCTACGCCACGGCCCTTTCGCTCCTGCCGCCCGTCGTGGCCATCGTGCTCGCGCTCATCACGAAGGAGGTCTACTCCTCCCTCTTCATCGGCATCATCGCCGGGGGCCTGCTCGCCACCAATTTCTCCTTCGCCGGGACCCTCGACACCGTCATCAACGACGGCATCATCCAGGCGGTCTCCGACAACGCGGGCGTGTTCATCTTCCTCGTGATCCTCGGCGTCCTCGTCGCGCTCCTCAACCGCACGGGCGCGTCGGCGGCCTTCGGAAAATGGGCCCAGAAGAACATCAAGACCCGCGTGGGCGCCCAGCTCGCCACCTTCTTCCTCGGCGTGCTGATCTTCATCGACGACTATTTCAACTGCCTGACCGTCGGCTCCGTCATGCAGCCCGTCACGGACACCCACCGGATCTCCCGGGCAAAGCTGGCGTTCCTCATCGACGCCACCGCCGCCCCGATCTGCATGATCGCCCCGATCTCCTCCTGGGCCGCCGCGGTCTCCTCCTACGCCGAGGGCACCGGGTACTCCGGACTCTCCCTCTTCGTCCGCGCGATCCCCTACAACTTCTATTCCCTGCTCACCCTCGTGTTCATCATCGCCCTCGCCCTGATGAAATTCGACTTCGGCCCGATGGCGCTCCATGAAAAGAACGCGATCGAAAAGGGCGACCTCTTCACCTCCGGCACCGAGCACGCCTCGGAGGACACCGCTCCGAAGGGTTCCCGCGGCCGCGTCTTCGACCTCGTGATCCCGATCGTCATCCTCATCATCGTCTGCGTGATCGGCCTCGTCTACGTCGGCGGCTTCTTCGGCACCGATTTCTGGGGCGGAACGGACTACGCCGGAGACTTCATCGGCGCGTTCTCCAACACGGACGCCACCATCGGTCTCCCCTGGGGCGGCATCATCACCCTCGTCGTCGTCATGATCTACCTCGTCTGCCGCCGCACGATCTCCTTCAAGGACGCGATGGAGTGCTTCCCGGCCGGATTCAAGGCGATGGTCCCCGCGATCCTGATCCTCACCTTCGCCGGATCCCTGAAAAACATGACCTCCCTGCTCGGCTCCTCCGAATTCGTGGACGGCTTCATGTCCGGCGCGGCCCAGGGACTCACCACCCTCCTGCCCGCCGTGATCTTCCTCGTCGCGGTGTTCATCTCCTTCTCCACCGGCACGTCCTGGGGAACATTCGGCATCCTCATCCCGATCGTGACGAGCATCTTCCCGGCCTCCTCCGAGCTGATGTACATCGGCATGTCCGCCTGCCTCGCGGGTTCGGTCTGCGGCGACCACTGCTCCCCGATCTCCGACACGACGATCATGTCCTCCGCCGGCGCGCGCTGCGACCACATCAACCACGTCTCGACGCAGATCCCCTACGCCGTCACCGTCGCGGCCGTGTCCTTCGTCTCCTTCCTCGTCGCGGCCCTGATCGCCAACCTCCTGCCGAACATGCAGACCTGGCTGATCTCCCTGCCCATCGCCATCATCCTCATGATCTGCACGCTGTTCGTGATCAAGAGCGTTGTGAGCAAGAAGGAATCATAAGGTTCACGGTCCGATCCGTGTCCCCGATAAAACAAGTCCCGCTTCCGGTCAGGGTTTTCCCCGGCTGGCGGCGGGACTTTTTTCAATCCCTTTCAAAGGGATTACGAAGCTATGAAACGCTCCGCTTTTCGATATCAGCAACGACGGTCATTCCTGAACGTCGGCGGAGGAGGATTTGTCCATCCCTTCACAAAGGGAAATAAGGTATGAAACGCTCCGCGTTTCGGATTTAATGTCCCTGCGCGGGACGGGCGGCGAGCACGACTGCGTCGGTGCGGGGGACACATCTCATGGCCGACGAGTGTTACAGTTTATCCCACGGTCCTCGCGCGGTCTCTGCTTGTGCAGCTGAAACATGCGCAGACAAGTCTGCGGCCTTACGGCAGAGATTCAGGCGCGCATTGAGCACAGGGACGCGCACGGCTGGATCGAAACCTGTTTCCGCATCCTCGCGCACATACTCAGATTCAGATCCACATGCAGACAGAACCGCGCGATCGAAAACCTGTTTGGGCGAAATTTGAAGTTTTGGCGGCGATTGTTTCACGTGAAACAAAGGAAAACGGTTCTACTAACCACTAGCCGCTTCCAACTCCTAACTCCTCATTCCTCATTCCCCTTCACTCCTGAGACAAAGAGACTGAGCCACGGGTCGGCGGGGGAGGCGGGAGCGGAGAGGAGTCCTGCGCTGTGCGCGTCGCAGAGGCACATGGGCACGAGGACGTTGAGGCTGTTCGAGAGGAAATTCCCCATCTGCCAGCGGAGAGCGGCGGGGACGTCGGCCTCGCGATACCTCAGGATCAGGTCCCACGCCTTTTCGTACAGGGGTTCGAGGGAGGGATAGAGGGATTCGAAGATCCGGGCGAGCTCCCCGTCGGTTTCGAGATCAATGTAGTAGAAGTCCGGTGTGAAACTCCCGTCCGGGCGGCGGATCCAGAGTTTCTTCTCCGCGGCGAGGCTGAACAGATATTTCTGCTCCCCGTCCAGCGAATCGAAGGTCCGCCTGCCCTCGATCAGATCCGCGCTGAGGGCGAAGACTCCGTCCGGCACGTCGAAAAAGGGCGCGCTGGAAGATCCGCTCCATTGGTGAAAGAAGCCCTCCGCGAAGAATCCGCCTCCCTTGTGGACGGGTCCGTCATACGCGGCCCACTCCTCCCCTTCCGCGGGTGTTTCGGCGGGGACGCTGTTGTCGAATCCCAGCGCGATCCAGCGGCCTCCGTTCGGGCGGTGGGGCATTTCAGAAAAGTCCACCTTCAGCCCGTTCTCCCGCTCGAAGCGGTTGGTGCAGGACTGGGGCGCGGCGTGGAGATAGACCCAAAGCAGCCGCTCCCACGTAAATCCGGCCCGGTTGAAGCGCGGGGAGGAGAGCGTTTCCCGGTTCGCTTCGAGGAAGGAGAGGACCTTTTCGAAATACGCCGGGAACAGGGTGCGGCGGATCTCCCGGGACAGGGGAAGGGCGCCGCTGTCGGGCAGGATCACGAAATCGGTGCGGAACTTCCCCCGGGGCTCCTCCTTCATCAGTTCGTTCAGGGCGAGGGCGGAAAGCTCGTCCTCGAGGTAGGCCGCCGATACGCCGAGCTCGTCCGAGAGTTCTTCGGGGGTGAGGGGGGTCCGGTACGCCGCCAGAAGGATGTTCTGCGCGATCAGACGTTGTGCGCAGGCGACGGGCTCCATGTCCGCTCCGGGATTGCCCTGACAGGACAGGACCAGCCGTCCGGGGCGGAAGCTCTTTTCTCCGTATTCTCTTGCCATGTTCATTCCTTTCCCGAGTTCCGCCCGCGCCTGATGGAGCCACCACCGGACCGTTCCGGGGCTCCGGCCGACCTTCCCGGCGATCTCTTCCGCCGTCAGTCCGTCGAAATAGCAGAGGACCACCGCCTCCCGCCAGTTCCGGCTGAGCCGTGCGAGTTCCCGGCGAAGGATGGCGGCCTGTTCCCGCGCGATCACCGTTTCCTCCGTGTCCTCGCCGGAGGGGAGAAGGTTCAGGGCGGCGTCCCCGGGGAGATCGACGGCTCCGCGCTTTTTCCTCCGCACCCACGCGGCAAACCGCCGATTGGACACGGACCAGACGAAAGCGGGCAAATTGGCGATCTCCCGCCCGTCCCTTTCGTACCGGCGCGCGGTTTTGAGCACCTCCTCGCAGATATCCTGCGCGAGATCCTCCGCCTCGAGATCCGCCCCCAGCTTCATCCGGCAGAACCCGTGGATCTTCTGCAAGAGCCCGCTTTCAAGCTCCGCGAGAACTTCATCAAAGCGCATAAGGCACCTCGGATGTGATTTCGGCCCTCCCGTTTTTGCCGGAAGAAGACCGTTTCAATGATAAAGTACCCGAAACGGAAAAAGCGTTGGAGAAAAATCCCTCATTCTACTAACCACTAGCCACTAACTGCTAACTTCTTCTCCTCCGATTTTCCCGTCGCGGATCCGCAGCACTCTCCGGCAGGCTCCGGCTACGGCGGGGTCGTGGGTGACGATGAGGATCGTGCGGCCCGCCCGGTTGAGCCTCGAAAACACCTCCATCACGTCCCCGGTGGTCCCGCTGTCCAGATTCCCCGTCGGCTCGTCGGCAAAGAGGATCCGGGGATCGTTCACCAGGGCCCGGGCGATGGCCACCCGCTGCTGTTCTCCCCCGGACAGCTCCGAGGGGAAATGATCGAGCCGGTCTTCGATCCCGAGGGATTCGGCCAGCGCGAGAAGGCTCTCCTCCGACGGCTTCACCCCGTCGAGCAGGGCGGGGACTGCGATGTTCTCCCGGGCCGTCAGCATCGGCAGGAGATTGAACCGCTGGAAGACGTATCCCACGTTCTTCCGCCGGAAGGCCGCCGATCTCTTCCGGCTCATGGCGCCGAGATCCTGCCCGTCGATCTTCACCTCCCCGGAGGTCGGCTTCAAGAGGCCCGCCATGATCTGCAAGAGGGTGCTCTTCCCCGCCCCGGACGGCCCCGTGACCGCCGTCATTTCCCCCTCTTCGATCCGCAGGCTCACGTCCCCGAGGGCAGTCACCGTGCGCGGACCGCTGACGAATTCCTTCCGGATGTGCTTCAGTTCAAGAATCGGCATTTTATTCCTCCTCTCCGGCGGGGATCGGCTCCCCGTCTTCCCCCGCTTCGATGTTTTTGCAGATCTTTCCGTAGGCGGTCTTCGCTCCGATCCACGCGGCGAGGCAGTAGACCCCGGCCAGCGGGACGTGGGCGAGGAGATACGGCAGGCTCACCGGGATCCTGTACCCGGCGGCCTCGAAGACCCCGAGGGTGACGGCGTACCCCAGCGCGAACCCGGCCGCGAGGGACACCGCCTGACTCCGGACCGTCAGCCTCCGGAAACAGGCGTAGATCTCCCCCTCCTCCGCCCCCAGCGCGCTGAGGATCCCGACCGCCTCCGCCATGGATTCGGCGTGCCGCTTTGTGAAGATCCACACCGCCGCCAGGCTGAAAAAGACCGCGAAGACGCCGAGCATGACGAAAAGGCTGTTGTTGGCAAGGGAGATCATCACGGAATCCCGGTTCCATCCGGTCATGCGCGCGTCCTCGTCCAGGAGATAGTTGACCGCGTTCAGCGAGAAGACCCCGACGGCCAGCGAGACGCTCTCGAGGACGTCCCGCGCCAGAAGGAGCGAAGTCCCCCGCTTCCGGAGCACCTCCGCGAAGAACCGATCGAACTGCCCGGAGGTCCTCTTTTTGCGGTACAGATCCCGGTGGCGTTCGGCTCTCCTGTTCGGCACCGTCTCCATGCAGGTGTAGGCGGCGTCGATGGAGAGGACCTTTTTCATCATGACGGCATAGGTCAGAACGACGGCCAGCCAGCCGAAGAGCAGCGTCAGCCCGAGGCTCCCGGCGTCCATGCGGAACACGGGATATTCGGCCAATGAGCGGCCCGGTCCGATCCCTCTCGCGCCGGAGAAGAAGAGGGCGGCGATCCCGGCTCCGAGGGGGATCCCGACGGCGGCGGAGACGAGATAGAGCAGTCCCGCTTCGAAAAAGAACAGCCGCCCGAGCTGGCCTTCCCCGATCCCGATGCCGCAGAGGGTGCGGATATCCGGCGTCCGCTCCGCGATGTATTCCCCGCAGATCGCGATCATGGCGGGAAGGGCGAGGACGCTCAGCGCAGACTGGAAGAGGAGCACGTTCGTCTGGATCTCGTTCCTGTGGGCGTCGTAGTCGTATATCGTGTCCCTGCCGTCCCGCCCGACGTAGGAATAGAGGGCCGGGAAAGATTCGTCGTCCACCCCGAACTCCGCGAGATACGGGTTTCGGAACTTCTCATACCAGATCTTTTCCACCGCCTCCCAGGGTCCCGCGGCGTTTTCGGGATCGGTCAGATAAAAGCAGATCGAGCCGTTCTCAAATTCCGCCCGTACCCCGGGGATCCCGCGGAACAGTTCTTCCTGCCCCGGGACGGCGTTGACGATGCGGAAGCCGCAGGTCCAGTCCCGGGTGATATACGGAAGCTCCACGGCCTCCGTGTAGTTGAGCAGGGACGCGGCGAAGACGTTCATGAACGAAAACATCGCCATCGCCGCCGCGAAAACGCAGAGGATGTTGACATAGCTCCGCCGGTAATACCGGATGCCGCGTCCGAGCATCAGTTTTTCAAACATTTCCCCCTCCGGCTCTTTGGTTTTTCGTCTGTCGCTTTCAGTATAGCGACCGTTGTACAGGAAATTCAAGTCGATTTTGTGAATTTTTAATACGTAGAATGGAGAGAGATTATTTTCGGGAGCTAGTAGAAAAATCGCCGCGTTTTCCGCTTGACAAACCCAAATTTTGATGTTACAATAGGGTGTGTGTAGTGAATCAAACCGCCCCTCGGGGATCCGGACAGGAGGAAACACCATGAAAAAACGGATAAGGACCCTCTGCCTTCTGCTTCTCGCCGCGTGGATCCTGCTCCCCCTCTGCGCCTGCGGAAAAGGGGGAAAGGAAGACGCCCCGATCCACGTCGACGGTGAAGGCTGGCTGACCCACGTCTACCGGGGGACGCCTTTCGCTCTGCCCGAGAGGTATGCGGTCGTCGGCACGGCGGCGGACTATGACCCGGAAACGGGCGTCTTCCGGTGCGTCGCGCGGATCCTGCCGGAGACCGTGCCCGGGGAGGGGATCACCTTCGCGCGGCTGGAAGTGACGGAGGAGGGGATCCGATCCGAAATCCCGCTGACCCCGGCGGAGGGGACCGCGCTCCAGACCGGCCTGTACGACGGGGACACCCTCTATCTCATCGAGAACGCCGACACGGAAGCGACCCTCCGGCGAATCGATCTCAAAACCGGGGAAGAGGCCCCCGCCCTTGATCTCGCCCCCCTGTTCCGGCTTTCCTCCGCCAATTTCTTCTACATCCACCATCTTGCGGCGGACGGGGACGGAAATCTCTGTCTCTACTCCTTCCCGGAGATCCTCGTTCTCTCGCCGGAGATGAAAGTCCGCGGATCCTTCGAGGCTGAAAGCATGAACGGATTCGCGGCCGACGGGGACGGGAACGTCTGGGCATACGGCCATTTCCGGGAGCTCGGCGGAAACGGGATGGGAAAGATCAAAGCGGACGGATCCGGCTTCGAGACGACCGTCTCCCTTCCAGCGGAAGCGCAGCAGGTCCTTTTCGCCAGGGGACACGATCTCTACGCCGTGACGGACAGCGGGATCGCCGGGTACGACTATGCGGAGGACGGCAGAATTTCCGAAACGGGGGAGACCGTCGTCAGCTTCCTCAATTCCGACCTCTCCATTTCCGAGGGGAACGTGCAAGCCCTGTACGGCCCGGATCTCTTCCTCGCCTCGGAGCGCGACAGCGAGGGGACGGTCTGGGCCCTGTACCGGCACGCGGAGGACATCGACCTCGGGAAGATCACCGCCGTCCGCATCGCCCTCGCCAGTACCGGATTCGCGGCGGATCAGGTGCGGATGAAGGCGGTGGAATTCAACAAGAGCCGCGCGGCCCCGGACATCCGCATCGAAATCCTCGATTACGGCCCGGTGTCGGAAAACGGCGGGGACGATCCGGACGCCGGAGAAAACCGCCTCGCCCTCGAGATCTCGACGGGGACGGCGAAGCCCGATCTCGTGATCTGCCCGCCGGACGGCCCGGTGATGAAGGCGGGGGTCAAACACGGGTGGTTCCGGGATCTCACGCCCTACACGGAGCGGCCCGGGATCTGCCGGTCCGACAACATCCTCGGCTGCGTGAAGCGGACGTTCACCGACGAAAACGGGCGGCTCTTCGCCCTGACGAACCGGTTTATGGTCCGGAGCGAACCGATCGTCTCGACACCCTCCGTCCTCGGGGAATACGCGGACAGGGGCAGCTGGACCCTCTCCGAATTCCTCGATTTTGCCGAAAGCCTCCCGGAGGACACGGTTCTGATGGAAAACCTCACCCGGGAGAGAGCGCCGCGGATCCTGCTCGGAGCGGAGGGGTACGCCTCCTTCATCGACATGGCCGCGGGGACCTGCTCCTTCGACGGCGGGACCTTCGCCCGGTATCTCGATTTCCTCGCCTCCCTGCCGTCCCAGGCGGAGTACAAGGCGCATTCCCCCTACGGACTGGCGGAGATGGACCCCGCGGACCGCTTCCCCTATTACCGGGACGGAAAGATCGCCCTCGCCTCGAAATCCCTCCGGGGCCTCGACGTCTTCGTCTCGCTGGAAGCGATATTCGGCACGAAGGACTGGGTGCTGATCGGGCGTCCCTCGGATGCGGGGTATGGCGTTCCGATCACCCCCTCCGCGGTATATGCCGTGACGGCGGAAGAGGATAGGGCGGAGGCGGCGTGGGAAGTGCTCGAAGCCCTCATGACCCCCTCCCGGAGCGAATGGATCCTCATCGACATGATCCCCGCGTTCGTCTCGACCCTGGAGCCGTCCCTCGAAGAGCTGGAAAACAGCGCGTTCTACGTCCAGTACGGCGGAGGCGGCATGAGCTCCCGGGGCAAAGAGGGCGAATGGTGGGACGGCTATAATTCCAAGCCCGGCTTCGACGCGGAGTTCACCGAAGAGGATGCCCTGCGGCTGCGGGATCTGCTGGAAAACCGTCTCGGCGTCCCCTATCGGGAGGCGGCGGACGAAGAGATCGCGGCCATCGCGGACGAGGAGATCTCCGCGTTCCTCGGCGGCGTCGGCACGTCGGAAGACTGCGCGGCAAAGATCCAGTCAAGGGCCGGGATTTGGATCGCTGAACACCGGAGGTAGGAAGAAGTTAGTGGGTAGCGGCTAGCGGCTAGTAGAGACGAGTGAGGACTTAGAATTAAGAATTTTTTCACGTGAAACAAAAAGCCGTCGGAGAAGAACTTGATGTTCCGCTCTGACGGTTTTTGATTGCTTGGATCGGGGGATGTTTTCCCTTCGCCTACGGTCAAGCCGGTCGACGCAGTCACCAAGCCGGTCGACGCAGTCACCGGGACCGCCATGGCTTATTTTGAAAGGCTGGAACCGTTCATTTTAACCTTCGGGAAGGTATACCTTTACCCCCTTGGGAACGCGAGCACGATCCCGGTGATCTCGCCGTCCGATTCGGTGATGGTGACGAACGCGCCGTCGGGGATGTATTCCCGGTGTCCGGCGTCCACAAGGCTGGGCTCGCCGAAGAAGGCGTCGGCCATCGAGACGTCGGAGCCGATCATCAAGAGGCCCGCGTCGGATTCCAATGCGATGGCGTCGGACTGGAACAGGATCTGGGTGATCCGGTCCCGGCCCTCGGCGTCGGGTTCCGTGGCGACGGTCAGTCTCCCGCCGTATTCGTAGACCCGGTCCGTCCCTTCGCGGATGCAGCTCGGAGCCTCCTCCACGTCGTCCGGGGTCCCGAGAGCCGCGATGAAGTCGTCCGCCACCGCGCCGAGCCGGGATTCCACGCCGTTGTCCAGCCGGAACGCGTAGCCTCCCGCGAATTCCACGTCTCCGCTCACGTCTTCCCCGGAAGAGGCGGCGGGTGCGGAAGGAGCGGAGGGAGAGGGTGTGTCAGGAGTCCCCTCCTCTTCGCAGGACGCGAGGGCGAGGCAGCAGAGGAGGGCGAAAACCAGCGCGAGGACGGTCAGGATTTTCTTTTTCATGGATGTGTTTCCTTTCTTCTTTTTATCTTGCCCGCGCCCTACGGAGTCGCCGGGTAGAGATCGGGATCGAAGCTGTAATAATCAACGGCCACGTTGGCGGAATAGTCCGCGACTTCGGCGTCGGTCAGGAGGAAGGACCAGAGGTCGCATCCGTCGTAGTGGGGGCAGGTGTCGAAGTGATACCAGTTCCCGTCGATCTTGACGAGGTTCCAGTAGTGGGGCCGCGAGGGGATGTTGCGCTGGATCATGACGTTTTCGATCCCGGCGCGGGTGAGCAGGACCGCGGAGACGGCGTAGTATGTATAGCAGTTGCCGGTGTAGCCCGTCAGCCCGGAGTAGGCCGCCCGCCAGTACTGGCCCATGAGATAGGAGGTGGCGGTGGAATAGCGGATGCTCCCACAGACCCAGTTGAAGATCGCGAGGGCCTTGTCCCGCTCGCTTCCGCTCCATGCGCCGATCCGGGTGAGGACCCCGTCCGCGAGGGAATTGACGAGGGCCTCGTCGAACTCCGTCACGGTCACGCGGATGGATTTCCGGCCGATATTGCCGGAGGCGTCGGAGGCGGAATAGGTCACGGTGTAGACCCCGGCGGCGTTCAGATTCACCGCGGAGGAGTCCACCGAGACGTTCACCGCCCCGTCCCTTGCGTCCTCGGCCCAGACGTTCTTCCGGAAGGAGACCGTGTTGCCGAGATAGACCTTGATGTCCTCCGCGCCGTAGATCACCGGGGGATCGTGGTCCGCCATCACCGTCAGGACCGCGTCGGCCCGGGTCTCGTTCCCGTAGGGGTCGGAGGCGACGAGGGTCACGGGGACATCCCCCTCACGATCGGCGGACGGCACGGGATCGAGGCGCAGCGTCACCCCGGAGAGGTCCTCCGCCTGGGCCGCGAAATCCCACGCGCCGGCAGTCCCGCCGATCCAGACCGAGGCGTTCTTCGTTTTGAGCGTCGGGGGCGTGGTGTCCTCGATGATCAGGGAGACCGTCATGCCGGAGAATTTGCCGCTCAGAAGGATCTCGTATTCCCCCGGCTCCGCGGAGAGATCCGGCACCGATTCGACGTTCGGCGGCCCGTCCTTCCCGCAGTCGGCGAAGAGCGCGCGGATCAGGGCCGTTTCCCCGCTCCCCCTCTCCGCCCGGATCTCGCGGGGGATCTGCCAGATCTTCAGATTCGCTTCCACCTCCGCGGCGTTGCCCACCGGGTCTTCGAGGCGGTATTTCACCGTCTGGGTGCCCGTTTTGGTGAAATCCGGGTCCGTGAGGCGGGTGAACTCCGCGCCGGAGTAGTCGGTGAGGTCCGTGAGCAGGTCCCCGTCCCCGACTTCTTCGCCGAGGAGGAGATCGAAATCGTGCATCACCGCCGTCGGAGGTTTGGTGTCCTCCATTTCGACGACCACGGAAAAGGCGGAATAGATCCCTTCGAGGACGATATCGTGCCGCCCCGTCTCTTTGAGGGAGGAGTCGTACCCCCCGACGAGGCGCACGCCGTCCAGATCCTGGGAGGAGGTGAACACCATCGCGAGGATCTCCTCGGGGGTGGTGCCGTATTCGATCATCTGATAGGCGGGCAGGTCCCAGACCATCACGGGGACGTCGAGGGAGGTCCGGTTCCCCGCGCCGTCTTCCAGCGAGAGGAGGACCGTCCCTTCCCCGAGCCCGTTGAAATCGGGTTTTTCGCGGAAGGAGATCTCAACCGGAAGCTCGTCCGCGATCTCCTTCACGAATTCCTCCGGCAGGTGCTCGCTCCCGGAGAGAAGATCCAGGGGAACGGGGGTCCCTTCCGGCGGGGTGGTGTCCCTCACCTCCACGAGGAGGATGAACTTTTCCGCATCCGAGGCGCCGCTCACGGGATAGAGGCCCCGGGTCCCGCCGTCCACCGACGACACGTCCAGATTCTCGGGCTTCGCGCCGGGCATGGCTTCGAGGACCGCTTCCGCGAGCCCTTCTTTTTCTCCGAGTTCCCGGGGGATCGTTTGATCCGTCACATGGAGGGCGGCTTCCTTCACGGTCCGGTTCCCGCCCTCGTCGACCGCTTCGATCCGGACGGTCTGCTCCCCGGCGGCGGAAAAGTCCGGCTCCTCTTCGAAGGAGAAGGTCACTTCGGTCTGATCCGCACAGGACCGCACGAAGTCCTCCGGGGCAAGGGGAGTCCCGGCGAAGGTCCTGTAATCCCAGGTCTCGAACTCCGGGGCGTAGCGGTCGATCACCGTGATCTCCACCTCGCGCTCGAAATACCGGTACAGGGTCAGGGACGCCCGCCGGATCCCGAGGGAGGAGGTGTCGACGGAGGCGAGGGGCGGATCGGCTTTCAGCACCCGGGAATAGACCGGATCGTTCAGGGCGGCGATCACGGGCGTCTCTCCGATCCCGGCGGTCACGGGGACCAGCGCGGCGTCGATCTGCCTTGTCAGAAACCACAGGCCCCCCGCGCAGGCGATCAGAAGGACGGCGAAGAGGGAGAGGCAGACGGCGAGGATCTTCTTCCGGCGGCTCCTGCGGGCTGATTTCCCGCGCCTCCGCTTCTTTCCGGTCTCCGCGTCGGGATCCGTCTCTTCGAGCAGTTCGAATTCCGGATCTCTGACGGGTTCCGATTCAGTCCCGTCCGGCGCCTCGACTTCGTCAGGCTTCGCGGTTTCGTCGACTTTGTCCATCTCTGGCTCCGCAGCTGTGTCCGGCTCCGAAACTTCGTCAGGCTCCCCGGTCTCAGCCGATTCTGCGGATTCAGCCGGTCCGTCGGTCTCGTCCGGCTCCTTGCCTTCGGCCGTTCCCGGTTCTTCCGGCTTGTCCGGCTGTTCCGGTTCCGGGGGTCCGGCGGATTCTTCCCCGATGGATGCCGTCTCCGCCTCCCCGTCCGGGGTCCCTTCCTTTTCTGCGTCGGAAACGGGATCTTCCGGGAGCGCGGGGGTCGGAGCGGTCTCAGGGGTATGATTCATAGGTATTCGATCCTTTCAGAGGAAATGGAAAGGGGAATTTGTATCACTGGTTCTTCGGGACGTTTTCGCCGGAGGAGAACACATCCCCGGCGGCGTTCTGGCGGGAGACGAATCCGTCCCCGACGTCGAAATCCGCGGTCTCCGAACGGGTCCAGCCGTTTTCCGCCCCGATCTTGTCCGCTCCGCCGCCGCCCTCCGCGATCCCTCCGGCTGTGACGAAGCTCCCGTCCGTCAGTTCGGCGACGAGGAGGTTCAGTCCGGCCCGGATGCGGGCGACTTTTTCGAAGTCCTCGGCGTCCGAAAGGCCCATGCTCCGGTCTCCGGCCAGGGCGAGAGTGCCGTCTTCGAAGAGGATCGCGAGGGACTGGGCGCCGGCGCGGATATCAACGGCGTTATGGTAGATCCCGACCCGGCACTGTCCGGCGGCGTCCGATCCGCAGGCGACGAGGGTGCCGTCCTTTTTCAGCCCCGCCGTGAACCGGGCCCCGCACGCCACCGCGACGATCTCCGTCCAGGACTGGGTCGAAGCCTGACCGTAGGTGTTGTCCCCGAGGACCGTCACCGTGCCGTCCGATTTCAGGAACGCGGCGTGGCGCTCCCCCGAGGAGACCGAAACGACGTCTCTCAGCTCGGCGGCCTTGCGGATAAACTCCGTCTCAAAGGAGGACACAGGGGTCTCCGCGGCTCCGCAGGCGTCGTTGGCGTAGGCCGTCACGGTCCCGTCGGATCTCAGCACGGAGGTGAGATACGCGCCCGCCGAGACGGAGACGGCGTCGGTCACGGTCAGGGTCTGTCCGTTCTCGGAGCGCGTCACGGTCCCGTTTTTCACGGCGGCAACAACCGAGGAGGCGGAGAGAGTCTTTTTGTGATAGGTCCGCATCTCTTCGGGCGAGAGGCGGAAGTAGAATTCGTCGAGGGCGGCGCGGACTCTCTTGTCCTCCGGCTCGACCGGCGTATCGAGGGTAGGTTCGGGTAGTCCGAATTCCCGGGCCAGCCGGAAGGCCTCCCGCCAGTTCCCCGCGTCGAGGGCGGCGTAGCAGATCCGCTTTTTCACAGTCTCGATCTCGGCGGCGTTGTCGTCGGGGCGGGATTCGAGATATTCGAGGGTTACCCGGTCGTCCCCGTAGGCGAGGACGGCGGATCTCTCCCGCTCGAGGACCCAGGCGTCGTATTTGTCCCGCCATGCCTGCCGTCTCGCCTCGTCCGCGATCATGCCGGCGGCGGCGAGCATCTGCGGATACTGGCCCTGTTTTTCGTAGACCGCCGCCTTTGCCTCGGCGATATCGTCCCGGGCGGATTCCGCCTTGAGCGCGACTAGGTAGATCTCCTCGTTCCAGTCGCCCATGAGGACCCGTTTCGCCGCCGCCTCCGCGATCTCCTTCCCGAAGGGTTCGGGGGCGGATTCGGCGTAGGCGTATGCCTCCCGGTAATTCTGCCCGGACAGCGCGTGCCCGGCGGCTTCCCGGCAGACCTCCTCCGTCAGGGCTGTGAAAGGCGCGCCTTCGGAAATAGCCAGGGCTTCGTTGAATCGGCACTCCTCCGTCAGGGATTTCACGGTGTCCTCCGTCTCCCGGCGGTAGATGTGGAAAAAGAGGTTGTCCGACAGGGTGCGTCCGGCGAAGTCGTCGGCAAGATCCTGATGCCCCGCCTCGACGAGCTTGACCACCTCGGGCATGAGGGTGTTGTATTTGAGAAAATGGTATCCGAAAAAGGCGACAAAGACCAGCGCGCAGACGGCGGCAAGTCCGGCCAGAAGGATCGCGGCGGTGATGATGTGGCGCACGAAGGCGGGGCGTTCGCTCTTTTCCCCCCGCTTCGGCCTCTTCTCTGCGGCCTTTTCGTCCTCCGGGACCGCATCCTTTTCCGGCGCCTTGTCCGGGAGGAGGGTCTCGTCGGGGAGGATCTTCGGTTCGGCGGCGGTGAGGGTGGAGATCGGACGCTCCCCCTCCGCGGACTGCCGGTCCAGATCTTCGGGGGAGAAGGTGAGGATCTGCCCTCCCGTCCGGTCCTCCGTCACTCCGGCGGTCTCCGAGACCCAGGCGCGGATCTTCTCCGGCGGGACTTCTCCGTCCGTCCGGAACCGGCACAGGATCAGGTGGTTTTTGTTGAGTTCGTCCCCGTCGCAGCGGAGGATCTCCGTTTTTGCTTCGCCGTCGGGCGTCGGGATCTCGCAGGTCACCTCGAACCGTTCGAGGGGAAACCGCAGATTGCGCGCCACGAGCACAGCGAATTCTTCGGCTCCGCCCCGGCCGGGATCGAAGGCCCGCAGTCTCACCGCGAAGGCGGGGGCGGTCTTTCTGACGGCGGGGAAGGGCTGGGGGAGGGCGTAGTCCACCGCGCGCTCCCCGGGTGTCAGTTTCGGCATTCCGGTCCCTCCTCCCTCAGTTTTCGAGAACCGCCAGCGGGATCTCGTCGATGGGATGATCCGTCGGCAGGTAGAATTTCGTGTTCACGTCCTGAAAGTGCCACCACTCGGACTGGATGTAGGTGAAATTGCATTCGAGCATCACGGCGAGCATGTAGTCCATGTTTTCCCGGGCTTTCGCGGTCATGGTCTGGCTCAGCCGGGAGGATTCCTCGGTGAAGGTGTGCATCGGGGTGGGCATTTCGAGCAGATTGCCCGCGAGATCCACGAGGGAGATATCGAGGGCGGTCCCCCGGTCGTGCACGCCGCCCATGCCGATGGAGGGATCCGCGACCCATTTGTGGACCCGCACCACGTCGAACCACCGCTGCTGGACGCTCGTCGGCCGGTAGGCGTCGTAGATCACGATCACCAGCCCGTCCCTGCGGAAGCGTTCCACGGCGTCCTCGATCATCGGGATCAGGTCGTACTGGACGAGGCAGAGGTTGCGGTTGTAAAAGGGCTCGTGAATGGTGGTGTCGTTCGTCGAGAGCTTCATCCCGATCACCAGATCCACGTTTTCGAGGTCGATCCCGGAAAAATCGTCGTCCCGGCATTCTGCGGTGCGGAAATAGCGGCGGATGTCGACGAGGTGGGAGTAGGCCCGCACCCACGTCTCCTGATTGGTCTTCGCGATCCCGTATTCCACCGGGAGCACGGCGTACACCCCGCATTCGGAGCCGACGGCGTGGGAAAAACCGTCCTTCGCCCAGCCGTAGAAGTCCCCTCCCCCGCCGGGATAGACTTCGGCCCAGCCGTCGGGACCCTCTTTCAGCTCCACGATCTCGCCGGATTTGAGGGTGAAGGCGGGGGACGCGTCGTTTTTGTCGGCGTAGATCGGCATGGAGTCGTAGACCCGCATGAGGAATCCGTCGTTCTGCGGACCGGCGACGTTCGGCTCCTCCGCGGTCGGGGGGGCGGGGGTCGGTTCCCAGAGGGCGGGGAGATCTTCGACGGCGTCGATCTTCATGGTATCCTCGAAGGTGATGCCGGCGGAGAGAGCGGGGTCGTAGCCGGAGTACACCCGGTTTTCGGCCTGCCAGACGCTGTCCCCGTGGATGCTGATCTTCTCCGAGAGGTCCCATTTTTCGATGATCCGCTCGGCGGCGTCGGTCAGCGCGTCCGCGGGATCCCCGGAACAGGCGGAGAGGAGGGAGAGCAGGCAGAGGGTCAGGGCCGGCAGAAGGAGCGTCGGCCGGATCGTTTTTTTCATGGCTCGTTCGCGGTTCCTTTCCCGGATCCGGATGCAATCCTTTCGTCGGATCCGATCAGCGTGCGGAGGTTTCTCTCCGCGATTTCAACGATAACGAGATCGGCGGGTTCCCCCTCCAGCCGGTCGATGCGGTAGGGAACGGCGCGGGCGAACCACGCTTCCCGGAAAGCAGAGGCGAAAAAGGGAATGAGGGCGTTGGAGAAGGAGTCCCGGAATACGGTGATCTTCCCTTCCCCAACCTCGGAGGCCGTGCCGATCTGCATGTCCATCGGGGTGGAATAACGGGTGGTGTACTGAAAGCGGCCTTCGGGATCGAAAACCAGATTGAAGTCGTATCTTGTCTTTTCGGGATAGAGGAGGGCGTCCAGATCCCCCTGAAAATCGCGCCTCGTTTCGGTCAGCGGGACGGAGAGGAAGTCCGCCCGTCCGAGGCCCGCGAAGTCCGTCACCGCTTTCGCCGCGAGTCTCGCTCCCTCGGCGTTCCAGTGGCTGTCCCGCTTGTGGTAGATCAGGCGGTCCTTTTTCCCCTCCGCGAGGATCGGCCGGAGATCGCAGAAGGGGATCCCGCGCTCGTCAAGGCGGGCATACAGCCGGTCGAGGTCGGAGGGGCCCCTGTTCTTCGGAACGGAGGCGGGCATCATTTCGGGGTAAACGGTGTTTTTATTGGGGGCGCAGAGGAAGACGAACTTCGCCCCGTGTTCCCCGGCATATTCCGCAAGCCGCGCGAGGGCGTCCGCCGCCTGTTCCAGTTCCCCGTCCGTCATGGGGGAGTCCCCCGTATAAGAGGCGAGGGTGTCGGCGAAGAAGAGGAAGCCCTCCCGCCCGACGATCACCTGATCGTTCCCGGTGCGGAAGACGGTCTCCTTCACGGTGGAGAAGAAGTCGACGAGCCTGTCCCGGAAGGCGAAATGCTTCGAGAACCAGTTTTCGAAGTCGTCGCCGAAGGATTCGGAGATCTTCCCCTCGCTGACGGGCTTCGGCAGGTCCCCCCCGTCCTTCGCGTCCGCCGCCCCGGGGATGAGCATCCCGGCAGAGAAAAAGGCGCAGGCAAGAAAGAACGCGAGGGTATAGAGGATGGCGGGGAGTTTGGTTTTTTTCGGGTTCACGTGGGCCTCCGGGGATTTTTCCTGGATGCGGATACTTTTCCATATTGTATTATATCCTTTTTCCCTCCGTTTTGCAAGACGCGGGGAGCAAAACCTGACGAAAAAGGAGGAGCAATTTTCTCCCGAGAATCGCGGAGGGAATTGAAAAACGGGGAAAAATCTGCTATAATGGAAAAAACGGAACGGGTCCGCCGGTTTTCCCCATCCCGCGGCGGGCCGTATACAAGGAGACGAGAATCCATCATGACGACGAAAAAAAGCATTTCCGCGCTGGTTCTGGCGGCGGCTCTCCTCTTTTCTCCGGTCCTTGCCCTCCCCGCTTCCGCCGCAGGAATCCGGGGCGTTTCGGCCTGGGCGGAGACCGAGATCGCGGAGGCGGACGCCCTCGGCTTCATCCCCTCCTCCCTCTCGAAAAACATGCAGGCGGGCATCACCAGGCGGGAGTTCACCGAGGCGGCGGTCTGGTTCCTTGCAGCCCAGTTCCGGGTGGACGTGGACCGGGTCTGCGACATTCCCCGGGAGACGGATCCCGACACCGGCCTGCCCGTGCGCTTCTTCAAGGACGTGGACGACGTCTACGTGAACGCGGCCTATTACTACGGCATCATCTCCGGGCGGGGGAACGGGCGGTTCGATCCGAGCTCCCTCATCACCCGGGAAGAGGCGGCGAAGATCCTGCTCAACACCTATCTGGCCTACGCGGAGGACACCCGGGACATCGCGTCCGTGGCTCTGAAGGACCGGTACGCGGACGCCTATTCGATCTCCTCCTGGGCCTCCGAGGCGGTCTCCGCCATGAGCGCGTGGGGCGTGATGCGGGGCGTGACGGATTCGACGTTCTCTCCGAAGGGGACCTACACCCGGGAACAGTGCTTCGTGACCTTCCTGCGGCTCTGGAACTATGCGCCCTGCAGCCGTCAGCGGGACAATGTCCTGAGCCCCGTGACCTTTGACTCCGCCCTCGCCGAGATCCGCGCCTCCGAGGGATACGAAGAGCTCTGGTACGGGGAGAACGGGAACTATGCCGCCGTATTCTGGAAAGAGGGAGCGGGACGGGCGGCCGACACCCGGTTCTCGGTGGTCTACCGGGACGGCGGGATGCGCGATGTGTTCGACGGTTTCCCGAAGCCCTTCGACTACCCGGACTCCGTGCCCGGGGGATTCCAGTGGTCCGAGGACGGGGAGAGCATCACCTTTGCCTATCACCCCACGGTGGGTATATACGACGTATACCGGATCGACCTCGCCGCGGGTACGGTGGGGAAAGGGGAATAGGAAGCTGGCGCAGATCTGTGAATTTCTGACCCAATGACCGTTCGGGGGATCCCTCTCCGGGCGGTTTTCTTTTGCCCGCGTATCTCCGATCCGTGGATCTTCTGTCTTCCGCCTCCATTGCGTCCACCCGGAAGTTGTGATACAATGCAGACAACGGGAGAAAAACCCGGATCCGTTCCGACGGCGCGCATCGGGGCGGAGATCTTGCAACCGACAGGAGAATTTCAAAATGTCAGCTTTATCCGAACAGATCGCACGCTTCCGGCGGGACGCGGACGAGACCCAGACCGCCCTGGCCGAAGCCCTCGGCGTGTCGAACCGGACGGTCTCGAAATGGGAGAACGGCGAAAGCGAACCCGAGGTCTCCTATCTCACCGCCCTCGCCGACCACTTTTCGACCACGGTCGACGCCCTTCTCGGCCACGCGCCGAAGGACCTGGATCCCTACGCCGGAGCAAAGGGATTCGAAGACCTGACCGCCCGCTATTCCGCCTCCCTGAAAGAGGGGACCTCGCGCCTGCTCCACGCCTGGATCGGGCTCTCGCACATCGAACGGGACGGAGAGCACGCCGACCGGATCCCGGCCCTCCCGCCCGATCCCTGGGACGAGGACGTGAAAAAACAGCGGGAAGAACAGGGCTGGACCTCCGTTTCCACCGCCGTGACGGACTCCCCGCTCTACACCGAATTCTTCACCTCCGACGCCGTCAACATGGCCCTCGCGCTCTTCCCGAACCGGGACAACTACGGCTGGCTCGATTCCCGGGCGGAAGAGCTTGCCCGCGCCCTCGGCCTCTTCGCCGATCCGCGGGTCCTGCGGCTCCTGAAAAGGATGCACGAAAAGGACTTCCCCGAGAAATTCACCCTCGCTTATGCCGCGGACCTCGCCGGGATGAAGGAGGAGGAGCTCGAACCCGTCCTCAGCCTTCTGATGGGTCCCCCCGCCCCGGTGGAGCTTGCCGAAGGGGAGGCGAAATACTGGAGGACCTGGTACGGATCGGCCGGGACCCTCGCCTTCCTCTCCGCCTTCTACAGCGCCTTCTTCGCGGACAGCGGGGCAAGATGCGGAGCCTTCAACGGACCGTTCCGCCCGATGATCCCCCATAACGGAAAGGAGGGGACGAAATGAGCTTTGCAGAAACCGTCCGCAGATTCCGTTCCGACCGGGGACTCACCCAGGAAGCCCTCGGATCCGCGGTGGGCGTGTCCGGTCAGGCCGTCTCGAAATGGGAGACCGCGGACGCGATGCCCGATCCGACCCTGCTCCCCGCCCTGGCCGACGCCCTCGGGGTGACCATCGACGCCCTGTTCGATCATGAGAAGCACACAAAGGAAAAGCTCGCCGACGAAATCCGGGACTATCTCGGGGGATTCAGGGGAGGCGAGGCGGACCGGGAACTGTTCGATCTGCTCGCCGCCGCCTTTCTTGCCCGCCCGGGGACCGGCTCGGGGGCAAGGGACATCCTCGGCATCGGACCGGAGCGCCGGATCGTGCATCTGATCGACCGGATCACGGCAAACGGCGTGCTCTGGCCGGACGCAGAATTTCCATACATTGCCCTCGCCGCCGAACCCTCCGGGGGATGGGCCTCCGTCCTCCGCGACCCGGCGATCCCGGAATTCCTCGCGCTGACGGCGGACCCGGACGTGCTGAAATGCGTCCTCTGGCTCCTCGGTGAAGACCCGAAGGTGATCGAGACCTCCCTCCTCCCCTCCAAGTGCGGCGCGGATCCCTCCCGGGCGGAAGAGATCGCCGAGAAGCTCGAAAAGCTCGGGGCAGTCACCCTCGAGACCGTACAGATCGACGGACGGCCCCGGAAACTCGCGGACACCCTCCCGGCGGGTTCCGTCTCCTTCAAGTCGAAGATCGTGGCCTTCCTCGCCGCCGCCTGCGCAGCCGTGAGACGGGGCACCGGGACCCAGACATACACCAATGACGCCGTGCCGCCGCTGAAAAAGAGATAATACTAATCTCAAACTAAAAGGGAAAACGCGGCTTCTTGAAAGAAGCCTGGCAAGAACTTCTGAAATGGGAAAAGGACAGGCTAGACCAATAACGT
>CACZNC010000056.1 GCA_902782445.1 uncultured Ruminococcus sp.
TCCTTCGCGAGCTCAATGTTACGGCTGACGGTAGCGAGAATTCCCGAAGGGGATTCTCGGGGGTGGGATGGATGAAGTCATGTTTGGATAAATGGTATTTCCACCCCGTCGTTCGCATTCTACGGAGAGCGATCAAAACCCATGAAGACAGCTTTATAGAAGGAATATAGTATAACAAGAGGCCGGAATGAACCGACCTCCTTTTTCGTTATTACGGCTTCCAGAATTCCTCGACGCACTCCTTCGTGATTTCCACGTACCGGCGGCCACGGCTGAAATCACCGAAGATCGTGCCGACCTCCCGCTGGGCGACTTCCAGCAGACAACCCGACGCGGAGGTGAAGACCATTTTGTAATAGGCCCGGAGCGCGTCTTCGTCCAGGGGACCGCGGTTCGTCACAAATTCCGCCCGGGGCTTGCTGTAATAGACGATCCCGGTCCCGCGCAGGTATTCCCCCACCTGGGGCTCGTTGTTGAAGGGGGAGACGGAGAGCTTGCGCAGGTTCTTCCACTTCGAGAGATAGTCCGGCCAGATCGCGTCCACCCGCTCGCAGCAGCCGTAGGAGAGCAGTCCGTACCGCTTCGCCAGCCGGTCCTGATACGGGAAGACGAACTCTCCGAAGGTCTCGGGGGATACCGCGGTCGTCTCCTGCGATTCGAGGAAGCCCCAGACGTCGGAGACCTTCTCCGCCCGGTCCGCCGGAAGCTCGTGGTTGAAGGCGTAGCTCTCCTGGGCCACCGGACTGATCCCGCACATGGGGACGAGGAGCTTTTCGCGCTCGAGATAGTCGTAGTATTCCTCGAACACCCGGGTCGCCGCGTCCATCACCCGGTGAAGGGCCTCCGGGGTGTCGTACATCGCCATGTAGTAGTTCTCCATCCCCATCAGATGCACGAGGGGATTCGTGATCGCCCCGGTCAGGGAGCTCATCACGAGGCGCGGCGGAAGGATGTCCCCGAAGATCTCCCCGACGAAGTCCATCCGGGCTTTCGTTCCCGCCGGATCCGCCCGGAAGCCGCCCTTTCCCAGCTTGTCGAAGTCCTCTTCGAGATCTCCGATCACCGGGTCGATGTGGAAGCCCTTGCCCCGGGAGGTCCGGGTGATCTGCGGCCTCAGATCGAAGGGCCAGGCCCCTGCGCTCTGGTGCACGTCGAAGGTCGGGGAGAGCGGCGTGTCGTCCCCGAAGAGCTCCCGCCCCACAAGCCCGGAGAGCAGGGACCATTCGATCCTCCGGGCTTCGTTCCCCTCGCACTCCATCCGCGGCGCGATCACCTCGTCCGTGAAGTTCGAGAACAGCAGCCGGACGGTGGGGGTCTCCCGGCGTCCTTCCGCCAGCGCCTGCCATTTTTTGAGAATGACGGCGTTTTCCTCGGAGTTTGCGTATGCGAGATGCGTCCGGGCCAGAGAGCGGAGCCGCTCCCGGTCCTTCTGCGAAATGACCTGATCCATGTCGCGCTCCTTCCGTTCCTGCGGTTTTCATCAGTGTAGCACAGTCCGGCGGAGATTGCAAGAGGGCCGGGCGAAAATCTGCGGAGGCAAATCCTTTTGACGCTTGACGCCGCCCGCCGCGCGTGCTATAATGAAACCGAAGCGGGATCCGATCCTGCGGGGAGCAAAGCGGAACAGGAACAGACCAATTCAGAGGGAGGAAATCGTATGAGCAAACTGCGCACGGTCAAGGTCGGCATCGTCGGGTGCGGCGGCATCGCCAACGGAAAGCACATGCCGGCTCTGAAAAAATGCGATAACGTCGAAATGATCGCGTTCTGCGACATTATTGAGGAGAGAGCGGTCAAAGCGGCGGCGGACTACGGGGTCGAAGGGGCGAAGGTCTTCACAGACTACCGGGATCTGGTCGCCATGAAGGACGTCGAGGTGGTCCACGTCCTCACGCCGAACTACAAGCACGCCGAGATCTCCATCGCCGCCCTGGACGCCGGGAAGCACGTTATGTGCGAAAAGCCGATGGCTACCACCTCCGCCGAAGCCCGCGCCATGTGCGAAGCCGCCCGGAGGAACGGGAAAAAGCTGACGATCGGCTATCAGTCCCGGTCGGAGCCCTCGTACCAATACGCCCACAATCTCGTCGCGGCCGGGAAGATCGGCGAGGTCTACTACTTCAAGGCCCCCTCGATCCGGCGGCGCGGCGTTCCCACCTGGGGCGTCTTCATGGACGAGGAAAAGCAGGGCGGCGGCCCCATGATCGACATCGGCACCCATTCCATCGACGCCGCGCTCTACGTGGTGAACAACTACGACGTCGCCTCCGTCACGGGGGTCGTGAACAACAAGCTGAAATACTACGCGAAGGACAACGGAAGCTGGGGACCCTGGGGCGAAGACCGTCCCTTCACCGTCGAGGACAGCGCGATGGGCATGGTTCGCTTCAAAAACGGCGCGATGATGTACGTCGAGGCCTCGTGGCTCCTGAACGTGACGGACGGCGGCCACCCGACCTTCTGCGGCACCCTCGGCGGGATCGAAATGATGCGGGGCGGCGTGGCGATCAACGGCGAGAGACCGGACGAGACCGGCGCGATGAAGCTCTTCGACGAGGTCTATAAGCCCACCCCGGCCGACCGCACGTACTTCAAGGACGAAGCGCTCTCCTCCACCGAATACGAAGCCCGCCAGTGGATCCAGGCCGTCGTCGAAGACCTCGATCCCATCGTCCTCCCCGAACAGGCCGCCGTCGTCACAGAGATCATCGAAGCCATCTACAAGAGCGGCCGTACCGGGAGAACCGTCGATTTTGAGTGAACCGGCGTTCGGCGAAAGGAGGTCATTCCATCATGACAGTCATTACAGCGGACCGCATAAAGGCGTCCGGGAAGATCAAACGCCTGAACTGCGTCAACAACGGCCCGACGGCTCCGGGAGTGCGGCAGTCCCCGTCCTCCTTCGAGGCGTATAAGGCCGCCGAAATCCCCTATGCCCGGAACCACGACGCGTCCTTCTTCCCGGGATACGGCGGGGAGCACACCGTCGACGTGCACCGGATCTTCCGGGACTTCTCGGCGGACGAGAACGATCCGAAGTCCTACATCTTCGAGCCCACGGACTGGTATCTCGGCACCACCCTCGCCGCGGGGACGAAGATCTTCTACCGCCTCGGCGCGTCCATCGAGCACGGCTACAAATTCGGCACCCGCGTTCCCCGGGACTATGGCAAATGGGCGCGGATCTGCGAACACATCGTCCGGCATTACAACGAGGGCTGGGCGAACGGGTTCTCTTACGGCATCGAATACTGGGAGATCTGGAACGAGCCGGACTGCCGCAACGCCGACGGGTCCAATCCCTGCTGGCAGGGGACGGACGGGGAGTTCATCGAGCTCTACGTCACGGCGGCAAAGCACCTCAAGTCCTGCTTCCCGGATCTGAAAATCGGCGGACCCGCCTTCACCGGACCCTGGCCGTCGGAATTCCGGAACGCCTTCCTTGACCGGATCGCCGCCGACGGAGTCCCTTTCGATTTCTACTCCTACCACTGGTACGAAAGCCATATCGAAAGCCTGAAAGAAGCGATCCTCACCGCCCGGCGGGAACTGGACAAGCGGGGCCTCACGGGGGTCGAGACGATCCTCAACGAGTGGAACTACATCCGGGGCTGGCTCGGGGAGGACTGGACCTATTCCCTCCGCACCGAACGGGGGCTCAAGGGATCCTCCTTCATCGCCGCCGCCATGTGCGCTTCCCAGGCCCTGCCGCTGGACATGCTGATGTACTACGACGCGCGTCCCTGCGGCATGAACGGCCTCTTCGAAGCGGAGACCTACCGTCCCCTGAAAGGCTATTATCCCTTCGCCGCGTTCCGGGATCTGAAAGCCCTCGGGGAGTGGATCCCGACGGACAGCGGCGACCCGGACGTCTATTCCTGCGCGGCGGAGGACTGCGAAGGGAAGAGCGCGGCGGTGATGCTGACGAATTACAGCGACCGCGGCGACGCCCCGGGAAAGGAAATCGAGGTCAAATTCGCGGGCTTTGACGGCCCCTGCGAAGCGGAGGTATTCCTCCTCGACGCGGAGCACGATCTCGCGCCCGTGAGCGTTCAGCGGTTTTCCGCCGGATCCGAATCCTTCTCGGTCCTCGTCCGCCTCGGGCTGTACGGCACCGCGCTTGTGAAGGTCAAAGCGATCTGAGAAATCATCAGCCGAACAGAGAAAGACGGTCCATCCGCGCCTTTCGTACAGCCGAAGGCAGCCGGGCGGGACCGCCTTTTTTGTATTGCCCGTTTGGCAGGACGGGCGGGGGTCCCTGAGACTCCCGGCTTTCGCAGATCCCGGATTTCAGGGATCGTGATCGGTCTTCACCGTGAAGAGAAAAAACTTTGAAATGAACGGGTAAAGCGATCGTTGAGGTTGTAAACAACAAATGGGTTATTGATTTCCATTTCAGCCGCCGCTATAATGAATTCGTAAGCTTACAAAAACAAATCCATAACCGAAAGGAATGAAAATCATGACCATCATCATAGGGAACAAAATCAAAACGCTCCGGCGCGAGCAGAAGGTCACGCAGGAAATGCTCGCGGAAGCTCTCGGCGTGACACCGCAGGCCATCTCCCGCTGGGAGAGCGGAAACGGATATCCCGACATGGAACTCCTGCCCGCGCTCGCCGATTTCTTCGCCGTCAGCATCGACGAGCTGATCGGATACCGGAAATCCGAACGGGAAGAGGAACTCGACCGTATTCACAAAGAGCTTGACCGTCTGTCCGAAGTCGGAACCGTGGAGGAGCGGATCCGTTTTGCCCGGGAATCTCTCATTCGCTTCCCGGGAGACGAGGAGATCAAATCCCATCTCGCCACCTGTCTCTATTTACTCTGGTCGGAAAAACACGACGAAGCGGCGCGGGACGAAGCGGAAGCCCTGCTCAAATCGGTGATGGAAAACAGCGCGGATCCGGATCTTCATTTCGATGCCATCGGAACACTGATCTCCATTTACAGTGAAAGCGGCCATCCCGAAAAAGCCCTGGAGATGGCGGAAATGCTGACCCCGATGAAATATTGCAGGGAGTTCCAGCTTTCGGGCGGCGTGGGCGACGGCAAGACCGAATGGTATATTCAGGATGAGATCGACAAGCTCACGGACTGTCTCGGAATCGCCATGCAAACGCTCGCACTGAGCGAAGACCTTCCGAACGACCCATCGACGTGGGACAAGAAGATCGAAATGCTGAAAACGTCGAACGAAATCTACCGGATCGTGTACGGAGACAACCTCATGTTCTATCATGGGCGGCTGTCCTTCAACTTGTGGCTTCTTTCGACCTATCTGATCGCGCAGGGAAAAACGGAGGAAACGCTCGACGCGCTGGAACAGATGTGTGCGCACGCGCTTGCCTACGACCGCTCGTATGAGGAAGATCACGGAAAACACTTCACATCCATCTTTACGGACAAGCTGATCTACCCGGAACCCGGAAAGGATTTTCACGAGCTGACGGAGCATAATCAGAGCTGGTACATGCTCGACCGGATGAAGGCGTCACGGTACGACGGCATCCGTGAAAACGAACGGTTTGCGGCTGTCATTGAGAAGCTGGAAAGCAGGGCGAGGTGACGGACCATCCGCTCATTTTCCTCCTTCTCCCCCTTGCAAAATCCGCCGAAACGTGGTATCCTGAAAGCAGAACGAATCCCCGAAAGGAGACGCGGCATGAAGAACGGAAACGACAGCGCGGTCTACCCGTGGAATCAGAGCGTCGGGGCGGAGAAGACCCCCGATCCCGCCGATGAGAAGAAGGAGAACGGAGCGGAAACGGAAGGCGCGCCGATGCCTCCCCCCGCGGCGAAACCGGATCCTGCGGCCATGGCGGGGGTGTACGCCGGTCCCGAAGGTTTCGGCCTGGATCGGAAGCCCGGACCAGCCCCCGCGATGATGGTCTACGCCGGACCTGCGTTTTTTGGCGGGAAGCAGGATCCCCGGCTGTTCATGGCCGTCTACGCGGGACCGCCCGTCGATCCGAGATCCGAGGAATTCGCCCGCTACGGAGGAAAGGCGCCGGGCGCGTATCTCCCCCAAAATCCCGATCCGGCGAAGGGAAAGAACCGCTTCTGCCCGGAGTGCGGCGCGATTGCGGAGAAGGGGGCGAAATTCTGCACCGAATGCGGAACGAAACTGCCGCCCCCGCCCGAAGGATCGGAGAACAGAACGGAGGCGGAGCAATGAAGAACGGCGCTCTGCCCGCGGATTTCCCCTTCCGGCCCGATTCCTGCGTCTGGGAGATCACCCTCGCCTGCTGCTTCCGCTGCGCCTACTGCGGATCCGGCGGGGGAAGGGCACGGGAGAACGAGCTCACGACGGAAGAATGCCTCGACGCCGCCCGGCAGATCGCGGAGATCGGCGTGAAGCGGGTCTCCCTCATCGGCGGGGAGGTCTTTCTCCGCCCGGACTGGGAAGAGATCGCCCGTGCCCTGACCTCCCGGGGAGTCGCGGTCTGCATCATCACCAACGGCTTCGCCATGACGGAGGGGATCGTCGAAGCTCTCCGGCGGCTGGAGATCGAATCCGTCGCGGTCTCGGTGGACGGGGAGGAGGAGGTCCACGACGCGTACCGGCAGAAGGGAAGCTGGAAGCGGGCGTTTCAGGCTATCCGGACGCTGACGGACGCCGGGATCCCGACCTCGGTCATCAGCTCCCTCCGCGCGGACAACGCCCCGGGACTGCCCCGGTTTTTCGGGACTTTGAAGACCGTCCCCATCTTCGCCTGGCAGATCCAGGCCTGCTCCCCCATGGGCAACGCCGGGCTGAACGAGGTGGACGTGCGCTTTGACGCCCGGGAGGTGATCCGCTTCGTCGACCGGGCCGCGAGGGAGGCTCCGTTTGCCGTCGGCGTGGCGGACAACATCGGATACTTCACTCCCGAGGAGACGGAGGGCGCGGGGATCCGGGGAGCGGAGGGCGCGGTGTTCCGGGGATGCGGCGCGGGGCTCACCGCCTTCGGGATCGACAGCGTCGGGAACGTGCGGGGCTGCGAATCCCTCTACGACCCGCGGTTCAACGAGGGCAATCTCAGGGACCGCTCCCTCGTCTCGATCTGGACGGACCCGGACGCCTTCGCCTACAATCGGAAATTCACGCCGGACCTGCTCACCGGGAAATGCGCCCGCTGCGAGTACGGCCCCTTCTGCGCCGGTGGATGCCGGTCCTACGACTGGTTCGCCGGGGGAAATCTCTACGAAAATCCCCTCTGCGCCCGGGAAGTGCCGGAGTGACTTCACTATGAAAAAATCCGCTCCTTCTGCCGGAAGATCCCCATGTTTCGGGGACGGCGGAGGGGGCGGGTTTTCGATGGAATGGGGAACAGAGCGGGATGCGGAGAGATCTCACTCCACCACCCGGATGGTCTTGATCACGACGTCCTCCACGGGGCGGTCGTTCTTGTCCGTGGGGGCAGAGGCGATTTCGTCCACCACGTCCATGCCGGAGGTCACGCGGCCGAACGCGGCGTAGGCTCCGTCGAGGTAGGTGGAATCCTTGTGCACGATGAAGAACTGGGAGGAGGCGGAGTCCATTTTTTTCGAGCGAGCCATCGAAATGACGCCGCGGACGTGGGAGATGTCGTTCGGCACGCCGTTCTGCGCGAATTCGCCCTTGATCGTCCTGCCGGAGCCGCCCATGCCGGTGCCTTCCGGGGCGCCGCCCTGGATCATGAAGTCCTTGATGACCCGGTGGAAGATCAGCCCGTCGTAGAACCCCTCCTTCGCGAGGTTCACGAAGTTTTCCACGGTGATCGGTGCCTTGTCCGGGTAGAGCTCGAGCTCGATGATCCCGCCGTTTTCCATTTCGATCTGAATCATGACGTTCTGGCCGTTCTCTCCGCCGTCCGTTCCCGCGTCCCCGTTTTCCCCGGAGGAGCCTGCGGAGGAAGAGCCGTTCCCCGCGATGCCCTGGACTTTCGGTTCGCCGTTTCCGCCGTTCCGGCCGCTTTCGCAGGAGACGGAGAAGAGGAGCAGGGAGGCGAGCATGAGGCCGAGAAGCAGGGCGGACAGGATCTTTTTCATTGGAGAGCCTTTCTTTTTTCGGTTTGGATTGCAGGCAGACCCGGGACCCGGAATCTGCGCCGTGCCTCCATTGTATCAGATTCCGGCCGGAATGTCAAACCCCTTTTGCGTAGTTTTCTCCCATCCTGGCATATACTCCGGGGAAGGACTTCGGATAACGGAGGGTGCGGATGAAAAGGAGAACGGCAGGGACGGAAGGGAAGACGGAGCGGGGGCGGGCCGCTGAGGGGATCCGGGAAAAGGCGAAATCCGCGGCGGGATCCCGGTTCTCCCTCTTCGTCGGGGCGGCTCTCGCTGTCGCGGCGGGGGTCTGGCTCGGGATCCGGGTGGAGGAGGACGTGCTTCCCGCGCTCTTCCCCCTCATGCTGGCTGCTGTCGCGGCGAGGCTGGTCTCCCCGGCGGCGGACGCGATGGCGAAGTCGTTTCACATCGGGCGGAAAGCGGCGGGGGCGGTCCTCTCCGTGACCCTGTGCGCCCTCGCTCTCTGGCTCCTGGGACTGCTCGGGACGAGGGCGGCGGCGGAGCTCGAAACCGTGGCCGGGATGCTGCCGGAGTGGATCGGATCCGCGGCGGCGAAGGCGGGGGAGCTTGCGGGGCGTCTTCCGTTCTCCTTCGGCCGGGGGGCGGGGACTTCCGATCCGGAGCTCTCCCCCGCGGCTCTACTGACCCGGGCGGCGGGCGAATTTGCCGGATGGACCGCAGGACTCGTCGGGCGGGCGGTGCAGGGATTTCCCGGCGGACTGCTCTCCCTTGCCGTCGGCGTCGTCAGCTTTGTCTACCTCACCGCCGATCCCGGAGGGGCAAGGGACGCCTGCGAACGGATCTTCCGTCGGTTCCGCTCTGCCGATGAAAAGGAATCCGGGATCTTCGACGCCTTCGAGAGGGTCTGGGATCCGGTGTCACGCACGCTCCGGGCCCTGCTTGTTCTGGAAGCCGTGGCCTTCGGGGAGCTGCTGGCGGGATTCTGGCTCCTGAAGGTCGGGAACGCCCCCGCCGTCGCCCTGCTCACCGCCTTCGTCGATCTGCTCCCCCTGCTCGGATGCGGCGCGGTCCTGGTCCCGTGGGCTGCCGCGGCCTTTCTCTCCGGGAGGGCGGGATTTGCCGCGGGGCTTCTCGTCCTGCTCGCCGCGGTGTGGGTGACGAGGCAGATGCTGGAGCCGAAGCTCATCGGAGCCGCCGCGGGGGTGCATCCCTTTTTCGCCCTTGCCGCGACCTATCTCGGTCTCCGCTTCTTCGGCCTCCCGGGACTTTTCGCGGCGCCGGTTCTTCTCGGGATCCTCGCGGCGGAAAAGAAAGTATGATTTGCTACACGAAGACAGGGGGTCCATGTGGAATTGTCCGCATCGGGGGGCGTGCGGTGCGGGATTTGAGTTTTTTTGTATGGGAGCGCTTCGCTGGAATGGAAGGGACGCGCAGACTTGTATCGAAAACCGGTTCCGCATCCCCGCGCGCTTCTTCAAATTCAACCCGGACGAGCCTGTGAGGGGAGATAACCTCGCGCGGTCTCCGGCGTGCGGTTGAAACATGCGCAGGACAAGTCCTGCGGGCTCCGCCGGTGATTCAGGCGCGCATTCGGCGTTGTCGCGTTTTCGGGTGTCGGGATCTGATCGTCCATCCTCGCGCGGGTGAAGAAAGACAAGGGGGATGTGATATTGTTTCACGTGAAACAGTGCTGATCCTTCATTCATTTCTGCATCCTCCTTGCGGGAATACTGCCGTTCGGCCGCTGCACGTCCCATTCCGCCCTCACTTTGTCATTCTGAACGAAGTGAAGAATCTCCCAACTTCAAGGCCAACCCATCCTCCATGTGCGGAGATTCTTCGTCGCGAGCTCCTCAGAATGACAAAGAAAAGCGGAACGCGGGGGGTCAGCCGTCCGAAATTACGATCGTTTCACATGAAACAGAAAGCCGTCAGGGGAGAACTTGAAGTTCCGCTCTGACGGTTTTTGTTCGTATGGTTCGGGCTGTATGAGATTCTGAATCTGAGTATGTGCGCGAGGACGGAGAAACAGTTTCAGCATCCCGTCCGCGCGTCCATTGCCCAATGCGCGCCTGAATCTCCGCCGCAAGGCCAGCACGACTGCGTCGGTGCGTAGAACATTGTTCTGCGCATGTTTCAGCTGCACGAACACAGACCGCGCGAGGTGAACGTCATGCTCCGCCCGTTATGTCTGAATCGGCAGAAGCCCGCGAAGATCGCTCCATGTTCCGGCTGAAAAATCGCGCGTCCCTTCCAATCCAGCGAAGCGCTCCCATATAAAAAACCGAAAATCCCGCACTCCGCCCCATCCCGCCGCGGATCTCTTCATCCGCAGACGAATCATAGATCCTTCATGCTGATTTCGAAAGGCGGGGACGAGTTTTTGTCAGTTCAGATACCCCTGCCGGAAGAGAAGCTCCGCGATCAGTACGCCGCCTCCCGCCGCGCCGCGCAGGGTGTTGTGGGACAGCCCGACGAATTTGTAGTCGAACATCGTGTCCTGACGCAGACGGCCGCAGGAGACCCCCATCCCGCCGTAGAGATCCCGGTCCAGCTTCGCCTGGGGACGGTTCTCCTCGTCGAAATAGGTGATGAACTGCGCGGGAGCCGAGGGGAGCCCGAGAAGCTGGGGCAGTCCCCGGAAGCTCTTCCACTCCTCGAGGATCGTCTCGCGGGGAGGCGTGTTCTCGAAGGACATGAAGACCGCCGCCGTGTGTCCGTCCGAAACCGGGACGCGGATGCACTGGGTCGTGATGAGGGGGGACTTTGAGGGGACGATCTGCCCGCCGCGCACTTCTCCCCAGATCTTGAGGGGCTCGCGCTCGCTCTTCTCCTCCTCGCCGCCGATATAGGGGATCACGTTGTCCACCATCTCCGGCCAGGTGTCGAAGGTCCGGCCCGCGCCGCTGATCGCCTGATACGTCGTCACGAGGACCTCTCTCAGACCGTATTTTCTGAGGGGAGTCAGCGCGGGGACGTAGCTCTGGATCGAGCAGTTCGGCTTGACTGCGATGAACCCGCGGGAGGTGCCCAGCCGCTTCTTCTGCGCTTCGATGACCGCCAGATGGTCCGCGTTGATCTCCGGGATCACCATCGGGACGTCAAAGCCCCAGCGGTTCGCGGAATTGTTGGAGATCACCGGGATCTCCGCCTTCGCGTAGGTCTCCTCCATTTTGAGGATCTCGTCCTTCTTCATGTCCACGGCGCAGAAGACGAACTCCGCCGAATCCCCGACCTTCTTCACGTCGGCGGCGTCGATCACCGTCATGCCCCGCACGGCCTCCGGGATCGGAACGCTCATCTTCCAGCGGCCCCGGACGGCTTCCTCGTAGGTCTGACCTGCGGAACGGGCGGACGCGGCCACGGCGTTTACTTCAAAATAAGGATGGTTGTCGAGAAGGGTCAGGAAGCGCTGGCCGACCATTCCCGTCGCGCCGATCACCGCGCACTTCAGCTTTTCTCTCATTTCGCACCTCCGAAACAGCGGATTGCAGTCGTTTTCCTATGCCATTATAGCATGAAAACAGGGACGGTGTCAACTTTTTTCTGCACAAAAAGAAATCATTCCGGACGATAAGTTTTTGTATAGAAACCCGAAAACGCACATTTTTCACACTGTGAAACTGTGAATTCACAGGATCGTTCCAATTTTGGAACATTTTTGCCCGGAAGTGACCGGACGGAGCTTCCACCCCCTTCCGCCGTGGAAATTGACGAAAAACGGAGTGAAAAATGCCCGCGCACTGTAAACATTAACAAATCGTCCACACATGGGGGCCGCGGATGTGGTATAATAAGATCGCCGGAGGGCGGGGGATCCTCCGTTTCCGGCAAATTCCTGTAAAGGTGGTAGGATCATGAACACCAACATTATCGGCAGACAGGTTACTGTAAGCGACGACATGAAGGAGTTCGTCGAGAAGAAGCTGGCCAAATTCGACCGGTACTTCCCGAGGGGCGCCGACGCCGCGGTCACATTCCGGAAGGTACGCGATACTGTATGTGCGGAGATCACCATCACCGTCGGCGGCACGCTCTTCCGCGGGGAGGAGACGAGCTCGGACTACAAGACCGCCGTCACCCGTTCCATCGACGTCATCGAAGGCCAGATCCGCAAGAACAAGACCAGACTGGAAAAGCGGATGAAATCCTCCTTCGCGGCGGCTGAGGCGGCGATCGCCGGAACGGAGGCACCCGTCGAGGAAGAGGGCGTCTTCGATATCCGCGTCAAGTCCTTTGCGCTCAAACCCATGACTCCCGAGGAGGCCATCCTGCAGATGAACCTGCTGGGACACGCCTTCTATGCGTTCGAGGACGCGGACACCGGGGCGACCTGCGTGGTGTACAAGAGAAACGCCGGCAGCTATGGCCTGATCGTTCCCGAAAAGAAAGAGGTATAAGGGGATCCACCGTCGGATTTCCCCATCGTTTGGCGGGCGGAGCTTCGGCTTCGTCCTCCTTTTTTTGCGGGAGATTTGCCCGACCCCCTTGTTTTTTCGCGGCGGAGGCCTTATAATGGAGGCGGAAAGGGATAAGCCCCCGAACCCTCAATTCCGGGATACACGAAAGGAAAACGGATATGGAAAAAGTGATTCTTTTCGACGGAACCTCAACGGACAAATGGCAGAACCGCGACGGATCCCCCATCGGCTGGAAGGTCGAGGACGGGATCATGACGGTCACGAGCGGCGACATCATCTCGAAGGAGACCTACCGCGACGCGCATATCCACGTGGAGTGGCGCGAACCCGACATGCCGTGGGCCAGCGGACAGGGCAAGGGCAACAGCGGCGTCTACGTGCACGGATGCTACGAGATCCAGGTGCTCGACTGCTGGGGCAAGAAGGACGTGGACTACTCCGATTGCGGCGCGATCTACTCCCTGTTCGCGCCCCTGAGAAACGCCTGCAAGCCCGCTCTCGAATGGCAGACCTACGACATCTACTTCCGCGCGCCCCGCTTCGACGAGAAGGGCGAGATCGTGAAGAACGGCTTTCTGACCCTCGTGCAGAACGGCATCTGCGTCCAGAACAACGTCGAGCTGACGCGGAACACCCCCGGCGGCGTGACGGACTACCGCGTTGCCGAAGGTCCCCTGCTCCTCCAGTGCCACGGCGGCGACCCGGTCTCCTACCGCAACGTGTGGTTTGAAAGACTGTAAATCCCCCGATCCCCCGGTCCCATATCCCCCGAAACGCAGTAGAACTACCGACGGCCGGACACGCCGCGGACAGGCTGGGTTTTCTTCCGAACGGAAAACGCCCGGCCTTTTTTCGCGCGCGGGTGCCGCCCCGAATCCATTTTCCCCCGAAAGGCATGAACATGAAATCCAGAAAGATATCCAAAATGAACGAGCTCGCCTGGGTGATCGGCATCGTCGTATGCTCCCTCGGCGTCTGCCTCTGCACCAAAGCCGACTTCGGACTGTCCATGATCGCCGCGCCGCCGTATATCCTCCACTATGCCCTCCGCGGCGTTTTTCCCTGGTTCACGCAGGGCAGGGCGGAGTACGCGTGGCAGGCGCTCCTTCTGCTCGGGATGTGCCTGGCCGTCGGGCGGTTCCGCTGGCGGTATCTGCTCTCCTTCGGGACCGCCGTGATCGCGGGGCGCGTGATCGACCTCTGGTTCCTCGTGCTCGGCGGGAACGCTCCCTATGAGACGATGCCCGCCCGGATCGCAGCCTTCGCCGCCGGGGTGATCCTCACCGCCATCGCCATCGCTTTCGTCTTCCGCACGGACTGGCCCGTCCAGATCTACGAGCTCCTCGTGCGGGAGATCGCGGACCGCTTCGGGTTCGAAGTCAACCGGGTCAAGCTCTGCAACGATATCGCGATGTTCGTGCTCTCGGCCGCCCTGTCCTTCTTCCTCACGGGGGGATTCCACGGCTTCGGCGTCGGGACCGTCGTCATCACCGCCGTCAACGCCCCCATCATCGCCCTGTCCGGAAAGCTCCTCGATAAGCTGTTCACCTTCGACCCGCGTTTCCCGCAGGTGACTGACAAACTGAAAAGCTGATCCGGCCCGGAGAGCCGCGCGTCTTTGAAATCAGTAGAATCAAAACTTTCGGCACGGCTTAGCGCAAAACCTGTGCTGTGATGTTAAGCTGAAAATTCCCCATTCCTCATTCCTAATTTCGTGAGGACGTTCTACTAGCCACTAACCACTAGCCGCTAGCCACTCCCTTTGCCACTCCCTTTGTGCCTGTTTCTCAAAAATCCCTCGGCAGAGGCTTGAAATTCCGTCAGATTTCTGGTATAATAACCGTGTATGGAAATCTGTTCCACCGAAAATTCTGTTTCTGAAAGGACATTCCGATATGGCAAAATCCAGACTGATCGGCCAGTACCCCGTCATCGGCATCCGCCCGACCATCGACGGCCGCCGCGGCGCGCTCAAGATCCGCGAGTCCCTCGAGGACCAGACCATGAACATGGCCAAGTCCGCCGCGAAGCTCTTCGAGGAGAACCTCCGCTATTCCAACGGCGAGCCCGTGAAGGTCGTCATCGCCGATACCACCATCGGACGTGTCGCCGAAAGCGCGGCCTGCGCCGACAAGTTCCGCCGGGAGGGCGTCGACATCACCCTCACCGTCACCCCCTGCTGGTGCTACGGCTCCGAGACGATGGACACCGATCCCAACACCATCAAGGCGGTCTGGGGCTTCAACGGCACCGAGCGTCCCGGCGCGGTCTACCTCGCATCCGTCCTCGCCACCCACGCCCAGAAGGGTCTGCCGGCCTTCGGCATCTACGGACACGAGGTCCAGGACGCCGACGACACCTCCATCCCGGACGACGTCCGCGAAAAGCTCCTCCGGTTCGGCCGGGCGGCAGTCGCGGCGGCCACCATGCGGGGCAAGAGCTACCTCCAGATCGGCTCCGTCACGATGGGCATCGGCGGATCCATCATCGACCCGCGGTTCATCGAGGAATACCTCGGCATGAGAGTCGAGTCCGTCGACGAGGTCGAGATCGTCCGCCGCATGACCGAGGAGATCTACGACAAGGCCGAATTCGAAAAGGCCATGGCATGGACCAAAGCGAAGTGCGCCGAAGGCTTCGACAAGAACCCGCCCGAACTGCAGAACACCCGCGAGATCAAGGACGAGCAGTGGGAGTTCGTCGTCAAGATGATGGTCATCATCAAGGACCTCATGAACGGCAATCCCAACCTCCCGAAGGGACGCGAAGAGGAAATGGTCGGCCACAATGCCATCGCCGCGGGCTTCCAGGGCCAGCGTCAGTGGACGGACTTCTATCCGAACTGCGATTTCGCAGAAGCCCTGCTCAACACCTCCTTTGACTGGGACGGCATCCGCGAGCCCTATATCCTTGCCACCGAGAACGACGTGCTGAACGGTCTCGGAATGCTCTTCATGAAGCTCCTCACCAACCGCGCCCAGATCTTCGCCGACGTCCGCACCTACTGGTCCGGCGAGGCCGTGAAGAAGGCGACCGGCTATGAGATCGAAGGCCACTCCAAGGACGCGGACGGCTTCATCCACCTCATCAACTCCGGCGCGGCCTGCCTCGACGCCTCCGGCGAAGCGGTGTGCCCGAAGACCGGCGAGCACCTCATCAAGCAGTGGTTCAACGTCACCGAAGAGGACGCCGACAAGATCCTCGCGGCCACCACGTGGAACCCGGCGGACCTCGGCTACTTCCGCGGCGGCGGCTATTCCTCCCGCTTCGTGACGAAGTACGAAATGCCCGCCACCATGATCCGCCTCGACCTCGTGCAGGGACAGGGACCCGTCCTCCAGATCGCGGAAGGCTGGACCGTCGCTCTGCCCGACGAAGTCAACGACATCCTCTGGAAGCGCACCGACTACACGTGGCCCTGCACCTGGTTCACGCCCAGGATCACCGGCAAGGGCGCGTTCCGCTCGGCCTACGACCTCATGAACTGCTGGGGAGCGAACCACGGCGCGATCAGCTACGGCCACATCGGCGCGGACCTCATCACGCTCTGCTCCATCCTGCGGATCCCGGTCGCCACGCATAACGTCCCGGAGGAGAAGATCTTCCGTCCCGCCGCGTGGAACCTCTTCGGCATGGACCCCGAAGGAGCCGATTACAGAGCCTGCGCCAACTACGGCCCGCAGTACAAGAGAACGACGAAATAATAGGCATTCTAAGGAGTTACGCGGCTTCTTGAAATGAAGCCCTGCTGAACAAGTTCAGCGGCAAGAACTTCAATTGGGGGTAGGACATGGCTATACCAATTAATTGCGGTTGAACCCTGGCACACCTATATAGTCATCCAACCTTATCAGAGTTATCGTTCGCGATGCTCATCCGCTCAACAAGTTGAGCACGGAGATCATTCGCACTCTACGGAGAGCGATCGAAACCCATATAGTTAGTTTTTTAGAGCGATAATAATATAAAAAGAAGCCTCTCGAACCCCTCGGGAGGCTTTTTTGCGGCTTCGGATCAATTCGTTTTCTGCGCCAGAGCCCGCGCGGTCCGGGCCAGTCCGGCTTCATACATCTCCCGCGCGCCGGGGGGGATCGAGCCCCGGACGTTCGTCTCCAGGGACAGCGTGCCGGAGAAACCGATCTCACCGAGAGCCCGGGAGAAATCCGTCCAGTCGATCACGCCGAAATAGGGGAGCCAGTGGAAATCGTGCCGCCCGTCGTTGTCGTGCACGTGCAGGCAGGCCAGATATTCTGCCCCGATCTGCCGCACGGCGTCCCCCGGATTCAGCCCGAAGACGGCGGCGTGCCCCGTGTCGAGACAGACGCGGAAGAAGGGATCCGAAAACTCCCGCACGAAGTTCAGCACCTGTTCCGGCGTCGAGAGGGTCAGCCGCGGGAAGGGCATGTTTTCGAGGGCGACGACCACCCCGTATTCCCTCGCCTTTGCCAGCAGGGCGGAGAAGAACTCCCGGTTCAGTTCGAGAAAGCGCTCCGGTTCGGGATCCGCTTCCGTTCCGAAGGGCATGATGTTGTGGATCGCCATGACGGGAGCTCCCACGGCGGCGGTCCCTTCGAGAGAGCGGACCATTTTGTCAAAGCGTTCGGCCCGGTCCTCCGGCGTGAAATCCCGCGGGGGGAACCGCCACGGACCGTGGGTCTGAGAAAAGGCCATTCCGCAGTCGGCGGCGGCGCGGCGGACCATTTCGCAGGCCCGGGCAAAGGCGGAGGCGGGGAGGGAGAACCAGTCGTTTTCCGTGTTCACGAAGGACTGTAAATCTGCCCGGTCGTATCCGAGGACCCGCAGGCGGGAGAGGGTTTCACGGGCGGCGTCGGCGGTGGGGGCGAAACTGGTCGAAATACCGGTTGTCATGATGCACCTCGTTCGGTCGGATCAAAAATCGGACGCCGCCCGGATCCCGGGAAAGCGGGAAGGGAGCGGCGCGCTTGCGGTTTATTTCGTAGGCTTGAGGGTCTTCGGGTTCACGAAGGCGCAGAGCAGGACGATCACGATCGCGCAGAGGACCGCGTTCGGGAGCATGTACCCGCCGTTGTAGAGGAGGGAATAGAGCCAGGCGGGCTGACCTTCCGGCGCGTAGACGCCCCAGACGATCCAGCCGGAGAGGAAGGAGCAGAGGAAGCGGAGCAGATTCACGCACACAGCCCCGATGCCGTAGCCGACGAGTTTATGCTTCCCGAAGGGCTTCGCGAAGAGGTCGGCAAGTCCCATCACCGTGTAGGCGAGGACATAGTCGAGCAGGATCATCGCGGCGTAGTAGGCGAAATTCGAGACCGGCGGCTCGGAGATCCCGAACAGCATGGTCAGGATGGAGAAGACGAAACTGGACCCGAGGCCCCATTTGACGCCGTGGCGGTAGGCGACGAAGATCAGGGGGATCACCTTGATGGAGACGGATCCGCCGTTGGGCCACTTCGGCATGGGGATGAGATCGATCACCACCGCCAGAGCGACCATCAGAGCGCATTCGACGAGCGTGCGGATCCGGGAGGGCCCGGCATTTGTTTTCGGTTCGGACATGGGAAAAACCTTCTTTCCTGAGATTTTTGAACATCCGCGCAGCGATTCCGCGCCGCTCAAAAAAGAAAAACCGCGATGAAACACCGCGGGCGGAGGGATTCTTCCGGTCATTCTGCCAGACGGCGGCCGGACGGATCCTCCTATGTTGAGCTCCCTACGCCGGCATTACCCGGATCAGGTAAAGGGTTCGCCCCCGGAAACGGAAAGTCCCCGGACGGCGTCTCAGCAATCAGCACCCCTGCGTTTGTTCGCGGGACAGTATAGCACAAAAGGGAGGGAATGTCAAGGGGATTTTGAAAGTTAAACGAGTGAGGAGGGAGGAATGAGTGATTATGAATGAGGAATGATTGGGGCCGGGGGGGAGTTTTGCTTGGGATTTTCGGGGGTGATTTGAGGGAAAAGGAGTCGGCGTCGGGACGCGCGGTCTTGAAGCCGATAGATTGGGCGATCCCCGCGCGTTTGAACAGATTCAGAAACGACGAGCCGAAACATGAAGTCAACCTCGCGCGGTCTCCGACGTGCAGTTGAAACATGCGCAGACAATGTCTGACGCACCGACGCAGTCGTGCTGGGCTCCGCCGGAGATTCAGGCGCGCATTGAAAGGGGACAGAGTGCGGGCGGCCGGGATGATGTTTCACGTGAAACAGTTTTTCATTCAGGGCGGCTGACCCCTTGCGTTCCGCTTTTCTGTGTCATTCTGAGGAGCCTGCGACGAAGAATCTCCGCACGCAGAGGATGGGTTGGCCTTGAAGTTGGGAGATTCTTCGCTGATGCTCAGAATGACAGCGTGGAGGCGAAATGAAATGTGCAGCGGCCGAAATTGAGGAGTGTTTCACGTGAAACGATCATGATTTCGGACGGTTGACCCCCA
>CACZNC010000057.1 GCA_902782445.1 uncultured Ruminococcus sp.
TATAGTCATCCAACCATATCAGGGTTATCCTTCGCGAGCTCACGGCAAGGCCGTTCGCATTCTACGGAGAGCGATCAAAACCCATGAAGACAGCTTTATGGAAGGAATATAGTATAAAAACCTAACTTCTGGCTTTCCTCGGCACCTTCCACCGCCCCGACACAAGATACACGCTCCCGATCAGGAAGGGCACCAGTCCGGCGAGGGCGTTTCCGTACCAGAATCCGAGGATCCCCATGCCGAGCTCCACGCCGAGCAGAAGGGCAAGCCCGATCCGCGCCGCGATGCCGTCCAGCAGGGCCACCGCCAGATTCAGCTTCGAATTGCCGGAGCCGTTGATGAGGGCGAAGCTCGCGGGTCTCAGCGTCGCTCCGAGATACTGCACCAGCGCGACGGGGATGTAGGTGATTGCCATGTTCAATACGGCAGGATCGTCGGAGAACAGGCCGAAGAGCCATTCCGGGCGGAAGATCGTGACGACGGCGAACATCCCCGCCGGGATCGCCACCACCCAAAGCGCGGTGAGGACGACACGGGGGACGCGGTGGGTCTTCTTCGCGCCGAGGGCCTGGGAGATCATCGCGCCGCCCGCCGAGGAGATCGCCTGGGAGACCACGCCGATCATGCTCTCCAGCTTCCGCGCCACCCCCGTCACCGCCACCGCCACTGTGCCGTAGGTGTTGACGTAGGAGTTGACGAAGAGCATCGAGAAGGTCACGGCCGCCGACTGGATCACCATCGGGATCCCGAGGGCGAGAAGGGAGCGGGTCGTTTCGCCGTAGAGCCGGAAATGGGCGGGTTTGAAGTCGAAGCGGATCTGCTCCCGGTTGCGGTAGAGCAGCCGAAGGGCGAAGAGGAAGCTGACCGCCTGCCCGATCACCGTCGCCAGAGCCGCGCCGAGAGGTCCCATGCCGAGGGGCCAGACAAAGATCACATCGAGAACGATGTTGATGACGGACGCGATGGCGATGAACAGGAAGGGGTGCTTCGAGTCGCCCATTCCGCGCAGAATCGCCGAGACCAGATTGTAGCCGTAGATGAAGACGGTCCCCCAGACGCAGGTGACGCTGTACTGACGGGTGAACTCCCAGATATCCTCCGGGGTGTTCAGCCAGCGCATGATCCCCTGATAGGAGAAGAGGAAGACCGCGGTGATCACAAGGGCGAGGGTCGTGAGCAGCGTGAAGAGCGTCCCCACCATCTCGCCGACCTTGTCCCGCCTCCCCTCGCCGACGTAGCGGGAGATCAGGATCTGTCCGGCGTTCGAAAATCCCATCGCCACGAAGGTGATGAGCTGGAGCACTTCCCCGCCGATGGCCACCGCGGACAGGCCCTCCGTGCCGACGAATTTCCCGACGACGACCATGTCCACCATATTGTAGACCATCTGCAACAGGCCCGAGAGGAAGAGCGGCATCGAGAACCGCAGAAGAGTCCCCGGTACGCTCCCCGTCGTCAAATCGCGGATCAGTCCGCCTTTCGTTTCCCTGCTCGCTTCCACTTCCCGCTCCGTTTCAGATCATTCTTGTGTCGTCCGGTCTCCCGGTCTTTCGATTCGTCCGCGAAGGCCCGGCCGGTTTTTTCGGTTTGCCGGGTTCGGATCCTTCTGTCAGGAAAGATCGATCTCCGCGGCGTCGAGTGCTTTGAGCATCGTCATCCTGTCGCGGACGTAGGGGGCGAACCGCAGAGATTTTGCCGCGAATTCTTCGGAGGGATCGAGTCCGATCTCCGCGGGCGTGACGGGTGCCCCGGCCAGTTTCAGGAGTCTCTCCGCTTCCTCGGAGGGCGGAAGGACTTCGGCGGCCGCGTCGCGCAGTTCCCGGTCGGTGGAGGGGCGGAGGGAGATCCGGTTCAGGCTGGAAGAGGCGAGGGTGCCGTCCGGCATGTTTTCCTTTATGATCCCGTCGGTGAGATCGCGGAAAACGGGTTCAAGGAGTTTCCGGTCCATGACCTTCGCGGGATCGACTGCGGCGAGGCGTTCATAGTCTATCCCCTCCCGGAGGGCGCGTTCGTACCGGCGCATGGCGAGGAGCAGTCCGACCCCCACCTGTTCGCCGTGCAGACCGTCGTTTTTGCCGTTGATGCGCCGCATTTCCCAGAGGTGGGAGAGGTGGTGCTCGGCTCCCGAGGCGGGGCGCGAATTGCCCGAAAGCTGGATCACGAGGCCGGAGATCAAGAGAGCGTTCATCACCTTCGCGGCGTACTCCTCCTCCCCGCAGGTCCCGCGGTTCGAGAGAGCTTCGACGGCGCCTTTCACTGCTTCGCTCTCGAGGGAAAAGAGCTTTTCGCACATCCATTCGCCGGTGAGGATGTTCGAGACGCGCCAGTCGAAGAGCGAGACGTATTTCCCGAGCACGTCGCCCACCCCGGACGCGAGGAGTCTCCCGGGGGCGGATGCGAACACCTCGGGATTGGCGAATGCTGCTACGGGCGGCACCGAGGGGAAGGTCAGCTTCTGTCCGTGCCAGGTCATGGCGGCGACCCCCGAGACAAATCCGTCCACGGAGGCGGCAGTGGGATAGGAGATGAACGGGAGCTTCTTTTCGCAGGCGACGTAGCGGACGATGTCGTGGACCGACCCGGACCCGCAGGCGATCAGGCAGTCCGGCTTTTCGCGCTCAACGAATCCGCCGACCTCCGCCGTGAAGATCTCCGTCGCGTGCGCATTCCCGGCTACGGCGTGAAGAGAAGCGGGGAAAAGGGCGAGCAGACGGTCCGCGTATTTCTTCGTATTCTCGTCGGCGACGACGGCGGGACGGACGAATCCCTTCTTATCGAGGTATTCCTTCATCAGGCGCTCCGCCTCTTTCGAGACTGCGCATTCCTCGGTGAGCAGGGCGTGTTCTTTTCCGCAGGCGCAGAGGCCCACGATGTTTTCGACGTGTTCAAACATACGGTTTCCTCCGAACCGGTTTTTGATCTGGCGCGGGAAATCCTCCCCTCCTCCCTTCCCCGGTTCTCAAAAGGGGGGAGCGCGCATAAGGATGGATCGGCAAGAATAACTCAAAGAACCGGAGGGGTCCCATGTTTATCTGTACCGTCCGCGCGAATACGCTGAAATTCTTCGGGATCATCGCCGTCTCGCTGGCCGTGCTCTGCGCGGTGGTCCTCAGCGTGCCGGAATACGTGCCCGCGTCCACCAAAGCGGTGGCGGCGGCGACAGAGACGATCAAATACAACAAAGTCAAGACGAAGGACGACGTGATCTCCTTCCTCGCCCAGTTCGGCTGGGAGGTGGAGCCCGAGCCGCTGGAGGAGATGAAGATCCGCATCCCGCAGGAATTCGACAAGGTGATGAAATCCTACAACGAGCTCCAGCGGGGACAGGGCCTCGACCTCTCGAAGTACAAGGGCAAGGAAGTGACCCGCTACACCTTCGCCGTGACGAATTATCCGAACTACAAGGGAACGGTGATGGCAAACGTGATCCTGTGGCGGAACCGCGTCATCGGCGGCGATCTCTGCTCCTCGGACGTGACGGGCTTCATCCACGGATTCGAAAAGCCGGAAAAGGGGAAGTGACGCCGGGGATCAGAACGTGCGGAAGGTGAACTTCTCCCACGGGAGTTCGGCGTCGGATTCCCCGGAGAGGACGGCGTCCACGTGGAAGAGGAGGGGGAATTCGGCGGGATCGGCTTTTCCCTTCTCCGCGAGGACTCTCACGGCGCGGGCGACCCGGGCGGCGACGACGAGGGATTCGAGGGTCACGCCCTTGAGCTCCGCTTTCGCCTCTTCCGGGGTCATGCCCTCCCCGAGCAGGATCCCAACCAGCCTTGTCCGCCCGCCGTAAACGGTGACGTAGAGGTCTCCCGCTCCGACGGCGAGGTTGTCGAGGGTCCCCGCTCCCTGCATCGCCAGCAGTTTTGCCATCTCCCGCACGGCCTGTCCGAAGACCGCGGCCTGGGAATTGTAGTGCAGGACCGAATCCTTTCCGAAGCGGCGGCGATTCAGTCCGATGGTGAGGGCGATGCCGAGGGCGTACCCGTTTTTCAGGGCCACCGCGCTCTCGATCCCCGTGACGTCGGTCGACAGGCTGATATGATAATAGTCCGTCGCCATGATGGAGCGGATCTTTTCGAGGGTCCCGGGATCCCGCCCGCAGAAGGCGACTTCGGTCTGATCGTGGGCGACGAGCTCGTAGGAAGTGCAGGGCCCGCCGACGGCGTTGAGATTCCGTTTCAGTCCCCGTTCGGCCAGCCTCGCCTCCCAGAGCGCGGGATAGGTGAGCAGTTTCCCGTCCGGGGTGTCGAACAGGCCTTTTGTGACGGTGAGGACGGGGGTCTCTTCCGGTACGGCGGGCAGGACGTGCTCCCCGAACCAGTCGACGCCGAAGCTGGACACGCCCCCGATCACAAGATCCGCCCCGGAGAGCGCGTCCTCCATTTCTTCGATATGACAATAACGGATCCCGGCGGGGAAATCGCGCTCGAACTTCGGGTGACGTCCGGTCCTCTTACATGTTTCGATGATCTCCCGGTCGAGGTGGGTCCCCACAAGCCGGACTTCGTGGCCGTTCTCCCGGGCGGGAAAAGCCAGCGCGGATCCCATCATGCCCGCGCCGACGATGGTGACAACTGACATAGTTTCCTCCTCTCAGTCGTGCAGGCCCTTGCCCCGCAGGTAATCGAGAGCCCAGGCGGGATCGTTCGAGGTGAAGAGCACCGCGCCGTTTTCGATGGACTGATCGTAGACCTCCGGCGTGTCGACGGGATAGTAGACCCAGGGCTCCACCCCATAGGACTTTGCGAAATCGAACATCCGCTTCGGGACCACCTTCGTGCCGTCCCAGGTACTGAACAGGCAGACGCAGTAAGCGTAATCGTAGACGAACCGCTTCTGGTTCCGCCCCATCAGTTCCTGGGGGTGATAGGCGTGGATGCGGAGGTCCGGTCCGTACTTTTCGCTGATCCATTCGTTCAGTTCTCCGCTCCAGGTGTTGACGGTGCTCTTCTCCGTCACGCCGTACCTGTCCATCAGGGCGATGGCTTTTTCGGCGGAAGCGTAGGCGAAAGCCCCGGAGTCGGCGGGATAGTCCTTCAGTTCGACGTTGAGCATGATCTCGGGATACTCCCGCATGAAATCGAGAAATTCTTCGAAGAGCGGGACACGCTCCCCGTGGAATTCCTCCCCCTTCCAGCTTCCGGCGTCGAGGGCGAGGATCTCTTTGAGGGTCTTTTCGCGGATCAGCCCTTTCCCGTCCGTGGTGCGGTCGACGCGGTGGTCGTGCATCATGACGATCTCGCCGTCGGCGGTCATGTGCAGATCGAGCTCGATCATGTCCGGGCGGAGGGTCACGGCGTTTCTGAACCCGGCCATCGTGTTCTCGGGGAAGAACTTCGCGTTCCCCCGGTGCGCGGCGACGGAGACGGGATTGCGGTACGGCAGTTTCTTCATGGAAAAACCTCCCTGACGCGGAAGAATACGGTGCTGCGTTATCCGTATTGTACCACATCGGAGAGGTTTTTTCAACATGAAGGACCGATTTTTCGGGGGAACTTACCGCAAAGCCTCCGCCCACTCCGCCTCCCGGAAACCGACGAGCACCGCCGTATCGGTCAAGAGGATCGGACGCTTCACGAGCATCCCGTCCGAGGCGAGAAGGGAGAACATTTCGTCCTCGCTCATGGAGGGCAGCTTTTCTTTCAGATTCAGGGATTTGTAGAGCAGTCCCGAGGTGTTGAAGAAACGTCTGAGGGGCAGGCCGCTCTTTTGGTGCCAGAGCCGGAGTTCCTCTTCCGTCGGGTTCTGCTCTTTGATATTGCGGGAGTCGAAGTCCGCTCCCGCCTCCGTCAGCCATGCTTTGGCTTTCTTGCAGGTGGAGCAGGGTGGGTATTCGATGAACAGCATAGGGTTTCTCCTTTCTCAGTTCCCGTACAGCGCGGAAAGGGTACAGTCGATCCCCCGGGCCATCCGTTCGGGGACGTCGCGGAAGTGCCCGCCGGGATTCTTCTCGAACACCGCGGGGATCCCCTTTTCTTTCAGCCCGGTGAGAATGGCCTCCCCCGCCTCCTCGACCTTCGCCATCCGGGGATTGCGGGCGTTCTTTTCCTTATCCCCGACGGAGAGATAGACAAACTTCGCCGAGATCTCCCGCCCCCGGAACCATTCGGCAAACCCGTCGTACCAGAAGGACCCGGACACGGCGGCTGAGGCGTCGAAGAGATCGGATCCCGCCGCGGCCCACAGCGCGAAGAGCCCCGCCAGCGAGTACCCGGCGATCACCCGGACGAGGGGTCTTCCGGCTTCGGAAAGGGCGGATTCGGCTTCGGGGATCCAATCGCGGGCGAGGGTTTCGAGGTGCTTCCCCGCTCCGCCCGAAAACCCGGAGGATCCGCCGAACACGCCGGGAGCGGGCCAGGGAGAGAGATCGGCGTCCCAGTCCGTCCCCGGAATGAGGGCCAGCGCGGCATCCTTCACCCGCATGAGTTCCCGGATCCGGCAGGCCGTCTCGAAATCCTCGTGGAGCCAGACGACGGAGCGGACTTCCCCGGATCCCGGCAGAAGGACCCGCGTGCCATCCTCCCCGAACCGGAGCACGTTTCCGGCATATCTGCGGATCGCCGCGAGGATCTCGACGTCCGCGGGGCAGAATTCCAGTTCCTCCGCCTCCTCGACGCGGATCCATTTCATGGCGTTGTGTTCGAGGAGGGTCGGCGTTCCCTCGCGGATGCGGGCGGTGTAGAGAGTCAGGCGGACGGTGAGGTCGGGGTATTCGTGGGTCACTTCCATGAAGACCCGCTCCGGCTGCACGGTGATACCTAGCTCCTCCCGGCACTCCCGGACGAGGGCTTCTTCCCCGGTCTCCCCCGGCTCTGCCTTCCCTCCGACGAACTCCCAGAGCAGTCCGCGCTTTTTGACCTCCGGTCTCTGGCAGACGAGGAACCGCTCCCCTTCCCAGATCAGGGCGGCGGAGACTTTGACGGCGTTATTATCGTCCATGGTGTCCTCCCCGCTCAGATCGCCTGGATCTGCTTCGCGATCTGCTGCATCTGCCGGTCAATGGCGGCGATCTCGTTGGCGCAGGAGAGCATCTGGGAGCCGATTCCGGGCGGGATCTCCCGGTCGGACTTGTACCGCAGATCGTGTTCGAGGCTCGCCCAGAAGTCCATGGCCACCGTCCGGATCTGGACCTCCGCCTTGACCATTTCGGTCCGCTCGGAGAGGTAGATCGGAAGTTCGATATCGAGATGGAGGGAGCGGTATCCGTTGTAGTTCGGCTCCTTGATGTAATCCTGTTCCCGGAGGAGCCGGATGTCGGACTGCCGCAGAAGCATGTCCGCCACGGAATACACGTCGTCGATGTAGCAGCAGACCACCCGGACCCCGGCGATGTCGTTGATGTTCTCCCGGGCCGAGGCGGGGGAGATTTCCGCTCCGCGCAGAAGCAGCTTGTTGACGATGCTCGCCGCGGTCTTGACGCGGGATTCGATGTGATGGATGGGGGACCGCTCGTATTTGACCTTGAACTCGTCGTTCAGGATCTCGAATTTGATGGTGAGCTGACGGATGGCCGCGTTGTAGAGGTGCTCCATTTCGGCGTACTCGCGGTAGTCCTCGAAGAGCTTCAGCGCCTGATTCGAACCGGCCGCGGCTTTTTCTCCCGTCAGGTATTCGGCATTCTTGTTCATCTGTTCCTCCTTTTCCGCGCAAAAACACCGCCGCGGGGGATCACGGCGGCATGATGGATCCCGGAGTTTATTTCACGAAATTCTTTTTGAGGTATTCGGCGGAGCTCTTCACGGAATCGAAGGGATCGCCCGGCCAGGTGTCCTGTTCCACGACGTAGTACTTCACCCCGGAGCGGGCGGCGGCGTCGAGGATCCCCTCCCACCAGAGATTGCCGTTTCCGATCTCGGTGATGTAGGGGCCGTTTTCGTTCCTGCCCATGTCCTTGAGGTGGAGAATGTCGATCCGCCCCGCCAGTTTTTCGATCCAGTGGCGCACGTCCCCGCCTCCGTGCTGGACCCAGTAGGTGTCGAGGACAAAGGAGGTGTTCTCCGGATCGAGGCCTTCGACGAGCATGTCCATGAGGGTCTTTCCGTTTTTCAGGCGGATGAACTCGTGGCTGTGGTTGTGGTAGGTGAATTTGAACCCATGGGGGGCGATATTCGCGGCTACGGTGTTGGCCTGTTCAATGAACCGGGAGACCTCGTCGGGATCGGTCGCGAAAAAGCCGCCGATGCCCATGAGACGGGTCCCGAGGGCTTCGTGGTTCTTCATGGCCTCGCCGGGATCGCGGAGCATGAGGCCGAAATCGTCGTGGGTGCCGCAGATTTCGATCCCCTCCTCCCGCGCGATGCGGCCGAACTCTTCGTAAGGGACGGCGCACCCGGCGGTCTGGGCGTAGGAATACCCCATTTCGCGGATGCGGCGGAAGCTCTCGCGGATGTTTTCCGCCGTGTTCATGGTGTTCCGGATGGAAAAGAGCTGTAAACCGAATGATTCGAGCATGATATGATCCTTTCTCCCCCGTGCGGGACGGAATGCGGTCTTCTTTATTATTGTACACCCGGAAGAGGGAAAAAACAAGGGGGGATTGGAAAAATATTCTCTTCCCTCCCGGGATTCACGCAAATACGGACCGATAAACGGAAAACGCGGGAATCGTTCTCAGTAAATTCATAACTTTTTTCGTCTTCCGTCTTGCATCCGATCCGAAAATGTGCTAAAATGGCATGTCTATATACGCGGAGCATGGACCCCGCGATTTACAGAAAGGTCAAACGCTATGAAGAAATCGTTATCCGTTCTTCTGGCAGCGCTTCTCCTAGGCGCTACTTTGGCCGGCTGCTCCACCAACACGGAAAACGCCGCCGACGAACAGAAGAACAACCCGACGAACAGCCAGACTCCCACCGCCGATCTGGGAGAAGAGACCGAGGAGACCGCGCGCTTCCTCGACGGACTCCCGGAGACCATGGACTTCGAAGGACGCGCCGTCAACTTCCTCCTCACCGAGGGCGCGAACGGCAATATCACCGAGCTCTCCATCTGGGCTGAGGAAGACACCGGCGAAGTGGTCGACTCCGCGGTATACTCCCGGAACCTGACCGTCATGGAACGTCTCAACTTCGTCATCAACGAGCCGACCGTCGGCACCGACTCCGGCGGAAACGGCAACACCATCCGCAATCTTGTGAAATCCGGCGCCGCGGACTACGACGTGTTCGGCGGCTATCAGTACTACAACATCGTCATCGCCTCCGAAGGCATGCTCCTCAACCTGAACAATCAGGAGCTCTTCCCCTACAACGACTTTGAGCGCGAATACTGGGGCACCAGCTATATGAAGAACATGTCCTACGACGGCAAGACCTACTTCTGGGCGACGGGCGACCTCGCGCTCCGCTACACCGGTGGCATGTACGTCACCTATGTCAACTCCACCATCTTCAACAACTACTTCCCCGAGACCAACCTCTACGCCATCGTGGACGAGGGAGAATGGACGATGGACAAGCTGGCCGAGTTCGCTGCAAGCGGCTACCTCGACAAGAACGCGGACGGCAAGAAGGACAACAAGGACCAGTTCGGCTTCGTGCTTCAGTCCATCGACCCGACGGACGGCATGGCGGCGGGCTGCATGGTCGACTTCTCCTCCCGCGACGACGACGGCCATCCCTACATCACCCTCGACAACGAGCGCACCTACGCGTTCTGGGACAAGTATTACGCCCTCATGTTCAACAACGACGGCACGATGCTGAACCCCGAGACCGACGACTCCATCGCCATCATGACGAACTTCGGCGCCGGCCAGTACATGATGACCTGCAACAAGCTCTTCCAGTCCCCGATCTACCTCCGCGACATGGAAGACAACTTCATGATCCTGCCGCTTCCGAAGCTGAACGTCGAACAGCCTCACTACAACACGAGAATCCACGACTCCTGCACGATCTTCGGCGTTCCCGTCACCGTCGGCGGCACGGACTGCATCTCCGCCGTTCTCGAAGCGCTGGCCTCCGAATCCTTCAAGGTCGTCACTCCCGCTTACTATGAGATCGCTCTGAAAGTCAAGTTCACCCGCGACTCCGACTCCGGCCGCATGATCGAGCTGGTGCACGAAAACGTCACCATCGATTTCGCCGCTCAGTGGTCCAACAAGATCGGCGATATCAACCACTTCTTCCGCAAGACCGCCGACGCCAAGTCCGAAGCCATCGCCTCCATGATCCAGAAGAACCAGAAGGTCTGGAACAAGTCCATGGACAAGCTTGTCCAGGCTCTGGACGGCCTCTCCGAGTAAATCCGCGGCGGATCCGACGAGAACCGGTTTCGTGAAAAATACCGCATCCCCTGCACATACGCGGAGGATGCGGTTTTTCTGTGTTCCGGCGGCGGGAGCTTATTTCCGCTCCGCCCAGAGCTTTGCGATGTTGACGATGATCTCCGAGACCTTTTCCATGCCCTCGACGGTGCAGTGCTCGTAGGGGCCGTGGAAGGCGAATCCGCCGGTGCCGAGGTTCGGGCAGGGCAGTCCCATGAAGGAGAGCCGCGCGCCGTCGGTCCCTCCGCGGATCGGGTCGTGCAGGGGTTCGATCCCCGCCATCCGGGTCGCCTCGTTTGCGATCTCGACCACCTCGAAGACGGGACGGATCTTTTCCTCCATGTTCCGGTAGGAGTCGCGGACAGTCAGTTCCGCCGTCCCGGGACCGTATTTCTCGTTGACCGTCTTCTCGATGTGACGGAGGGTGTTCTTCCGGGCGTCGAAAAGTTCAGCCGAGTGATCCCGGACGATATAGTGCAGCTCCGCCTTTTCGCAGTCGCCCTTCATATCGGTGAGGTGGAAGAAGCCTTCGTAGCCCTCCGTCAGCCGCGGGATGTCGGCGGAGGGGAGCATGGCGTTGATCTCCATCGCCACGAGGGAGGCGTTGATCATTCTGCCCTTCGCCTCGCCGGGATGGATGTTGTACCCGTTCACACGGAAGACTGCGGAACAGGCGTTGAAGTTCTCGTAGACCACTTCCCCTTCCCGGGATCCGTCGACGGTGTAGGCATAGTCGGCCGCGAAGGTCCCGAGATCGAAATGATCGGCGGAAGTCCCCACTTCCTCGTCGGGGGTGAACGCGACGGAGATCGGTCCGTGGGGGACGCCGCTTTCGACGATTTTCCCGATCGCGTGGAGGATCTCGCTGACCCCCGCCTTGTCGTCCGCTCCGAGCAGGGTCATGCCGTCGGTGGTGACGAGAGTCCTGCCGACGAGGGAGCTCAGGTGGGGGAAATTCGCGTTCGTGATGACCCGGCCGCTCTTCCCGAGCACGATATCCCCGCCGTCGTAGTTCTCACGGATCTGCGCGTTTACGGGGGAATCGGCGAAATCGGGGGAGGTGTCGAGGTGGGCGATGAAGCCGATCCGCTTCCGGTCCTCATATCCGGGCGTCGCCGGGAGGTGGCCGTAGACATAGCACTGTCCGTCCACGTGCGCGTCGGCGATCCCGACGGCCTTCATATCTTCGGCGAGTTTGTGGGCAAGGACGAACTCCTTTTCCGCGGTCGGGACGGAGTGGGAGCCCTCGTCGGAGGAGGTGGGGACGTTCACATAGCTGAGAAACCGTTCGAGCAAAGTCATAGAATGAATCCTCCTTCCGTCAGTCCCGGACGACCGTCACGCCGTCGGGAGCCTTGCAGTCCGCGCCGTTCTTCGTGATCTCGACTTCGATATCGCCGTAGGGGGTTGGATAGGTCCCGCGGGCCCAGTCGAGGCCGGAGAGGTGGGGATCGAAGCGCATGACCGAGCAGCCGGGTTTCATGGGGGACAGTCCCAGCACGGTCTTCGAGAGATACGGAGCGGGACCGGACGCCCATCCGTGGCAGAGGCTGTGGCGGAGCTTGACGTAGCAGTGGGCGCCGAAATCGCCGTGGATATCGATCCCGCCCTCGGGGACAAGTTTGTCGATGCCGGTAGCTCCCTCCGCCCAGTCGACGTCGAAGTCCTCCCAGAAGGTCGTCGCGCCGAGCTCGAGCATTTTGCCCCAATAGCCCCGCATGACGTCGAGAGCCTCCGCGTACTTCCCCGCCGCGCCGATGGCGGAGAGGGTGTAGTAGCCGAGGAAGGTGGAGAGTCCCTTCGCGCCGCCGGGTCCGATGCAGGTCTCATAAGCCGTCTTCGGATCGACGATGCCGGAGAGGGCGAGGAGTGCCGCGGGCTGTTTCCATCCGGTATAGTCCGGGACGTGGGCGAGGAGGCGGTCTGCGGCGCGGAAGCAGGTTTCGGCGGCGTCGCTCTCCCCGAGGACCTTCATCATCTCGCCCCCACCCAGAAGAGCCATGCGGAGAAGTCCCTGGAGTCCCGCGTGCTTGGCGTCCGGGTAGCTGGCGGTTGGCCAGTCGAAGAAGCGTCCCTCCGGCAGGATCTCGGAACCGTTTTCGTCCACGTATTGTGCGTAGCGCAGGAGAAGGGCGCGGATATAGTCCTTCTGTTCGGCGAGATAGGCGAAGTTCCCCGTGCCGCGGTACCATTCCCAGTGGCAGAGCATCCACCAGAGGTTATAGGAGGAAAGCCCGTTCATCGCGGCGTCCTCGGGGGTGACGTCCCGCACGAGGTCGAGAGATTTCGGCACCACGGGATTTTCGCCGAACACGGCAAGGATGGTGGCCACTTCGGTGTTCATATCCCCGGCCCAGACGAGGCGGTCCCGCTTGATCCCGTCCCAGAGATATCGCTGCATATTGAGGTGGACGGTGTAGGCCGCGGTGTCCCAGATCTTATCGAGCAGGGGATCGCTGCACCGGAAGGATCCGCGGTATTCGATGTCGCGGAAGACGAGGGTCGCCGTCACACAGCGGATCTCCATGAACACGCCGGGGGTCGTCAGCTCCACCCACGCGAAGCGGAAGCCGCTCTCGTTCGTCTCGTTGGAGGACCAGGGGCCGGAACCGGTCTTTATGTCCCGGTTGGCGTGGTCGTTGGTGGCGTTCTTCTCCCCGACCGGTGTCAGGGCTTCGGAAACGCTCTCGCCGAGCCGGACGGTGTACTCCGCATAAGCCGCGTTCATGCTCCAGACGGAGACGGTGAGGGTGCCGTGGAGTTCCCTTCCGAAATCGACCAGCACGCCGGCGCGTTCGTCGGAATCCCTGTTGTCCAGCACGCACTGGTCGTGGTATCCGTAGATCGCCACCTGCGCGGGCTTGTATGCCGTAAGATGCTCCGATCCTCTGACGTTTCCCTTTGTCAGGACCACCCGCTCCGGGAAGAGGACCCGCCGCTGCCGCTCGTCGTCGATGCCGCAAAGTCCGAATTTTTCGTTCAGTTTCATAATCGCTGCCGCCTTTCGGATTCAGATTGTCGTCTCCAGTATAAAACAAATGCCCGGCTTTGTCAAGAACCTGCCCCGAATCCGCAAAACTTCACAAATTCGCCTTGCATTCCCCGGGTCTTTCGCATATAATAGGATGAAACGGAAAAAACGAACGAAAAGAGGATGAATCGGATGATCCGCGATCTTGTCATCGAAAACAGAAGCTATCGCAGTTTTGACGAGTCGAAGCCCATAGGCCCCGAAACCCTGAAAGAACTTGTCGACACCGCGCGCCTCTGCGGTTCCGCCGTCAACCGCCAGCCGCTGAAATACCGCCTCGTATCGGAAAAGGACGAGGTGGAGGAAGTCCTCTCCCACACGCACTGGGCGGGGCTTTTGAAAGACGTCGTCCTGCCTCCCGAGGGGCACCATCCGACCGCGTTCATCGCCGTCTGCTGCGACACTTCGGTCACGCCCGATCCGGCCCACGCGCAGTTTGACGCCGGGATGGCCGCCCAGACGATCATGCTTATGGCGTCGGAAGAGGGATTCGGAGGGTGTATGCTCATGGCCTTCGACAAGGAAGCGGTTTCCGTCGCGCTGAGACTGCCGAAAAAGCTCTCCCCCGTGGTCCTGCTGGCGCTGGGAGTCCCGGACGAGACAGTCTTCCTCTGCGATCTCCCCGCGGACGGTTCCACGGCCTATTTCCGCGACAAGGCGGGCGTCCATTTCGTCCCGAAGCGTTCCCTTGCGGACGTGCTCGTCGAATGAACCTCCCCTTCGCCCTCTCCCTCGCCGTCCTCGCCGCCCTCTCGGTCCTGACTTTCCGGGGACTGCGGAAGAAAGCGGACCGCGCCCGGCAAGAGAAGATCAATAAGATCCTCGCGCTCACGGGGGCGGCGCTTTTCGCGGTCTCGGTGGTCTGGGGATTCTCTGTTTGCCTGCTCGCCCCGCGGACGGAAGAATCGGTCCGTTGGGCGGGGGACATGACCTTCGGATACCTGCTCCTCGTCGGACCGCTGTTTCTCGTCGTGATCGTTCCGCTTCTGCTCCGCACGCTTCTCGACCGGGGAAGGAAACGGGACGTGGGAAAACGCCGGGCGGTGCGGATCCTGCTTTCCCTCGCGGGCTCGGCGGCGTGTCTTCTGCTCTCCGCCCTCTGGTCTTCCGTGACGGCGGGGGGCGTGCCGGATCTCTCCCCGGTCTATCTCTCAGCAGGCGTCTCCCTCGCCCTGATCCTGCGGCTGACGCTGATCCCCGAATACCGGAGCTGAATCCGCAATCCCGTTCTTCTCTTTTATAACAAAGATCCTTCCGAAAGAAAGGCATTTTCATGAAAAGCAATCGTCGCGTTCTATCCCTGCTCTTCGCTCTGATCCTCCTCCTGCCCCTCTTCTCCGCCCTTCCGGTCTCGGCCGCGGAGAATCCCGTCATCACCAAGACCGTCAACATCGCGGCGGCCAACAAAAACGAAAGCGGTCCCGGCTACTACTGGGCCAACCGCTACGACAAGCTCACCCTCTCCGGTATGCGCGTGGAGACCGACGAACCCTACGGTCTGCGCCTGCCGAAGGACTGCACCGTGATCCTCGAAGGGGACAATTACGTCAAAGCCTCGAAATACGGCCTCTCCTGCGCGGGGACCGTCAAATTCATCGGCTCCGGCTCCCTCACCATCGAGGCGGGCGAGATCGGAATATACCTCATCAACCAGATCCGCACGGACAAGATCCGCCTGATCGAGGGGAACTACACCGTCCGGGCCGGGAAATACGGCGTTTACAGCGAAGCGGCGGATTTCTCCTTCGTCGGAAAGTCCATGAAGATCGAGGCCGGCGAAAACGCGATCCTCGGCCGCTGCGTCAATCTGCTGGGCGGCACCTTCACGGCCAATGCGCCGGTGGAAGCGACCCAGGCCCTGCTCGTGAACGGCGTGACCCTGGATATCGACGCCTCCTCCCCCGCCCTCGTCTCGAAGAACCTCGAAGTGAAAAACCTCTCCGCGGATTACGACGGTGGAAACTCCGTCCACGCGAAGGGGCTCGCGAAGTTCCACGCGACGAGCGTTCTGCTCGGACAGTCCGTCCCCGGGTGGGTGGACTATGTTCTGCTGGCGGCGGCACTTCTTGTTGTCGGAGCTCTGGTCTTTATCCCGTCTCTGAGGAAGAAGAAAAAGACGAAGGAACTCTACGAGCGGCTCGAAAAGGAAGGCTACCGCAAGGCGTGACGGTCAGTGCTCTCCTCCTTTGACTCCTCCGCGCTCCGGAACGGATCCGATTCACTTCCCCGTATGACAGCGAAAATACCGTCCGTCTCCAATCATCCCACAGAATAAGGCAGGTGACAAGCGCATGTTTCGACGTATGCTGAACTTCGCGCGTCCGTGGTGGGGGAATCTCGCCGTCACGATCCTCTCCCTGATCGCGGCATCGCTGCTCAATCTGGTGACGCCCGAAGCCGTGAGACGTCTGACCGCGGCTCTCGGTTCCCCGGACACCCTGTCGGTGCGGATCCTTCTGACCTACGCCGCCATCCTTCTCGGGGCCTACCTCGTGCGGGTGCTGTTCCGGTTCCTCGCCATGTGGCAGGCGCACATCGCGGCGTGGAATTTCGTCGCCAATCTGACGCGAGTCTGCTACGACAAGCTCCAGTCCCTTTCCCTGCGCTTCTACGCCGACAAGCAGACCGGGCAGATCATGTCCCGCATGATCAACGACACGCGCCAGCTGGAAGTCCTGATCGCCCATTCGATCCCGGATCTCGCGTCCAACGTGCTCGTCATCATCGGGGTGACGGTGATGATCTTCACCATCAACTGGAAGCTCGCCCTGTTCACCATGATCCCCGTCCCGATCATCGTCTGGCTCTCGCGGCTGTTCGTGACGAAGGTCGCCCCCCTCTTCAAGATCAACCAGCAGGTTCTGGCGGAACTGAACGGGTACACCCAGGACAATCTCTCGGGGATGAAGGAGATCCAGGCCTTCGGACGCGAGGAATCGGAATCCCTGAAATTCCGGGACTACTGCAAAAAGTACGCCTACGTGAACATCCGGGCGAACTTCTACGCCGCGATGTACCATCCCTCCGTCGAATTCATGACCTCCGTCGGTACGGTGATCGTGATGGCGGTGGGCGGGATCTATGCCATGCGGGGCGCTATGACGACGGCGGACATCGTCGGGTTCTTCATGTATCTGAGCCTCTTTTACAGTCCTCTTTCCACCGTGGCGCGGCTGGCGGAGGACATTCACGTCGCTGCGGCCTGCGCGGAACGGGTCTGCGAGCTGCTCGACACGGAGAGCGAGATCAAAGAGGATCCCGACGCCGTGGAGATCCCCGCGGGCTCCGGCGAAGTGGCCTTCGAGAACGTCAGCTTCGGCTATACCGACGGAAAGAAGGTCCTCGACGACGTGTCGTTCCGGGCGGCTCCCGGCGAAATGGTGGCTCTGGTCGGCGCGACGGGCGTTGGGAAAACCACCATCGTCTCCCTGCTGGAACGGTTCTATCAGCCAGGATCCGGGCGCGTCACCCTGAACGGGCAGGACATCCGGCACGCGACGATCAAATCCCTGCGGGCGAATCTCTCGCTGGTGCCCCAGGACGTGTTCCTCTTCAACGGGTCGGTCTACGACAACATCGCATACGGGGTGGACTCCCCGAAGCCCGAGGAGGTCTATGAAGCGGCCCGGATCGCCTGCGCCGACGAGTTCATCCGTCAGATGCCCGAGGAGTATGAGACGATGATCGGCGAACGGGGCGTGCGGCTCTCCGGTGGGCAGAAACAGCGTCTTGCCATCGCGCGGGCCGTCTTGCGAAACACGCCTGTCCTGATCCTCGACGAGGCGACCTCCGCTGTGGACAACGAGACCGAGGCCAGGATCCAGGAGGCCATCGAAAATCTGCACCGGGGACGCCCCGGGGAGCGGAAACAGACCCTGATCGTCGTCGCCCACCGCCTCACGACCATCATGAAGGCCGATCGGATCCTTGTCTTCAAAGACGGGAAGATCGTCGAGACCGGAACCCACGCGGAACTGCTCGAACGCCGAGGGCTGTATTACGAAATGACGAGCGTGAATCAGGCCCGGATCGGCGGGTAAAAGCTAAAT
>CACZNC010000058.1:0-17764 GCA_902782445.1 uncultured Ruminococcus sp.
ATTGTCGTTGATCGCGTAGGAGATCCACTCGGCCGGCATTTCGACCTTGTAGTATTCTCCGTCCGTGATCGTCCCGTCAGCGTTCCACGCGACGGACTGTTTGCCGATGGTGAACTTCACTTCGCCGAACGCTTCTTCGGGTTCCCAATAAGCCGAAGCGGTGACGGCGAGGGTGAGGATCATCGCGGCTGCGAGAAGGAGCAGTGCGATTTTCTTCATGGTTTCCTCCATGTAAAAATGTTTGCAGACAAAAACGTCCGCCGATGCGGGATCGTTCGGAGCAGACTGCGCACTTGTCCGCCCCGGCACGTCCCGTTCGGGGACATTATACCACAGAACCGGCTCTTCTGTCAATTCCATTTCCGATTTTTCAGAAGAGATTTTTAACAAACTGTTGATTAATTGTTTTCCCATTCCTGTCAGGGGCTTCCGGGATCCCCTGTTTTTTCTTCGGTTTCCCCGCCTTCCGGGGCTTTCGGGGCCTGAGCCGCCAGAAGTCCGCCGATGGCCGCGCAGAATTCCGGCATGACCCTCCTCAGCCGTACGATATGCCCCTCACGGTCAAGAAACACATGCTCCGAACGGGCCCGGCAGATCTCGTTCCCCTCCCGGTCCCTCATGTCGTAACGGATGGTCAGCACCACCCCGGTGAAGGATTCGATCTCCACCCGGATTTCGATCTCGTCCCCGAAGGTCGAGGGCTTTTTGTAGTCCACCGAGACGGACTTCACCGGGGAGAGCACGCCTTCCTCCTCCATTTTCCGGTAGGGGAAGCCCAGCCGGTCCATGAAGTCGATCCGGGCCTCCTCCATCCAGCAGAGATACCGCGCGTGGTGGGTGACGCCCATCATGTCCGTCTCGTAATACTGGACCCTGCGGATATAAGGTTCCATCTTCCCTCACTCCGCGGACGCGATCCCGTCGGCCGTCACAGCTGCGGGGATCTTCTCGTCGAAGGCTTCCCGGACCGTCCCGGCGGCCTTTTCGAGCATGTCGGCGATCTTCTCGGGGGAGAGATCGGGATTCCCGTGGGCGATGAATTTTTTCACGTCCCGCCGGTAGTCCGCGTAGGTCTGGCCCTCGGGGAAGTCCCGGCGCACCATAGCGAAGAGCCCGGCCTCCGGATCGATCTCCGCGTGGTGGGACCAGTAGACCATGTGCTCGTCCCCGCAGAGGGCGTCGGCCAGCGAGAGAAGGGTATCGTGCAGTTCGAGATTGCTCTTAAAATAGGAAGGGATCGCCTCGTACCCCAGGTGGGCTCCCATGATGCTGCCGCAGATCGAGCCGGTGGAGTCGCTGTCCCCGCCGTGGTTGACCGCAGCCGTCACCGCCGCGCCGAAGTCGTCCTCGTGGCGGATGGCGCAATAGACCGCGATGGCGAGAGCCTCGTCCCCCACGAATCCTTCGCCCAGCTGACGGATCGCCGCGAGGTCCTCCACGCCCGGATCGGAGGCCAGGGAGAAGGCCTTTTCCATCCTGCGCTTCAGGTGGGGGAGGTGGAAGATCGACGGATAGATCTCCCCGAGGACGTCGAGAGCCTCCTTCGCCGCGCCGCGGACCGTGTCCCCCTTCTCGACGAGCTTGCGGATGATGTGGCACTGGACGGCGGCGGGCAGGAATCCGAGGGAATGCCCGTGGGTGACGGCGGCGGCCTGCGCTCCCAGTCTGTCGCTTTCCTCGATGGAGAAGGGCGAATCGCAGAAGTACAGTCCGATGGGCGCGACCCGCATGACGCCCCCGCATCCCTTGCTGTGGTTGACGCGGTTTTTGATGGATCCGTATCCGCCGCCGGAGGCGTAGGTCTCGAGGGCGGAGAGGCAGGTGTTGCCCGGGGCGCGGCGCGAGAACAGGTCGGGGATCTCGCTGAGCTTCACCGCGGGATGCTTGAGCGGGTATTCCTCGGTCTGGGTGCGGTACCAGTCGCGGTAGGCTTCGGCGAGGAAATAGGGATAGCCCTCGAAGATGACCGAGGAGTATTCCGGGGTCCCGAGAAGCAGTCCCGCCGCCGTGAACATGGTGAGCTGGGTGTCGTCCGAAATGAGGCCTCTTCCGTTCGCGTACCGGGTGATCCCGGCGGGCCCGTATGTTCCGAAGATCTCTTCCTCTTTTTTGAACTCCACGGCGTAGCCGAGGGCGTCTCCTGCTGCTCCTCCGACAAGGCAGCCTCTGAATCTGTCCGGGGATCTCATGGCGTTCTCCTTTCCGGTAATGAGTGTTCGGGCGTTCGTCTTGCTTTGTACTGATTATATCTTATCCTGCCCGCGGTGTCAAGTCGAAAATCGGGATCCGGGGGCGGGGAGGAGTTTTTTTCGGAAATCGGTCCGGTTCGTGAACGGACTTTGAAAATTTTTCTTTGATCCGGACATTTTCTTTTTCGATTGCCCTTGACAAAAGCGCGGCGCAGAGGTATAATGTCGTAAGAAATGTTCTGTTCATTTCTGATTCATTTATGGGAGGCTCATAGTATGAAGAAGATTACGGCTGTAATGCTCATCCTCTTCCTTTCGGCCGTCCTCGCCGTCTCCGCGTATGCCGCGACCGGTGAAGAACTGCTGAAATCTGCCGACATGTACCTCACGTTCGAGGATTCCTACGCCGACGTCAACGGCAAGGTGGAAGTCCAGGTTGACGGCGACGATCCCGAATTCGTGGAAGGCCGTTTCGGCAAGGCTGCCGCGATCCGCAGCGGCGAAGGCGCCCTCTATACCGAGGACCTCAAATTCGAAACCAAATCCTTCACTGTCACCACGTGGGTGAACGTCCACGAGCACGACAGCGACCCCTGCCTGTTTGCGAACAAGGACTGGAACTCCGGCGCCAACGTCGGCTTCCTGCTCTCCATCCGCGGCAGCGACTGGAAGTACAACGCCAACTCCGCTGACGGCGGTACACGTACCGACACCGAATATCCTTACGACATCGCCGGCATCGGCCCGATGGAGGATCAGTGGTATCACGTGGCGATGGTCGTCGACCGTGAAGCCCAGTGGTACTGCCTGTACATCAACGGCCAGCCCCTGAACAAGGGCACCAGCTTCGCCGACAAGGGACACGAAGGCAAGACCTACGACGACGAATGGGGCGAATATCCCTTCTACATCGGCGAAGACGGCACCGGCATCTACAACATGGGCAAGCTGCTCAACTTTGAAGTGGATGAATTCGCCGTGTTCTTCTCCGCTCTGAGCGAAGAGGATGTTCAGGCCATCTACACCTACGCTCCCGAAGGCTACGAAGCGGCGGAACTCGCTGCGGCCAAGGACCTTCACATCCCGCTTCCGGAAACCAGCGTGGACGGCGCGGCTCTGCTTGACACCGCCGACGTTTACATCTCCTTTGACGACGGCGTCGCCGACGCGAAGGGACACACTGTCCGTCAGGAAGGCGAGATCGAGACGGTGGACGGCATCGCCGGCAAGGCTGCGAAGATCGACAGCGACAAGGGCCACCTTGCCATCGACGGTTATCAGTTCGGAACCGACTCCTTCACCGTGACCGCATGGATCTACGGCGAAAGCGCAAGCTCCGACCCCTGCCTCTTCTCCAACAAGGACTGGGATTCCAGCTCCAACCCGGGCTGGCTCATCAGCCAGAAGGGCGAAAACTGGAGATACGCCGCGAACGCCGCCGGCTTTGAAAAGGTCGACAAGACGTTCAGCTACGCCATGATGCCCGAGGACGGGTTCTCCATCTACGGCCAGTGGTACCAGATGGCTCTCGTCGTGGACCGCGCGGCTCAGGAACTCCGCCTCTACATCAACGGCAGACCCTACTTTGAGCCCGTCGCGTTCGGCGTGGACCACACCGACGCCTCCTATGACACCGAATTCCCGTTCGTCATCGGCGAAGACGGCCCCGAAAAGTACACCACCAACTCCGACGACTGCACGCTCGTCAACCTCTACGACGAGATCGCGATCTTCAAGAAGGCTCTGACCGGCGAAGAGATCGCGGCTCTGTACAAGCTCAATTCCACGGAAGCTCCCGCTGAGGCCGCTCCCGCCGAAGAAGCTCCCGCCGGCCCGACCGAACTCCTCGGCAAGTCCTGGGACAACATCTTCGTGGACGGCGAAATGATGGTCAACGGCGGCGCGGACGGCTGGCTGAACGACAACAAGGTCGAAGGCGCCATCTCCGCTCTCGGCGTCCGCGGCTGGGCTTACATCAGCACCGACCTGAACGGATTCGCATACGCCGTCGACGGCGGCGAGGCCGTGAAGTCCGCTGACTTCATCGCCGACAGACCCGACGTCAAGGCTGCCATCGCGGAATCCGCAAACGGCTTCGACATCACGGTCGACGTCTCCGCTCTCGGCGAAGGCGACCACTCCATCAAGATCTACGCGGTCGACACCGCTGACGAACTGGTCGACACCGGCTTCGAACTTCCCTTCACGATCGCCGCTGCGGAAGCTCCGGCAGAAGAACCCGCTGAGGAACCCGCAGAAGAACCCGCGGCTGAGTCCAAGGGATTTGCAACCGTGGAAGACGCGGCTGCCGGCAAGAACGTGATCGGCGGCTACGAATTCGTCGAAGGCTCCAACGGCTTCGGCGGCGAAGGTCCCGAAAACCTGTTTGACGGCGACACCGCCACCAAGTTCTGCACCAACGAATTCCCGGTCGTCTCCGTTGCCAAGCTGGACGGCGTCTACAAGATCAACGGCTTCGCCATGGCTACCGCCAACGACAACGCCGATTACAACGGACGCAATCCGAACGCGTGGACGATCTCCGTTTCCGCCGACGGCGAGAACTGGACCGAACTCACGACCGGCGACGACACCTTCTTCGAAGAGACCAACTTCACCTACTACAACGGCGAGGCTGCCGCGGACAACGTCTCCTACGTCAAGTTCGAGGCCGCTTCCTCCGCCGCCAACCTCTTCCAGGTCTCCGAGCTGACCCTGTTCGGCGACAAGACCGAAGAAGTGTCCGTTCCCGCTGACGAGACTCTCGACGACAAGGCCGAGGCTCCTCAGACCTTCGACTTCGGCGTCATCGCGGCTGTCGCGGCTGTTATTTCCCTCGGCGGCTTCGCTGTCTCGAAGAAAAGACACTGATTCCGTACTCCACCGGTATTTGACCGCACCGACGATTTGAACCGATTGCCCGGGTCCGCTCCCTGAGAACGGCTGACCGTCCCAGAGACGAGGCCCGGGCTTTTTCTGAAACCATGAAAACAACTGGATCATTTCTTCTTCTGATTGCGCTCTGCCTGGCCCTTTTCATTGCAAGCGGCTGCGGCAGAAACGGAACGACGGCCGATCCGGGAATCAACGAAACCGATGCCGCACCAGTGACATCGGTTTCTGATTTTTCGGACGCCGAAACCGAAACTCCCGCAGAGGAGCCCGCGGATATCCCCTCCGAAGAAACTCCCGCCGAAACTCCCGCCGAGACTCCGGATGAATCCCCTGCCGAACCCGCGGAGCCCGAAACGCCCCCTGAACCCGCCGCGGAGGTCTCCCCCATTTACGGACACGTGGCGATCATCGGCGTGGACGGCGCGGGAGCCTTCTTCAAGGACGCGGACATGCCCAACCTCGACCGCATTTTCGCCGAGGGAGCCGTCACCTACAAGGCCCTGACCTCCGATCCCACCATCAGCGCACAAAGCTGGGGATCCCTCATGACGGGCGTGACGCCGGAGTGCCACCGCCTGTCCAATTCCTACATCGAATCGAACCCCTATCCGACGGATTCGATCTTTCCGACCTTCTTCCGCGTGGTCCGGGAAGCCATGCCCGACGCGGTCCTCGGCTCCTTCTGCAACTGGAATCCCATCAACGTCGGCATCGTGGAGAACGACATCGGCGTGACGAAAAAGACCGCCTCCGACAAGCCCCTCACCGACATGATCTGCGAGTACGTCGAGAACGAAAAGCCCACCGTGCTCTTCGTCCAGTTCGACGAGGTGGACGGCGCGGGCCACAGCTACGGCTACGGCACCAAACAGCACCTCAAACAGCTCGGCGTCGAGGACGGGAACATCGAAAGGATCTACGAAGCCTACGAAAACGCCGGGATCCTCGGCGACACCCTCTTTATCGTCACGGCGGACCACGGCGGGAAGGGCACCTCCCACGGCGGCTGGACCGACGCGGAGAAGTACATCATGTGGGCGGCGGCCGGCAAGACCGTCCAGAAGGGAAGCGAGATCGAGGACATGGCGATCCGCGACACGGCCTCCGTCGTCCTCAAGGCCCTCGGACTGGAAGACCGCCAGCCCGATACCTGGACCGGACGGGTCCCCTCCGGGCTCTTCGAAGGAGTCACGGCGAAGGAACGTCCCGTCTACACAGTAAGCTACCAGTACGGCCACCGGACCCACGAGACCGCGGAAACGCCCGCTCCCTCCACCGTCCGGGATCTCTTCGGCAGCCGCGTGCTCGCCTACCTGCCCTTCGACGGGGACGGGGATCCCGCTCTCTCCGGCAAGGACGTGGAGGCTGAAAAGAACGGCAAGCTCTACTGGGTGGACGGGTATTTCGGCAGCGCCGCCCAGTTCGACGACGGATATGTCTCCCTCACCGGATGGGAACCGGGGAACGCGAGCTTCTCCGTCTGCTTCTGGATGAAGACCGGCGGCGTGAGCTCCGATCCCTGCCTCTTCTCCAACAAGGACTGGAACAGCGGCAAGAACAAGGGCTTCGTGCTCTCCCTGCGCGATACGGACGTCAAGTTCAACCTCGGCGACGGATCGAACCGCATGGACAAGGAGCACCCCCTCCCCATCGACTACAAGGACGGCTGGGTCTACGTGATCCTCGTCGTCGACCGGGAAAAGAACGAGATCCGGTTCAGCTACGACTTCAACCCCTTCGAAGTCACTGCTATCCCCGGGACCCTCAAAAAAGTCAGCTTCGACGCCTATGATACGCTCAACATCGGACAGGACGGCACCGGCAAATACGGTCAGCGTCTCGCGGCGGTCCTCGACGAATTCATCCTGATCGAAGGGACCCTCACCGACGAAGACACCGCGGCCCTCAAAACGAGGTACGGCGGCTGACCCCCATTCAAACGGAACAGCGCAGACAGACCGAAACAAAGATTTAGGAGGAGACCATGAAGAAGCGCGCCATCGCACTCTGCCTGACGGCGGTTCTGCTGTCCGGGGCCTTCGCCGCCTGCGGAGAGACCCCCGAAAAGGCCGAGGAGACCGCCCCTGTCCAGACCGTCAGCCCGGAAGCGGGGGTGACCGAAGAGGAAACCGAATCCCCCACTCCCCACTGGGACGCCGTGCGGAAGGAGGACCTCGGAGGCATCACCGTCAACATCACCTGCGACGAATTCGACTCCAACTACTACAATGTCGTCGACTGGGACGAGATCTCCGGGGAACTGCTCGCCGACGCCATGTACAACCGCAACCGGTACATCGAGGCCCAGCTGAACTGCCTCATGGCCGTGAGCTATTCGGACGAGATCGCCAAGCTGGAACAGTCCGTCGTCTCGGGCTCCGGGGACGTCGATCTCACCTACGGCCTCATCACCAACGGCGGCAATCTCCTGCAGAAGGGCTACCTCACGCCCTTCAACAAGCTCGAAACCGTCGACATGACCCAGCCCTACTGGGATCAGGGCTCGCAGAAGGATCTGAAACTCCTCGGCCAGATGTTCTACGGCTTCGTGGACTTCGGATTCGACCACTACGACTCCATGACCGTTCTCTTCTACAACGGCGCGCTTCTGACCCAGTACCAGCTGGAGGATCCCCAGCAGCTCTTCCTCGAGGACCGGTGGACCATCGACAAGATGCTCGAACAGCTTGAAGCGGTCCTGACCGATCTGAACGGCGACGGGAAATATGTCCTCAAAGACGACGTCCTCGGGCTCGTGGGCCGGGAATACTACTTCCAGCCCATGCAGTATTCTTCCGGCGTCTGCCTGGTCTCCTGGAACGAGGCGGAGCGGGCCTTCAAACTGAACATGACCGAAGAGCATTTCCTCGACGTTTCCGCCGCCATCGCCTCCGTCTATCAGCGGTCGAACGCGTTCACTGATTATTCGAATTACGATCAGGCCCGGATCTCGTTCTCCGACGGACGCGCGCTGTATTATTCCCGTCTTCTCGGCGACTTCCGCCAGCTGAGAGAGGTCGAGGACGACTACGGCGTGGTCTGCTTCCCGAAGTATAAGGACACGGAGGGGGATTCCGCCTACTTCGTCCAGAACCCCACGACCCTCTTTCTCCCTCTGCTGGTCGGCGACGACAACGGGGACCGGGAACCCGACTTCAACGAGATCGGCATCTTCCTCGAGGCGCAAGGCGCGTACACCTTCGACAACACGCTGGGGATCTACATCGAGAACGCGGTGATCGGCAAGGGGATGCGCGACGAGCAGTCCGCCGAGATGGTGCGGATCATGATGACGAACCGCAGCTTCGATCTGACCCACGCCTACAGTTTCCCGAGCATTTCGTCGAACTATGCCGGATGCGTCACCAACAATTCCAATTTCGCTTCGATCGCAAAGAAGCTCGAACGCAATTTCAATAAGTCCGCCGAAAAGATCGTCCGGGAGATCGAGAAGAATCTGGACTGACACAAAATGTACTCTGCCCTTATGTAATACTATATTCCTTCTAAGGAGATACGCGGCTTCTTTGAAAAGAAGCCTGGCAAGAAACTTCAATTGGGGCAGAACAAGGCTGACTCCATTTCGTTCAGTCTGTGTCCGTGTTCGCACTCTACGGAGAGCGATCAAAACCCATGAAGACAGCTTCATAGAAGGAAAAACATGTAAAAAATCGCGCACCCCAGCCGTCCGGTTTTTCGGATCAAGGGATGCGCGGTTTTTCTTTTCTGCCCGGCGGATTCCGGAGGTTATTCGATCCCCTCCACGCCGCCGCACTTTTCGATCAGGCCGATTGTTCCGTCCTCATTGTACGAGAACTCTGCGACGCAGACCGACCGGTGGAACAGGCTCCCGCCCGGAAGCTCGTCCGTGTGGTAGAAGAGATACGAATGGCCTTTGAAATCGCAGATCCCCGGGTGATTCGTGAAGCAGGGGCCCTCCTCCATGAGGATCCCGCGGTAGACCCAGGGACCCGTCGGCCCCTCGGACGTGGCGTAGGCGAAATGCTCGTTGTGTCCCCGGCCCTCGTGAAACGCCGCGTAGACCATGTAGTAGATGCCGTTTCTCTTATAGAACCACGGTCCTTCCCCGTAGGAGGTCCCCGTCATGTGGCCGCCCTTTCCGAAGGATTCCGCCGTCATGGGCACCTTCACCACACCGACCGATTCGTCATAGGAGACCATATCGTCGTTCAGCAGGACGTACCGCAGTTCCGGGTTGCCGAAGTAGAGATAGGCCTGACCGTCGTCGTCGATGAACACCGTCGGGTCGATGTCGTTCCAGTCCCCCTCGTCGACCAGGGGATGCCCGAGATCGGCGAAGGGACCCGTCGGACTGTCCGAGACGCCCACCGCGATCGCCATCCCGCCGCCCGTCTTGTGAACGGGACAGTAGAGATAGAATTTCCCGTTCCGCGGGACGCACTGGGGAGCCCACGCGCGGTCGTCCGCCCAGGCGATGTCCCCGAGGGAGAAGACTTTGCCGTGATCCGTCCAGTGCACCATGTCCTTCGTGGAGAAGCACCGCCAGTCGAACATCGTGTAGAAATCCCGGATCAGTTCGTTTTCGTCGTGGGTCGTGTAGAGATACAGCGTGTCCCCCCATACCATCGGCGCGGGATCCGCCGTGTAAAGGGAAGTGACGATGGGATTTGTGCTCTTCATGTTCCGCCTCCCCCTCTCAGTCTTCCTGAAACAGCATCGGAAGGAAGTCCCGGATCGAGCGGCGCCATACGCTCCAGTCGTGGCCTCCGGGGAAGGTCCGGCGGATCATGCCGAGGTCCTTGTCCGCGAGGTATTCGTCGTCCCGGGCGAAGGTCCCGAAAAACTGATCCTCCGTCCCCATCGCGCGGTAGAAGACCCGGAAGGAGGCGCGGAATTTCTCCGGATCGGCGAGGAGGGCGAGGTGGGGCTCCTCCGTCCCGGGCCGCGGGGAGCGCAGGAATCCGCTGAACAGCCCCGCGTAGCCGAAGAGATCGGGATGGGAGAGGGTCGTCACGCTGGTCTGATAGCTCCCCATGCTCAGCCCCGCCATCGCCCGGCTCCACTTGTCCGTCTTCGCGGGGAAGCGCGCTTCGACGAAGGGGATGAGGTCCGTCAGAAGGAATTCCGAGAAGAGGGAGCGGCCCATCGGATCCCGGCCCGGCGCGCGCATCATGCCGTTGGCCATCACGATCAGCATCTCCTTCATCTGTCCCGCTGCAAGGAGACGGTCCGCGATCCGCCCGACGTGACCCTGGTGGACCCAGCCGGTCTCGTTCTCGCCGTAGCCGTGCTGGAGGTAGAGAACGGGATAGCTTGTCGCGGGATCGAAGGATGCCGGTGCCCAGACGAGGGCGATCTCATGCTTGCCGGTGACGGAGGAGGGGACGTAGAGCCGGGTCACGCTTCCGTGGGGAACGCCCGCCAGATCGTCCCAGTCCTCCTCCCCGGGGACCGGCACGTCCACGAAGTGCATCGGGCGGCAGCATCCGTAGCCGATGGGGAGGTAGGGATCGAGCACGTCCGCGCCGTCGATCTTGAGGAAGAAGTACTTGAACCCCCGGCCGAGGTCGACATTCCCCTCCCACATCCCGTCCTCCGCGGGGGCGAGGGGGGTGACGGAGCCGAACTGGTCGATCTGTACGGTTTTGGCGTTCGGGGCTTTCAGGCGGAAGAACACGGTCCCGTCGGGGTTGACGGAAAAACACTGGTCGCCGTCCCGCCCCGGTTCCCCCGCATAGGGGTCGAAGGATACGGCGGTATCGAGGGGCAGAGCCTGTTTCAGTTGATCGGACATTGGGAATCTCCTTTCTGTTCGGGCGGATGAAGCGTCTCCCGATTGGCTGTCTCTCCGGAAGACGGGGCGGATCCGATGGTGTGATTTCGTCTTCATTATACCTCCGGCAGCGGGGATTGTCAAGAAAAACCGCCCGGGGAAACGGCTGGTTCCGACCGAACGGTTTTCTTCCTGTCATTTATACAAATTCCAGTCTAAATCATGGATTTAGACTGTCCTGAAAGTCAATCTGACTTTCAGGATCACACAAAACCATTTTGCAATGGTTTCGTGTGGAATTTTCCCGCGCTGTGGGGCGGAAGGACAACGCGGATCTTGCCCCCGTTCTGTTCGATCTCCAGCGGGGAGGCGTCGAAGTACGAATACGGCGCCACGTCCTCCGAGGAGAGGAGCATGGTCTCGGCGGGACTTCCGGCGGACGCGAAGGGCTCGGGCAGGGTGAAGACGAATTCCTTCGGCTCGTCGTATGCGTCGTTGATGAAGGTCGCCGTCAGACTGCCGTCCTTCACCGTCGCGAGGGCGGATCCGTCATCTGCCTCCCCCTCCGGGAAACCGAGGGCGCAGAGAATCCCGCCTTTGTGCGCCTTCATCAGGGAGAAGACCTGCCCGTTCGCCGTCAGCCGCGCGGAATCCGGCTCCACGAGGACCGCGCCTTCGCCGATGGGCTGGAAATAGCAGCAGAAGGGCATCCCGAGGGGCCCGGACTCTCTCAGCAGCATGTGGAGCATCTTCGCCGTGAAGATCCCTTCGCCGACGCAGGACGGACGGTACCAGGCGTACCAGAAGTTCCACTCGTCGAAGGAGATCGCGAGCTTCTTTCCCGTCCTGTCCAGCGAATCCCGCATGGCGCGGATGGTCCTCTCGGCGTACTGGGGGGCGGCGGCGATCGTCCGATAGGTCTCGGCGGTCTTTTCGGGGGTGGTGTAGTCCATCGCCGCGCCGGAATAGTGGTGCAGGGAAATGGTCGGCACGTCGTCAGCCAGCCTTGCGGCGGATCCCTCGGCCCAGGCGTCATTCGGATAGGGACCCGAAGAGAAGAATTCAATTTCCGGCGAGACCGCCTTCATGGCTCTGATGTGCTCCGCGGCGAGGGAAGCGTAGTCCTCCGGCTTCATCGGACCTTCCATGTGCCCGTAGCCCATTTCGTTCCCGAGAGAGAAGAAACGGACGTTGTAGGGTTCGGGATGCCCGTTTTCCGCCCGCTTTTTCCCGTATGGGGTGTCCGGGGAGCCGTTGCAGTATTCCGCCCAGTCTGCGCTGTCCTCGGGGGAGTTCCAGACCAGATTGATGGTCAGAAACGGTTCCGCGCCGACTTCCCGGCAGAGCGCGACGAAATCGTCCGTGGAGATCTCGTGAAAATCGTAGCCGTGGGAATGGGGCTGGGTCTCGATCTCCGTCACGGCCTGAAGCGGACCGCGCATATCCGAGGGGAGCAGTCCGTCCTTCCAGCGGTATTCCCCCGCGAAATTGCCGCCCGGCCAGCGGATCACGGCGGGTCCGAGCTCCCGGAAGAGCTTCACGACGTCCGCCCGCATCCCGTGGAAATGCCCCTCCGCCATCATGGAGACCGCGCCGAAGATCACCTCCGCCCGCTCTTCGAAGACGAAGCGGACCGCGCCCTCGCAGTCGTCCGCCGCCGGGGCGAGGGTGAATTCCGCCGTCTGCCAGTCCCCGGGGACGAGGGAGACTTCCCCCCGGGCGTAGACGGCCTGCCCCTTCCGGTCGGTGAGCTCCGCCGCGAGGGTGACGGGGACATAACACTTTGCGACAGCACGGATCTCGTACCGGACGCCGGATTTCAGACAGAGCCCGTCCTGCATGATCCCGCAGATCCCGCCCCGCACGTTCTGCACGCTCAGGGACTGGAGCTCGTTGCCGCGGCGCATCTTTTCGCATCCGATGTGGCGGGTGTAGCATTCCCGGCCGCCGTTCTGGAAAAAGGCCCGGTCGCCGACCCCCTTCCATTCCGCCGCGACGCCGCTGTTTTTCGCGGGTTTTCCGGCGAATTTCCGGTTTCGGAGCATCTGAGCCGACAGCCCCGTGTTGACCGCCGACCGCGTGTGCTCGAGGTTGAATCCGAACACGGCCGGGGAGATCGGAGCGGATTTTTGAAGAGTGATATCGAATGTCATGAAAACCCCCAGAGAAGTTGGCAGTTGGCAGCGGCCAGTGGTTAGCAGACGAGGGAGTCCGCATCGGGAGGAGAGATGTGCGGGATAAGAGTTTTTTGGATAGGAACGCTTCGCTGGGATGGATGGGACGCGCAGTCCTGAAGCCTGGAAATATGCCGATCCCCCGCGGGCTGATTCAGATTCAGAAATGACAAGCCGGAACATGGCGTTCTCCCCGCGCGGTCTTTGTTCATGCAGCTGAACCCGTGCGCAGGATAAATCCTGCGGCCTCACGGCGGTGATTCAGTCGCGCATTGGGCGTTGGACGCGTTTCCAGGTGTCTGGATCTGAAAGTCTATCCTCGCGCGGATCAAGAAAGACCAGGGGGTTAGGGGTAATGCTTCACATGAAACACCCCGTCTTCCTCCGCACTTTGCCCCTCTTCAATGCGCGCCTGAAACGCCGGCGGAGCCCGCAGACTTGTCTGCGCATGTTTCAGCTGCACGAACAGAGATCGCGCGAGGTTGACTTCATGTTTCGGCTCGTCATTTCTGAATCTGCAACAATGCGCGAGGATCGCTCCATTTACCGGCTGCAAAACCGCGCGTCCCCCTGAATCCCAGCGAAGCGCTCCCATACAAAAACCTAAAATCCCGCACTTCCCCCATCCCGCCGCGGATAACCTTTGCAGGAAGTCAGGCGGATCCAGATAAACGAACCTCTTTATTCCTCGTCCGAGGTCTCGAACAGCGCGTCGTCGACCTCTTCCAGGGAGAAGATCGACTTCGGGCCGGGATCCCGCTTCACCCATTTGCCGTCGGTGAAATCGGGGATGGCGACGGGAGCGCTTCCCGTGGCGATGGATTCTTCCGAGAGGATCGCAACTGCCATGAGGGTCGCGGAATCGTAGACGTCGATGGGCGTCTGGATCCTCCGGCGCACCGCGTTGAGAAACGCCCGCATCACGAGCCAGTCCATCCCGCCGTGACCGCCCGAGAACTGCCCGGCTCTCGACTTCTTCCAGAGCGGATGCTCGAATTCGTCCCAGTATTTTTCCATCGGTTCCCAGACCTCGCCCGGGGAGCGGCCTTCGATGGAGATCGCGTGGAGGTCCTCCATCCAGATCCCGCAGGTCCCCTGTACCCGGCCGCCTCTCGAATAGGGACGGGGGGAGCTGGTGTCGTGGGTCAGGACGATGGTCTCGCCGTTGGCGCAGCGGATGGTCGTCGTCACGATGTCCCCGAGCTTGATATCGGCGTTCGCCAGCGGGTGATCCGGGCCGAAATGGTCGAGGACGTATTTTTTCAGCCCCCGGGATTTCGTCGCCATGGAGTTGAGGCTCATGAGCCGGTTCCCGCGGTTGATATCGAGATAGGTCATGATCGGGCCGAGCTCGTGGGTGGGGTAGAGCTCCGCGTTCCGGTGCAGATACTGCCACGCCCGCTCGTGATCCCGCTTCATTTCGTTGGTGACCCCGCGCAGATCGTGCTGATACCCGCCCTGACAGTGGAGCACCTCGCCGAAGAGCCCCTTCTTGATCATGTTGAGGACCGTCATTTCCTCCCGGTTGTAGCAGCAGTTCTCCATCAGCATGCAGGGGACTCCGGTCTCCTCGTGGGTGCGGACCAAATCCCAGCACTGGCGGATGGACTGGGCCGGGCCGACCTCGAACGCAGCGTATTTCCCGGCCTTCATGGCGGCGACGGCAAGGGGGGCGTGGTCGTTCCAGTAGGTCGTGATGAGCACCGCCTCGCTTCCGTCATCCCGCGCGACGATCTCCCGGGCGTCCGTCGAGCCGTAGACCTCCCGGCCGTACTTCTCGAAGCACATTTTCCGGCCCCGCTCCATCCGGTCCTCGAATTTGTCGCAGACGGCGGTGATCTCCACGTCGTCCATCTTGAGCAGCTCGCCAAGCCACCAGGTGCCGCGCCCGCCGAGTCCGATCACGCTCATTTTTACGGTTTTCATACTGTCCTCCCTGCGGATTGAATCAGATTGTAGTTGCGGTTGAAGTCCTCCCGCCGTCCTGGAATATCGGTCCGGAGCAGGCGGGATTCAGCGTCTTTTCCGGTTGAAGACATACCCGACGGCCGCCCCGACGACGCCCCCGAGGATGTGGGAGAGGTTCGATACGTTGTTCTGGACGAACAGGCCCTCGAAGATCTGCTGTCCGATGAAGATCACGGCCACGAGGATCACCGTCACCGGGAGTTCCCCTTCGCGGAATCCCGTGAACGAGGTCAGAAGGATGAAGGCGAAGACGATCCCGCTGGCGCCGCAGAGAGCGGTGTGGGGGAACAGGACGAAATTCGCGATCCCCGTCACCCCCGCCGCGGCCGCCATCACGCCGACGAGCTTTTTCGAGCCGTATTTCTCTTCGAGCATCGGCCCGAGGAGGAGAAGATAGGACATGTTCCCGATATAGTGCTGCCAGCCGGAATGCCCGAGAGCGTGGGTGAAGAACCGGATCCAAGTCAGCGGGGAGAGCAGGGAAGCCCGATAGGTCGAGAAAACCAGCCGGTTCGCCGCGCCCCCCGTCAGCCGGTTCAAAATCAGAGCCGCTCCGCTCACCAGCGCGAAACACAGCACAGCCGGGGAATTGAATGTGATTTTCAGCTTTTTCATAGGAAGAATCAATTGTTTATAAACGAGATGCCGCTGTTTTAGCCATATAAATTCGCTCCGCCGAAACCGAATCCTTTGCCCAAACAGATTTTCGATTGCGCGGTTCGGGCTGCACGTCTGTCTGAATCTGAATTTGTGCGCGAAGGCAGAAAAACAGTCTCAGCTTCTCGTCCGCGCGTCCTGTGCCCAATGCGCGCCTGAATCTCTGCCGGAGGCCGCAGAACTTGTTCTGCGTATGTTTCAGCTGCACGAACAAAGATCGCGCGAGGACGTGGGATATGCAGTCGATTTTCGAATCCGGGACGAGCTGTAAGTTTATGCCATACGGCCAAGGACCCCGCAGGGGAACCTACGGCCTGAGTTGGGTCCCCTGCCGCCGTCCGCGTAGGACATAAATTCCGAAAGGCGTAGCCTTTCATTCCTTATTTCCCTTCGGGAAGGGTGAGCATTCCCGGGTCTGGGGTTTACTCCAGCGTGATCTTCAGGCAGTTCGTGTACTTCGTCGGAAGCTCCTCCGGCAGTTTCGCGGTGAGGACGCCGAAGCTCTGCTCGAAGGGGATCTCCCCATGCCCGAGGAGGGTCACTTTCGCGGCGCGGGCCCCTTCTCCGAGGGACTTCACCACGGCGCGCCGGTCCTCCGGGGCCTTCATCATGAACGCGAAGACGTCCTTGCCCTTCGCGGTGAACCGGTAGTCCGAGGAGCCCCAGGCCACCTGCGATTCGCGGAGGCCTTCGATCAGCACCCGGGAATCCCCTTCGCCGAAGACCTTCCACGGGCGGGTCCCGTAGATCCCCTCCCCGGCGACGGAAATCCAGGATCCGATCTCCTCGAGGGTCCAGCGTTCCCATTCGTCGATGGTGCCGTCCGGCCGCTGGAGCACGTTCAAAAGCATCGTGCCGTTCTTCGAGACGATGTCGACGAGCATTTCGATGATGTGTTCCGGCTTTTTGTAGACCTGGCGCACGTCGTAGAACCAGTTGCCGATGCAGGTGTCGGTCTCCCACGGGTCCGCCGCGATCCCCGGAAGCTGGCTCTTTTCGATGTCGAGGACCCCGACCTTATAGATCTTCGCGTCCCGGTTCTTCTGCGTGTAGACCGCGTTGTTGAAGCCGTATTTGTCGATGGAGGCGTTGTAGAGCGCGGCGACGGCTTCGAGACCGTACCCATAAGAATCGCCGCCGAAGGGGAGCTCGCTGTCGGAGTAGAGCAGATCGGGGGTGAACTTTTCGATCATCTCCTTCACCGCCCGGAGCCAGTATTCCCGGAAGGCCGTATTCCCGGTCAGCCATGGGGCGTTCTTCTCGTCGTGCTCGTAGTTGTCGTGGTAGAAATCCCGGTAGGCGGGGTCGTTCCCGTCGTAGGGCACTCCCGCGAAGGGACCGGTCTTGTCCGCGCCCTTGTTCACCCACCACCAGGAGAAGGAGGCGGCGAGGTGTTCCGTCAGGCCGAAGGGAAGGGAGTGCCGGTCGGCGGCTTTCTTCCACGCGGCGCAGATATCCCGCCCGGGACCGACCTTCACGGAATTGAAGCGGTTGACCGCGGAATCATAATTGAAGAAATGGTCGTGATGGGTGGCCTGAGCGACGAAATAGCGCGCGCCTGCCCGGACGTAGAGGTCCATCAGCTCCTCGGGATCGAATTTCTCCGCCTTCCAGAGCGCGCAGATATCCTTGTAGCCGAACTGCGAGGGATGCCCGTAATGCCGGGTGTGGTAGCGGTACTGATCCGACCCCTCGATGTACATGTTGCGGGCGTACCAGTCGCCGTACATCGGGACGGATTGGGGGCCCCAGTGGCTCCAGATGCCGAATTTCGCGTCGCGGAACCATGCGGGCGCGGCGTATTCGTACAGGGACTCAAAGGTGGGCTCGAATTTCTTCATGGCGTGATCCTTTCTATTCGACTGTGCGGTCAGGATCCCGGTCTCCCGGGGATTTTTTCTTCCGATGGTAGGATAGCACAAACCGCGGGGCTTTGTCAAGACGGTTTTTGTGAAAGATTCCGCTGCGCCGCTTTTTACATAAGATCGACCCTCCCCGCGTTTCCTTTTTGGCTCGCCGCTGTCATGTTTATACTATATTCCTTCTATAAAGCTGTCTTCATGGGTTTTGATCGCTCTCCGTAGAATGCGAACGGCCTTGCCGTGAGCTCGCGAAGGATAACCCTG
>CACZNC010000058.1:17782-51362 GCA_902782445.1 uncultured Ruminococcus sp.
TTCACATTATTGATGTAGCCTGTCCCTATCCATTTCAGAAGTTCTTGCCAGGCTTCTTTCAAGAAGCCGCGTAACCCCTTAGAAGGGATTTAGTATTAGCGGGACGGTAGGACGGGAACCGTGCGGGAGGCGTCAAGCGGCCCTTTCATTCCTTCTTCTGCCGCGATCTCCATTCCGACGGGGACATCCCGTACTCTTCCCGGAACAGCTTCCGGAAATGGGCAGCGCTCGAAAATCCCACAAGCTCCGCCGCGTCCGTCACGGAGAGATCCGGCTTTTCTCTCAGGATCTTCGCCGCCGCGTTCAGCCTCGACTTCGCCCGGAATTCCACGAAGCTCATGCCGTAGTATTCCCGCACGTTGCGGAGCGTCTGCCGTTCGCTCAGATTGAGGAGCGCGGCGAGGGAGGACAGCGTCATGTCCCGGAACCGGTAGATGAACGCCTCGTCCATTAAGAATTTCCGGCGGTCCTCCGTGGTCCTCCGCGCTTCCTCCGAAGTCTTCCCGGGGCCTTCGAAATTGCGGATCACCTGGATCAGAAGCAGACGACAGAGACTTTCCAGCGCTTCCGCCGCCCCCGCCTCCCCCGCCGCGATCTCCTGCTCCATCGCCGAGAAGATCTCCCCGATCCGGCAGCGGTCCTCCCCGATCCAGAGCTTCACGCCCTCGAGGGGGGAGACGATGGAGGGGGCCTTCTTCCCGCTCCGGATCACGTCGAAGGAAAAGGAATACTCCATCATGTTGTCCGCGGGATCCGTGAGCTGCTCGTGGCTGACGTGGGGCCCGCAGAGATAGAGGACGCCCTCCCCGAGCGGGATCCTCCTCCCGAGGCAGTCGAGCTCCCCCCGGCCGCCGAAGACGTAGTGCAGTTCGTAGAATCCGTGGATGTGCCCCGGGAAGGATTCGAAAAAGACCTCCCGTTTCGCGTTCAGCACCCGGATCTCAGCGCCCCCGAGGGAAAAGCCTAGACCCAGCGCGGAAAAATCGAGATTCCCCCACATGGTTTTCCTCCTGTCCGACCGCTTTTTTCCCATTATACCATTCTTTCGCCGCCCTGTCAAAGGGAAGGAGACGTTTTTCCGCCATCGGAGACGGGAATTTGTCCGATCCGCCCTCTTCCCCCGGGAGCCACCGGATGGTATAATAGCCTTGAAGAGTAAAATTCCCCCGAAGGAGAGAAACAGTATGAGCAACGAAATCCGGATCCCCGAAACCATGCAGGGCGCGATCCTGCCCGGGAATTCCACCGTCGAACTGAAGGAGTTCCCGATTCCGAAGCCGGGCCACGGACAGGTGATCGTCAAGACGAAAGCCACCACCATCTGCGGCTCCGATATCCGCTGCATCTACCGGGAGCACACCGGACGCGGCGCCGAGGGCTATATCCCCGGGATGGTGGCCGGTCACGAACCCGCGGGCCAGATCGTCGCGGCGGGCGAGGGATGCCGCCGGTTCGGGGTGGGCGACCGCGTGATCGTCTACCACATTTCCGGCTGCGGCGTGTGCTACGACTGCCGGCGCGGATACTTCATTTCCTGCCGGAGCCACTACCGCGCGGCTTACGGCTGGCAGCGCAACGGCGGCATGGCCCCCTACATCCTCTGCGACGAAAAGGACCTCATCTCCCTGCCTGACGAACTGACCTACAAGGACGGAGCGCAGGTGGCCTGCGGATTCGGCACGGTCTACGAGGCCATCGACAAGATCGGCGTGAGCGGCGCGGACACCGTTCTCGTCACCGGTCTCGGCCCCGTGGGACTTGCCGCCCTCATGCTCTGCCGCGCGATGGGAGCGAAGACCCTGATCGGCGTCGAGCTGAGCGACTACCGGCTCGAGATGTGCAAAAAGCTCGGCCTCGCGGACTACGTTTTCAAATCCGACGAGCACGCCCTCGAGAACATCTTCGCCGTCACGGGCGGACACGGATGCGAACGGGCCATCGACGCCTCCGCCGCGGATCCGGCCCGTCAGCTTGCCATCCGGGGCACCCGCGACTGGGGCAGGATCGCCTTCGTCGGAGAGGGCGGGACCTGCACCTTCACGCCCAGCCCGGATATCATCCATGGCCAGAAGACCATCTACGGCTCCTGGGTCACCAGCCTCTGGAAGATGGAGGAGCTCGTGGAACTGCTCGTCCGCTGGGGCATTCACCCGGAGGATCTCATCACCCACGAATTCCCGCTGGAAAAGGCCGGGGAGGCTTACGCGCTCATGGCTTCCGGCAAGTGCGGAAAGGTTGCGGTGACCTTCGATGACTGAGAAGCTCTCTACGCCTTCGGTGGTCCTCTCCGACGGGAGGAAAATGCCCGGGATCGGCATCGGGACCTTCGGCTCGGATAAATACAATGCCGAACAGATCTCCGCGGCGGTGAAAGGCGCGGTCAAAGCCGGATACCGCCTGATCGACTGCGCCGAAGTCTACGGCAACGAACGCGAAATCGGCCGCGCCCTCGGGGAACTCTTCCGGGACGGGACGGTGAAGCGGGAAGACCTCTTCGTCGTCTCGAAGGTCTGGAACGACCATCACGGAGAGGGCGAGGTGAAAAAGGCCTGCTGTAACAGCCTCGACGCCCTGGGCCTCGATTTCCTCGACGCCTATTACATCCACTGGCCCTTCCCGAACTACCACGCTCCGGGATGCGACGGGGACTCCCGCAACCCCGATTCGAAGCCCTTTTCGAAGGAGGAGTTCCTCTCCGTCTACCGTCAGTGCGAAGAACTGTACCGGGAGGGGAAGATCCGCGGGATCGGCGTCTCGAACATGACCGTCTCGAAGCTCGAAGCGGTGCTCCCGGAATGTGAGATCCCCCCGGTGCTCATCGAAATGGAGCTTCACCCGGCGTTCCGGCAGAAGGAACTGCGCGCGCTGTGCAAAAAGCACGGGATCCAGCCGGTCGGATTCTGTCCCCTCGGCTCGCCCTCCCGCCCGGAGAGGGACCGCACTCCCGAAGATCTCGCCGCGATGGAAATGCCCCACATCCAAAAGATCGCCGCGGCCCACGGGATCCATCCGGCGGGCGTCTGCCTGAAATGGGCGGCCCAGTCCGGCGCGGTCCCGATCCCGTTCTCGGTCAAGCCCGCCCAGTATGAGGCCAACCTCGCCTGGCTCTGCTCCGATCCGCTGACGGAGGAGGAAATGGCCGAGATCGACGCCTCCCCCGCCGACTGCCGCCTCATCAAAGGGCAGGTCTTCCTCTGGGAAGGAGCCTCCGACTGGCGCGAGATCTGGACCTGAGTACCGTTATACTGATCTCAAACGAAAAGGAAACGCGGCTTCTTTGAAAATGAAGCCCTGCTGAACAAGTTCAGCGGCAAGAAACTTCAATTGGGGTAGGACATGGCTATACCAATCAAGTGCGGTTGAACCCTGGCACACCAATATAGCCATCCAACCTTATCAGAGTTATCGCACGTGAGCTCAATGTACCGGCTGACGTCAGCGAGAATTCCCGAAGGGGATTCTCGGGGGTGGGATGGCCCGTGTCATGTTTGGATATATGGCATTCCCACCCCGTCGTTCGCACTCTACGGAGAGCGATCAAAACCCATATTGTTAGCTTTTTTTAAGCGAGAACAGGAATAATGCAAAGAAAACAGGCTCCCCGGACACGTTTCGGCAAGCCTGTTTTTTCGTTTTCTCACTTCCGATTCAGTTTGTTTAGCTCCGTCTCCGCATAGAGCGCGGCGGCTTCCTCGGCGGAGCGGGCGGGGATCTCGATTTCCACCTCTCCGACGGCGGCTTTCAGTTCTTCCCCGAATTTCGCCCGGACCCGTTTGTTTTTCGTGAGGACGCTTCCGTAGATGCCGACGAGGGGGCTCCCACTCCATCGGACCAGTCCGGCGGCGTAGAGGGCGAGCCAGTGAGCGGCGTCGTCGAGAATGCGGAGGGCTTCGGCGTCCCCGGCTTCGGCGATCCTTGCCACCTCCGCGGAGAAGGCGGCAATATCGGGCGCGGGCTCGGCGTAGAAGACGGGGATCAGGTCCCGCGGCCTTTCCGGAGAGACGCCGAAAAACTCCGCCGCGGCCGTTGTCAGACGGGTTTCGGGCGCGACGCCGTCGGAAGCCCGGAGAGCCGATTTGATGCCCTCCGCGGCGATGTAATATCCGCTTCCCTCGTCCCCCGTCAGCCTTCCCCAGCCCCCGGCCAGACGGATCTCACCGAGGCGGTTCCGCGCGATTCCCATGGCTCCGGTGCCGGAAATGACGAGGGTCCCGGGTCCCGCTCCCGCCAGCCCGCAGAGGGTGATGTACGCGTCGCTGCGCCCGAAGACCGGCAAGGGGAGCGCGGAGCGGAGGATCCCGTAGAAGGTCCCGGCCGCTTCGTCTTCTTCGCCCGCCGCGTCGTCGAGGGAAGGATCCGCGATCCCGAGGGCGGAGGCGTTTTTCATCTGGTATTCCGTGAGGCCGAGGGACATAAGCCCTTCCGTGAGATTCCGCGCGGCCTCTTCCGGGGAGAGAACGCGGTAGTTGAGGGGTCCGGCGTGGGCCTCGGCGATCCGAGCTCCGTTTTCGAAGGCGGCAAGGACGGTTTTGGTCCCGCCCCCGTCCGCTCCTATGACGATCATCCTGCTGCCTCCTTTGTGGATACTGACGGAAAAACCTTGACTTTCCCTCCCCGAAATGGTATACTGTCCGCAAAAGGGGAATCTCCCCGCGGGGAACGGAAGGAATGCGATTCATGAACGAAATACGGTGCGGATTTGCGGACGGGATCATCACCCCCGCCCTGAACGGGACCTTTCTCGACGGCTACGGCTTCCGCATGACGCCCGCCGAAACGGTCCGGGACGATCTTCACGCGAAGGTCATGGCGGTCGGGGACGGGGAAGACACCGCTCTGATCTTTTCGCTGGATCTGCTCTCGCTGAGGGAGCCCACGTGGAAGCTCGTGATCCGGCAGATCTCCGCCCTGACGGGGGTGCCGGCGGAGCGAATCGCCGTAAATTCGATCCACACCCATTCGGCGCCGGTCTCGGGCGGGATCGCGGAAATGCCCGTAGACACGGATTATTTCGCCCATGTGGGGGACGTCTGCGGGGAGATCGCGCTCCGGGCGATGGAGAGGAGAACCGAGGGGACATTCGCGGCGGGGATCCTTCCCGAGACCCTCCGCCATGTCCGCAACCGCCGGGGGAGGGAGCCCCTCGATCCGTCGATCCGCGCCGCCGCGTTCCGGGACAGGACCGGGAATCTGCGCGGGGTGATCTGCTCCGCAAGCTGTCACGCGGTGGTGAACCGGCGCATGTCGGTCTCGGCGGACTGGCTGAGCGTGCTGAACCGGAATTCGACAGATGAAGTCCCCCTGCTCTTCTTTCAGGGCCGATCCGGGGACGTCAATCCCTGCGGTGACGGCGGGATCCCCCACGACCAATGCGAGCCGGACCCGCTGATCGAAGCCCTCGGGAACGAGCTTGCCTCCCCGGTCCTGCGCTTCGCCCGGGAATCGGGAGCAAAACCCGGGATCCCCGCCGCGGGTGAGATCCGGTGCGTCTCTGAGGAGATAGCGGTCCCGATGAAGCCCTCACCAAACGCCGCCGCCCTCCGGGAATCCGTGAAGGAAGCGGAGCGGGAGTATTTCGCCCTCGCCCCGGGGGTGGAGAAGCACTTCGCCCTGAGAGAACTCCAGTGGAGGCGGAAGATGCTCGAGAGGCGCTTGAGGGGAGAATCGAACGAACTCCGGGTCCCGATGCAGTTCTTCGCCCTGGGGGACTGCCTCGCCTTCGCGTTCGTCCCCTTCGAGATCATGACCCTCGTCGGAAACGAGATCGAAGGGATCGTCTCGGACGCCGGATGGCCGAGGGAGCGGATCTACGTCTGCGGGTGCTCCAACGCCGTGAACGGATATCTCGCCTCCCGGGAGGAATTCCCCGCCGGAGGGTACGAGATCACCGGAGCCGCCCACTGGTACGATATCGCCGAATCCGCCGAGAACAGCGCGGACGCCGTGACGGAGTGGTACAGAAAGAACGTCTGACCTCTCACACCCCCATTCCCGGGAAGGAGAAGAGGAAGAACGGCCGGTGCACGCAGTCCGACGCCACGACAGAAAAATCCGCGACGGCGAGACTGCCCTCCATCCGGACCTTTCCCGCCCGTCCGGGTTTGTCGAAGCGTCCCGGGCGGTACATCGGATCGAGGACCCGGACCTTTTCGCCCTCTGTCCCCGTCAGGAGGATGTAGTGCCCGGAGTCGGAGAACACGCCGATATACCCGTCTTTCGGGCGGTCCCCGTAGGTGTTCGCGATCGCCATGCCCCGGCCCGAGGAGAGAAACGCGAAGACTTCGGCGGCGTCCTCGGTGTTCTTCACCGCGAGACCGAACTTTTCCGCGACGGCCTCGGAGGCGATGTAGAGATTGGTCCCCACCGCCGCCCGGGCTCCGCATTCCAGAAAGAACTGCGCGGATTCCTCCGGCGGGAAGGGGATTCCGAGCATGTTTTCGATCAGCATCGAGACCGAGATCGGGCCGCATCCGTTGTTCGCGAGATTGCCGAATCCGCTCTCCGGGGCGGGGAAGGGCACGTTCTCATAGTCGAGCTGGCAGTAAAAAACCGGTTTCTTCTTCATGTCAGTTCCCCTTTCCCTCCGCGTAATCGAGCACGAACCGGACGAAGACCTTCACCCCCGTCTCAAGCGCGTCCTCGTCGATGTCCCAGTCCTTCGTGTGGGCGGGATGGACGGTGCCCTTCGCCTCGTTCCGCATCCCGAGACCGAAGAGCAGGCCGGGCTTGTATTGTTCGTAGTACGCGAAATCCTCGCCGCCGGGGGAGGGCAGGAGTAGCTTGAACCGCCCGTCTCCCACGACCTTCCGGGCAGAAGCCGCAAACGCCTCGTACAGGGCGGGATCGTTGTGGGCGCTGGGCAGGGGATCGCCGGACCACCCGAGGGACCACGTCACCCCGGATTCCTCGGCGACAAGACGGACAAGGGTTTCGAGGCGCGCCCGGGCCCAGACCATCGTATCGTCCCGGAGGCAGCGGATCGAGCCCTCCATGACGCACTCGTCCGCGTTGGCGGAGACGGTGGTGCCCGCGTGCATCTTGCAGACCGCCATGACGCAGGTGTCGAAGGGGTCGACTTCCCGTCCGAGGATCGTCTGGATCCCGTTGTAGATCTTCACCCCGGCGGCCAGCGCGTCCTTTCCCATGTGGGGGGAGGCGACGTGGACGGATTTCCCGCCGAGGACCGCCTTCCACGCGACGGAGGTGGCGTTGGTGGTGCCGGGACAGCTGGAGATCACGTGGGTTTCGTCCAGGCAGTTGACGTGGCACATGACGATCGCGTCGATGTCGTCCATCACCCCGTGCTCGCACATGATCCGGGCTCCGCTTGGCCGTCCCTCCTCGCAGGGCTGGAAGAGCAGGCGGACGCGGCAGGGGATGCTGTCCCGGATCTCATACAGCGCGCGGGCCGTCCCGATCAGCATGGCGGTGTGGGCGTCGTGGCCGCAGGCGTGCATGACTCCGTCGTTTTGGGAGCGGTAGGGCTTGTCCTCGTTGTTCTCCCGGATGGGGAGGGCGTCCATGTCGGCGCGCAGTCCGAGGGTGAAACCGGTTTTTTCCGGGTTGATCGTCGCGACGATTGTGTTCTTGCCGTATTTGTCGGCTTCGTAGGGGATCCCCGCTTTGTCGAGTTCCCGTCGGACCAGCGCGGAGGTTTCCGTCAGGTCCCAGCCGAGTTCGGGATGGGCGTGGAGTTCGCGGCGGATGCGTACAAGATCTTCCTGATCGATCGGGGGGATGCGGCTGTCCATCATAAAAAGCGGGCCTCCTGTGCCGTGGTTTCGACCGTATTATACCACAGGAAGGGCCCGGATTGCAAGGATCGGGAGAAAAAGAGGCCGAAAACAGAGAGCCATACCGAGCGGGAGGAACGAGAGAAACATGGAAGAGAGCCTGAAAAAACAAGCCGCCGTCGTGCGGGAGCTTGCGAAGAGGGTCATGGAGATCGCCATGTCCGAAAAGCATGTGCGGATGCGCCGGCGGTTCCGGGACACCAACGATCTGAAACCCGTGCGTCCCCCGCTCATCATCGAGGAGATCCCCTGGCACGAGATGAACCGGGGGGGCGAGCTGGACTGCGTCTGTGAAGACGGGCGGCTCAGAGGGATGGAATACTCCCTGCGCGTCGCGCTCTACCGGGAAAAGCATTTCCGCTGCGACAACTACATTGTTCCCTGGTGGGGCGTGGGCAAGTCCTATTCGAACACCGGCATCGGATTCTCCGTCAGCGAGGACCGGCTCGCGGTGGACGGGCGGAATCACATCGTGTCCCACCGGTACCACGACGTGCTGGAGGACGAAAGCTCCCTCGAGGTATACCACGATCCGGTCATCACCCCCTATCCGGAGAACGACAGGGCCAATATGGCCTTCGCCGAGGAGATCTTCGACGGCGTCATGCCCGTGAAGCTCCAGGGACACGGGATCTACTACTCCCCCTGGGATCAGATCGCCATGCTCCGCGGGGTCGAGCCGATTCTGATCGACATGTCGGAGCGGCCGGAGTATCTGCACAGGATCATGGGCCTGTTCACCCGCGGGATGAAGTGCGAGATGGACCAGATGGAGAAATACGGCCTCTACGAACCGGATCTGTTCACCGTCCACTGCACGCCGGCGCAGTTCACACACAGGGAGGAGTTCGACCCCTCCTTCGGCCGGTGCAGGGACGTCTGGTTCCGCACGATGGCCCAGATGTTCTCGACGGTCTCCCCGGCGGCCCACGAGGAATTCGACATTCAGTACAGCGTCCCCCTCGCGTCCCGGTGCGCCTTTACCTATTACGGCTGCTGCGAACCTCTGAGCGACCGGATCGACAGGCTGAAACTCTATCCCAATCTCCGCAAGGTCGGCGTCAGCCCCTGGGCGGATGTGGAGAAGAGCGCGGAGGCCCTCGGCGGCAATTACGTGCTGTCAAGGAAGCCCAACCCCGCAAGCGTCGCCTTCTCAACGGACAGGGATCTTGTGCGGAAGGAGATCAAAGAGACCGTCGATCTCTGCGTGAAATACGGCTGTCCCTGCGATATCACCTTAAAGGATATCAGCACTGTCGGCTACAAGCCCGAAAACCTCGATATCTGGGCCGAAACCGCCTCCCAGGTGCTGGATGAAGTCTACGGCCCGGCGTAAAAAAGAAACAGTTTCATAAATAAAAACAAATCGTTCGGATCGAACCCCGAAGAGCTCGGCCCGAACGATTTCATTTTTTTGAGGAACCGCAATCTTCCAGCCAAAGAAAGCCGTTTTCCGATTTCTTAAAACAGCATTCTTTCCATGTACTCCGCCGCGAAGACCGGATTCGATGCAAGGTCCACATGTTCGATCTCCTTCGTCCGGGATTCACATTCCGCCCGCAGGCCCTTCGACAGCAGAAGCATCGACGCTCCTCCGAGGGCGGCGTTCCCGATCACCCGGACCCGGGGAAGCAGTTCTTCCGGCAAAAGTCCGATGGCTCCGGCGTTTTTGATGTCGAGATAGCTCCCGAAGCCCCCCGCGACGCAGAGCCGCATGACCGAGGACGGGGAGACCCCCGCGGTTTTCAGAAGGGTCCGCATACCGGCGTGGATCGCGCTCTTCGCCAGCTGGACCATGCGGATATCCTGCTGGGTGAGGCATACGGGATCGAGGATCACGGCGGGGTCGTCTTCGAGATAGCCGCTCTCGTCAAGGATCTCGGTTTCGAGCAGGCACGCGACGGCGTCCACCAGCCCGCTTCCGCAGATCCCGACGGGGTCGACCCCTCCGATCACGTGGGCTTTGAGCCGCGCTTCCCCGTCCTCCTCTTCGACCTTCACCCGGTCGATGGCGCCCTCCTTGCCCCCCATGCCCATGGAGATCCCGGCTCCTTCGAAGGCGGGACCGGCGGCGGTGGAGGTGGCATAGAGTTTTCCGCCGGACTTGAGCACCATCTCTCCGTTCGTGCCGATATCCACAAGGACAGCGCATTCGTCCCGGTCCGCGATCCCCGAGCAGAGCAGGGCCGTGGTGATATCCGCCCCGACGAAAGCCGCAGAGCAGGGCGGGAGATAGACGGGCGTGTTTTCTCCGAGGGTCGTCAGCCCGAGATCCGAAGCGGGGACCGTCTCCCCGAACAGCCGGGCGGCATGGAAGGGGGCGTGGGTCAGGGGCTCGACGTCGGTCTCCGTCAGCAGATGGAGCATGACCGTGTTCCCCGTGATCACCGCTCCGTCGATCTCACCGGGGTCGATCCCCGCCGCGGAGGAGAGATCCGCGAAGATTTCGGAGAGGGTTTCCCGGATGGAGACGGCGATCTCCCGGGCGTGTCCGGCGAGGCAGGCTTCCATGCGGGAGATCACGTCCGCGCCCCAGCGGGATTCCGGGTTGAGCCGGGTGTCCGCCGCCAGGAGCAGTCCGTCCGGGGCATAGAGCCGCGCCGCGAGTGTGGTGGTCCCGATATCGACGGCCGCCCCGTACCGGGAGAACGCGGGATCGAGGACGATGGGCGGAAGCTCGCCTTCTCCCTGAATATGCGCGGCCCCGCCGGTCTCCTCCGCCGTGACGGAGCAGTCCCCCAGAGCGACGGTGCAGCAGGCCAGACGGATCCCCGCGGCGAGCTCGTCGGAGGAGAGGAGCCGGATTTCGTTTTCCGCGGGCGGGGAGACCTCACCCGTGACTTTCACCCGGCATTTCCCGCACCGTCCGTGACCTCCGCAGGGAGCGGTGAAAGGACCCGCCGACGAGAGAAGATCCCCGAGGCGGATCCCCGCGGCGCAGGAGATTTTTCGGCCGTTTACCGTTGCGATGATCTGCTTGTCGCTCATGCTGCTCTCCCTCCGTATGTTCAGCCGGATCCCGGATTTTTGCGGGCGCGAAGAAAAGAGGGGCTCCGGGCGTTCTGCCCCCCTTTTCCGTCCGGGCTTCGGTTATGCTTCCGTCTCCGGCGGCAGGACATAGAAGACCGCGCCGAAATAGGTGACGGTGTTCTGCCCGTTGATGTACTTCATCCCGGAGGCCGCGGCCAGCTTCGAGACGTTCACGCCGTAGGCTTCGAGGGACGCGAGGGCTCTGTCCGGGTGACGGCACTCCTCCCCCGTTTTCATGGCGCAGACGGGACAGATCCGGCATCCGCCCGCGCCGAGGGTCAGCACCTTCGGAAAGGGCTCCTTGCGGATCTCTGCCCGGAGGGCGTCGGTCAGGCGGTTGTGGCGTTCCCCGGCCTCCATCATGCCCTCGAAGTCGTAGCTGTCTTCCAGATCGCTGACGGTCTGGAACACGAGGACCCGGTCGAATTCCCGCAGTTCTGCCATCAGCTCGTGGATCTCTCCGACCCGGGGCGGGCAGGTCCAGCTTCTGCCGTAGTTCCCGCAGACGTTCTTTTCGCAGAGTGCGCGGAAGGACTCCTCGGTCTCTACCAGATCCACGGGGATCGCGGAGGCATGGGTCGCGCCCAGACCGAGGGCTGCCTTTTCGAGTTTTTCGTCAAAGGGGGACCGGGCCGCCTTTGTTTCGGCAGAACTCATGTCCGCTCAGGCGACGGTCCCGGCCAGTTCCCGGCAGAATTCCACGGCCTTGTCCGCAGCGGAAGCCGCGTCGGGCGTGTAGGCGTCCGCGCCGATCTTCTTGCAGAACGCGTCGTCCACGGGTGCTCCGCCGACCATGATCTTCACCTTGTCGCGGATGCCGGCCTCTTCCGCCTTCTTCACGACCTCCTCCATCACGCCCATCGTGGTGGTGAGCAGAGCGGAGCAGGCGATGATCTGGCAGTTCTGTTCCTTCGCCGTGTTCACGAAGGTGTCCGGGGAGACGTCTGTGCCGAGATCGACCACTTCGAGGCCCTTGCCTTCGAACATCAGCTTCACGAGGTTCTTGCCGATGTCGTGCAGGTCGCCCTGGACCGTGCCGATGCAGACCTTGCCCGTGGCTTTGACTCCGGCCTCGGCGAGCAGGGGCTTCAGAACGCCGACGCCCATGTTCATGGCTCTCGCCGCGATCAGGACTTCGGGGACGTAGACTTCGTTCGTCTTGAATTTCTCACCGATGATGTCCATGCCGGACAGCAGGCCTTCGTTCAGGATGACGTCCGGCGCGATCCCTTCTTCAACCGCTTTCGTGACCAGTTCTTTCACGACCTTCGCTTTGCCGCGCTGCAGGTTCTCGGAAATCTCGTTCAGGATTTCTGCGCTCATGATGGTTCTCCTTGTATTGGTTTTTTTATTTTTTGATTTTGCCGATCAGACGGAAAGCCGGAGCCTCCGCCCGGGACTTGCGGACTCAGATGCGGATCTTTTTGATTTCCTCCGCGTAGTACTGCACGAGTTCGAATTTCGTGCCGGGCATCAGACGGTGGTCGGGGCAGGGGATGAATCCGCCGAGGGACGCCAGCCGCTTCATCCGTTCGATCTCGGCGTCGACCGCGGCTTTGTCCCTGCGCAGAGCGGTCTTGTCCATGCCGCCCACGCCCCGCATCCCGGGACCGAATTTCTTCCGCGCCGGCTCGAACTGATCGCCCCATACGCCGACTTCGATCGGGAACATCGTGTTCACGCCGGTTTCGAACCAGGTCGGGAGCAGCTTTTCCGTCACCCCGTCGCAGTCGAGGGAGATGATGTCGAGACCGTATTCGTGGCAGAGATCGTTGCGTTTCTTGTAGTGCTTCGCGCAGAGCTCATGGAAGATCTCCGGGGAGACCAGCGGCCCGTTCTTGAAGCAGATATCCTCCCAGTAATGGGCGAAGTCGAATTTCGCGCCGGTTTCGAGGATGGTCTTCGCGCACTGAAACTGCATTTCCGCGTAGGCGTCCACGAGATCGGCGAAGAGATCCTCGTCCTCGTCGTAGATCAGATAGCTCATGCCCACCACCGAGGTCATGTTGCGGATATCCCCGAGGACCGAACCGAGGTGGAGCCCGATGGGGACGTCCTGCGGTCTCGTCTCGTTGAAATGCCTGTAGTATTCGACGTTCACGCGCTCCGGGAAGAACTGCATCTTCGGGAGATAGAGGGTCTCGAAAGCTTCTCTGTCCTTGAGGGTGTAATCGTCCTCCGAGGGGATCGAGATCACGCCGGGCTTGTGCTTTTCGACGATGCCCCAGCTGTTCAGGATCCGCCGCGTACCGTCGGGCAGGACTTCGAGGACCTTCGTTTCGAATCCCGGCGCCAGGCCGTTCGACGAGCCGGAGCAGTGATACCAGTTGAAGTCCCAGCCGATGAGTTTGTCGAGCTCCCTTTCCTTCTCGCTGCCGTCCCAGTTGCCCTGTGCCAGTTCTGCCGGGATCTTTCCCTGGGCCGCCCATTCGGAGAGGAGTTCGCCCCAGTAGCCGAAGTGCACGGCGGGCATCCGGTCCACCGGCTTGTAGTGGAGCAGGTTCATGGCGCGTTCTCTGTTGGTCATTTCATCCTCCTGACGCCCGTCAAAGGCCGGACCGGTCAAATAGCTCCGATCAGACTGTGTGCAAAATGCCTGCCGGGATGCGCGCTCCCCCGGTCACGGACGTCCGCGGAGGGGATGGATCCTCCCGTTTTCACCGCCGGGGATAGGCTCAGGACTATTCTACCACATATCTCCCGGAAGTACAAGGACCCTCCGCGGATTTCTTTTCAAATTCAGGACGGATTTTTTCCCTTTTCCCGCTTTTCCGGGCGGCGGGGGGCCCTTCCGCCGTCTTGACACTCCGCCCGCGCCGTGATATAATAAGCCGGAGAGATCAAAAAACGGAAAAAGATCGGACGGAGGAAAACGCCATGACCCTGCGCGAACGCGCCATCGCCGCGCTGCAATGCAAAGTTCCCGACGCCATCCCCACCTTCGAACTCGAATTTCAGCTCACCCCCGAACTCCGCGGGAAGGGGATCGACTTCACGTCCAGCTGGGCTCTCGACCGGGAAGGGCTTTCGGAAAAGGAGCGGGACAGACGCCTGTACGAAAACGCCGAGCTCATGGTGTCCGTGTACGGCGAGCTCGAATACTCCATCTTCAACGTCGCCTACCTGAATTATGAGGACGTGAAGAAGACCGTGCGCTATATCAAGGAGCTCTCGGGGGACAAGTTCCTCCTCACCCACCACGGGGACGGGACCTTCGCCATTCCCGACGGCAACAACATGTTCGACTTCGCCTACCGCATCGCCGACGACCCGGACGAGGTCCACGCCGACGCCCGGAGAATGGCCGACAACGCCATCGAATACAACAAGAAGCTCTTCGACTGCGGCATCGAATCCTTCATGCTCTGCTCGGACTACTGCTACAACTCCGGCCCCTTCCTCTCCCCGCCCATGTTCCGGGAGTACATCACGCCCTATCTCTACGACATCATCGACAACATCCGCAGAATGGGCGGTTACGCCATCAAGCACACCGACGGCAACATCATGCCCATCCTCGACCAGCTCATCGAATGCCGCCCCCACTGCATCCATTCCATCGACCCGATGGCCGGGGTGGATATCGCGGAGGTGAAAAGGCAGACCTATCCGAAGGGCATCGCCATGTGCGGCAACGTCAACTGCGCCCTGATGCAGACCGGCACGGACGAGGAGGTCCGGGAGAGCGCGCTCTACGCCATCCGTTCGGGAAAGCCCGGCGGCGGCTACATCTTCTCGACGAGCAACGTCCCCTTCCGCGGCCTCGACCTCAACCGCTACCTCATGATCCTCGATATCTGGAAAGAAAACCGGTATTATCAGCCGGGAGAGGAAACGTACAGGGCGGAGTGAGGAAGTTAGGAATGAAGAGTTAGGAGTTAGGAGTGAATGAGGAATGAGGAATGAATTCAGAATTCAGAATTATGAATTATGAATTCTGAATTTGTTTCACGTAAATCATTCCCCCGCAAAAACATCAATCCTTGCCCAAACAGATTTTTGATTGCACGGTTCGGGCTGCATGTCTGTCTGAATCTGAAAATGTGCGCGAAGACAGAGAGACGGATTCAGCATCCCACCCGCGCGTCCTGTGAAATGCGCGCCTGAAACGCCGGCGGAGCCCACGGAACTTGTTCCGTGCATGGGTTAAACTGCACGAACAAAGACCGCGCGGGGGTGACGTCATGTTCAGCCCGTCAGATCCGCTGTTTGGATAAGTCCGCGGGGATCGGCGGATTGTCCGGCTTTCCTTCGCGCGTCCCCTTCCATCCTTACCCCTCAAAAAAACCGCATCTTTCCGCCGCACCCTGCCCCGCCGCGGATTTCTCCGGGCGAAGTCATTCATCTCTGAACACCTTTCGGAAAGACAAACTTTCATTGTTTTCGATCCCGTCTGACTGGGTGGCGGGATTACCGGCAGATCCTATTACAGATTCATCAAACAGCCCTTCCGGGAACGAGAACCGTTCTCTTGCGGACAGGGCGGAAACGGAGACCATCCGCGTGCTGGAACTTTATAACATCTCCTTCGGCGTGACAGCTGAGGACAAACAGAAAGAAATCATCCGGGACGTCACCGTGCGCGTGCCGGACGGCGGGCTCACCGTCATCACGGGCCCGAACGGCGGGGGAAAATCCACCCTCGCCAGACTCATCGCCGGGATCGAAAAGCCGTGCTCCGGGAAGATCCTTTTCAACGGAGAGGACATCACCGAAAAGAGCATCACCGAACGGGCGAAGCTCGGGATCGCCTTCGCGTTTCAGCAGCCGGTCCGCTTCAAGGGCATCCGCGTGATCGACCTGCTCCGCATCGCGGCGGGCGGAAAGCTCAGCGTGTCCGGGGCCTGCGACTATCTCTCCTCCGTCGGCCTCTGCGCCCGGGACTATATCGACCGCGAGGTCAACGCCTCTCTTTCGGGCGGGGAACTGAAACGCATCGAGATCGCCACCGTGCTGGCCAGGGGAGCCCTCGTCACCGTGTTCGACGAACCGGAGGCCGGGATCGATCTCTGGAGCTTCCAGAATCTCATCGAGGTCTTCGAGGGGATGCGGACCTCCATGCGGGAGCGGTCCATCCTCATCATTTCTCATCAGGAACGGATCCTCAACATCGCGGACGAGATCATCGTTCTGAAGGACGGAAGCGTCGCCGCGGCGGGACCGAAGGACGAGATCCTTCCCACCCTCGTCGGCACGTCCTCCGCTGTGAAAAGCTGTCCGAGGATCGACGGCGCGAAGGGAGGCGAGGAAGCGTGAAACAGCTTGACGAAATCCAGAAAAGACTTCTCCGCGAGGTAGCGGACCTGCACGAAGTCCCCGAAGGAGCCTACAACATCCGCTCCAACAGCGAATCCGCAGGACGCCGCTCCACCGCCAACATCGAGATCGCCTCGAAGACCGACGTCAGCGGCCTCGAGATCACCATCAAGCCCGGCACGAAGCGCGAGAGCGTCCACATCCCCGTGGTGCTCACCGAAAGCGGCCTCACCGAAGCGGTGTACAACGATTTCCACGTCGGAGAGGGGGCGGACGTCGTCATCGTCGCGGGATGCGGCATCGACAACTGCGGCAATCAGGACTCCCGGCACGACGGCATCCACCGGTTCTGGCTGGGGAAGGGATCCCATGTCCGCTACGTGGAAAAGCACTACGGCTCGGGGGACGGCGCGGGCAAACGCATCCTCAACCCCGTCACCGAGGTCTATATGGACGAGGACAGCGCGATGGAGATGGAGATGGTCCAGATCAAGGGCGTCGACGACACCGTGCGGACCACGAAGGCGGAACTGGCGGCCGGGGCGTCCCTCGTCGTCCGCGAACGCCTCATGACCCACGGCAGCCAGACGGCGGTCAGCATCTATTCCGTCTCCCTGAACGGAAAGGGAGCCGCCGCCGACGTGGTGTCCCGGTCCGTCGCCAGGGACGAGTCCTACCAGAAATTCGACGCGAAGATCGTCGGCAACGCGGAGTGCAGGGGGCACACGGAATGCGACGCCATCATCATGGACAAAGGCCGCATCCTCGCCGTCCCGGGACTGGAAGCGAACAACGTCGACGCCGCGCTGGTACACGAAGCCGCCATCGGCAAGATCGCCGGGGACCAGCTCGTCAAGCTCATGACCCTCGGCCTCACCGCCCCCGAAGCGGAAGAGCAGATCATCAACGGGTTCCTGAAATAATACTATATCCCTTCTAAGGAGATACGCGGCTTCTTTGAAAAGAAGCCTGGCAAGAAACTTCAATTGGGGCAGAACAGGGCTGACTCCATTTCGTTCAGTCTGTGTCCGCACACCCATATAGCCATCCAACCATATCAGAGTTATCGTTCGTGAGCTCATGATCAGAGATCATTCGCNNNTCAGAGTTATCGTTCGTGAGCTCATGATCAGAGATCATTCGCACTCTACGGAGAGCGATCAAAACCCATGAAGATAGCTCCATAGAAGGAAAACAGTATAAGAACAGAAAACAACGCCTCCCGCAGTTTCCCCGAAAGGATTCCGCGGGAGGTTTTTTCACTGTCTGTCTGCGAAAACCGTTTTTCTCAGCCCCTGATCCGCCTGAACACCGGCATCCGGTCGAGGGGGGCGGGGACGGTGACCCATTCGCCGGAGCTTTCCAGCCGGGTCCTGTCCCAGAAGGATTCCCAGATTCCCGCGGGGAGATAGACCTTCCGCTCCCGGGCTCCGGCTTCCGTTACGGGTGCGATCAGATAGTCCGGGCCGAACATGTACTGATCCCAGAGAGCCCACACAGCCGGATCGGAGGGGAATTCGAGGAACATCGCCCGCATCATCGGGAGTCCCGTTTTCACCGATTCCGCCGCGGCTTCCGCGATATACGGTTTCAGCTCTTCCCGGATCCCGACCCAGCGGCTGAGGATCTCATACACCTCGTCCCCGTAGCTCCAGAGCTCGTTCGGGGATCCGGAGGAACAGAATCCGCCGCCGTGGTCCACGCCCTGCGCGAGCGATCCGAGATTCGGGGCCCGGTCGCCGTGCATCCGCAGTACCGGCATGAACACCGCCCATTCGAACCAGCGTACCAGAAGTTCCCGGAACGCCGGATCTTCGATATTGCCCCCGTAGAATCCCCCGGTGTCGGAGATCCACCACGGGATCCCGGCGACGCCCATGTTCAAGCCGTTCGCCAGCTGGACCTTCATCTCCCGGAAGGAGGATTCGATGTCCCCGCTCCACACGAGGGCCCCGTAACGCGGGGATCCCACCCACGCGCACCGCACCAGATTCAGAATATCCGGCACGCCGTCCTTCTTCTGCCCGTCGTAGACCATCATCGAGTGCATCCGCGGGTAGATGTTCCCCGTTTCGAGGGAGGAGCCGATGAAATGCCGGTAGTGCTCGTAGTCGTTCACCGCGTATTCCGGTTCCGCCTCGTCCAGCCAGAACATGTCGACGCCGTATTTGCCGTAGTTTTCTTTCAAGATCCCGTAGGCGAATTCCCGGGCTCCCGGATTGGTGGCGTCGTAGAAGGAGGTCTGCCCGAGGAAATTCATCTGATACGGCAGGCCCCGCTCCGTCCGGACGAGATACCCGCCGGAGGCGAAGCCGGGATAGTTCTTCGACCGGGGATCCACCGTCGGCCAGACCGACACCATCAGCCGGATCCCCATTTCTTTCAATTCCCGCACCATAGCCGCCGGATCGGGCCAGTATTCCGGGTCGAAACTCCAGTCGCCCTGATAATCCCAGTGGAAGAAGTCGATCACGATGCAGTCGAGCTGGATCCCCCGGCGGTGGTATTCCCGGGCGACGGAGAGAAGTTCCTCCTGGGTCCGGTAGCGGAGCTTGCACTGCCAGAGGCCCAGCAGGCTTTCCGGCAGGGGGGAGGCGTGTCCCGTCACGTCGTCGTAGTTCGAGAGGATCTCGGCGGGCGTCGGAGCGGCAGTCACCCAGTAGTCCACGCAGCGGGTGGCGTCCACATGCCATTCGGTCACATTTTCGGCGAAGACGGCCCTTCCTATCGCGGGATTGTTCCAGAGGAAGCCGTATCCCCGGGAGGAGAGGAGGAAGGGGACCGTGATCTGCGAGTTCCGCTGGGCCATTTCGAGGGTGCATCCCTTGAGGTCGTACCGGGCGTTCCGGTACTGGCCCATGCCGTGGATCGCCTCGCCGTCGTAGGCCTCGAAGCGCACGGTCGCCGCGAAGCTGGGGCTGCCTTCCCGGGTCTTGTAGCTCCGGGCGCGTTCGTGCAGGGCCCAGGGGTAGCTCTGTTCCTCAAAGAGCAGGCAGTCCCCGGCGAAAAAGCGGAGCCTGTCCCCGGCGAGCTCGCACCGGATCCCCGCGCAGGAGACGGACCGGTCGGTCACTTCCGCGTCGGATGCGGGCGGGGTGAGATCGAGAGCCCAGGGGATTTCGGGGATCTCCCCCATCGGCACGGCGCGGACGCGGATCCCCCGGCCCCAGGCTTCCAGACGGACAGTCTCGTGCCCGAAGTTTACGGTCAGGGAGGTTGCGGTTTTCTCAGTCATGGCGCGTTTCCTTTCATGATTCCGGTATGTTTGTCTTCCCACCCTATTGTACCCCGCCGGCGTCCTCCTGTCAAGCGTTTCTCACGGGGATCGGGCGCAATTTCGTATTCGTATTGACGGGACCGCTCCCGGCGTGTTATAATAGTCCCGGACAATTCATCGGGGGGAGAATCTCGCTATGAAGAAAAAATGGGATACCTATATCTATGGAGATGTCAACATCGACCTTGTGGTGCCGGGGGTGGAAGAACTGCCCGCGCCGGGGACCGAGGTGGACGTCGAAACGATGGAGACCTTCGTCGGCGGAGGAGCGGCCCTCTTCGCGCTGGGCGTCGCCAAACTCGGCCTGACTCCCGCGTTTCAGGGCAGCGTCGGCCGGGATATGTACGGCAGATACATCCGGAATCTGTTCCGGGAGACCGGGGTGGACGACGCCCTCCTCGCCGACCGGGACGACACGAACACCGGGATCTCCATCAGCTTCACGAACGAGCGGGACCGGTGCTTCCTCACCTACCGGGGGAACAACGCGGGGCTGTCGCTGCGGCACATGGATCTCGAAAAGGTAAAGGAAGCGCGGCACGTCCACGTCACGGGCTACGAGGGGACCTCGAACCATGAGGAATACCTTGGGGTGCTCCGCAAGATCAAAGGATCCGGGGACACCACCGTCTCCTTCGACGTCGGCTGGGATATGACCGGCGCGTGGTACGAGGGGATCTTCGAGCTTCTCCCCTATATCGACGTGCTCTTCATGAACGAGACCGAATGCCTCCATTATACCCGGTGCGAAGATGTCGAAACCGGGGCGGTGAAACTCGCGGAGAAGGCGGGCATGGCGGTCATCAAGCTCGGGAAGAAGGGGGCGCTGGCCGTGAAGGACGGGAAGATCTGCAAAGCGCCTGCCTATGACTTCAAGGTCGTCGACACCACGGGGGCGGGGGATTCCTTCAACGCCGGATTCGTCTCGGCCTTCCTCGAAGGGCTGACGGTAGAAGACTGCCTCCGGTGGGGCAACTGCTGCGGCTCCTTCTCCGTCACCAGACTGGGCGGCAACACCGGATTCCCCACCCGGAAAGAACTCGAAGCGTTTCTCGCGGATCACTGAAAACAGGCAGGAGGAAAACCATCATGAAAATCGGCGTAATCGGCGGCGCGGGCGTGCGCACTGTCATTTTTATCAACGGACTCTTGAAGCGGTATAAGCAGCTTTCGATCGACGAGGTCGTGCTCTGGGACACTGACACCGAAAAGCTCGGGATCATCGGAAAGCTCTGCCGCCATGTCGTGAACCGTGAGGGGGAGAGCCTCAAAGTCCGGGAAGCGAAGGAGGCGGCGGATGCGATCCGGGGGATGGACTACATCGTCACCACCCTCCGCGTCGGCGGGGACCATTCCCGGGTGGTCGACGAGGGGATCGCGCTGAAAGACGGCGTGATCGGCCAGGAGACAACCGGCGTCGGAGGCTTCTCGATGGCCGTCCGCACCATCCCCGTCCTGCTCGACTACTGCGCCCTGATCGCAAAGCTCGCGCCGGACGCGTGGATCTTCAATTTCACCAATCCCTCGGGCCTCGTCACCCAGGCTCTGCATACGGCGGGCTGTCACCGGGTGATCGGGATCTGCGACGCGCCGAGCAGCATGAAATACCGGATGGCCCATATCCTCGGGGTCCCCGAAGAGGATCTCTACGTCGAATTCTTCGGCCTCAACCACCTCTCCTGGATCAGAAGCGTCAGGTCCGGGGGGCGCGAGATCATGCCGGAGCTGATCGCGGACGACAAATTCCTCGCCTCCGTTCAGGAGCTCGCGATCTTCGACCCCGACGTGATCCGCATGACCGGGCTGCTCCCGAACGAATACCTGTATTATTACTACCACCGGGAGAAGGCCCTCGAAAACATCCTCAAATCCGACATGACCCGGGGTCAGACCATCGAGAAGGTCAACATCGAGATGATGAAGGAACTGAGGGCCATGGACATCGGCGCGGATCCGGAAGGCGCGCTCCAGATCTTCCTCTGGTACATGCAGCTGAGGGAAAACAGCTACATGTCCATCGAATCCGGCTCCGCCAACCGGCCCCTGATCGAAAAGGGAAAACTCCCCGTTCCGGAGGGCATGGGCTACGCCGGCGTCATGCTGGACTGCATCGAGGGGATGCAGAGCGAAGAAGGCCGCACCCTTGTGCTCAGCGTGCAGAACGGGGACTGCCTCCCCTTCCTCGCCCCGGACGACGTGGTGGAGGTCACCTGCCGCGTGTCGAAGAACGGCATCGAGCCCGTGAAGCAGAAGACCGTCCCGCCGATGTGCGAGCTTCTGATCCGGCTCATCAAGCGGTACGAGAGGCTGACGGTGGAGGCGGTCATGGACGGGGACGAGGAGCTGGCCGTCGAAGCGCTGATGCTCCATCCGCTCGTCAACTCCTATTCCCTCGCGAAGAAGCTGATCGCCGACTACGACGAAGCCTACGGCGGACCCATGCTGGGCAGACAGGCCAAGAACTGAGAAGGAGGACGACATGAAAGAGCTCTACCGTGTCGAAGGGGTCGTGAACCGCGGATTCGTCGGGCAGATCACCTATACCGTTTGTCTGGAGGAACCGCTCAAAAAGCTGGATATCCATTTCGCCTTCGACGCCTCGCTGAGAAAATTCCGGCCGGAGGATATCACGGCGGATCTGATCGAAGAGACGAAGGAGACCTGCCGCGAAAAATACGGCCTCGACATCGACGATAACAGGGCCCGGGATATCATCCTCGGGGACATGAAGACCGAGATCCACACCCTCGCCACCCTGAACGACGCGTTCATCGGCTGCATCCACCGCCAGCTTTCGGACCGCCACATGCTCTACGACGGCGATACAGCTACCGAAGGCTGCATCCCCCAGAAGGAGATCGACGGGGTTCTGAAAGTCACGGTGCTCGCCTTCAACGTCATCAAGGACGGCACCCGGTACATCCTGACCGTGGAAGGCGAATGAGGAGGGGAATATGTTCAAACGCTACGAACTGCACAACCACACCACCCAGTCGGACGCGAATATCACCTGCCGCGAACTCGTCGATCACATGCTCGCGGACCGGGTGGACTGCTTCGCGATCACGGACCACAACACCACCTCCGGCCAGCCGATCATCCGCCGGATCCTCGAGGAGGAGAAGCTTCCGATCCGGTGCGCCTACGGCATGGAGTACACCACCTATTACGGCCATATCGTCTGCCCCGTCCTCGAACAGTACGTCCCCTGGGATTCCATTGACCGGCGCAGACCCGAGCTCCTCTTCCGCGCATGCAAGGAGGCCGGAGCCGTCACGGGGGTCGCGCATCCCTTCTCCTACGGGGACCCCTTCGCCCGGGGATGCCGCTTCGAGATGGAGATCACCGATTTTTCGGATGTCGACTATATCGAGATCGTCAACAATCCGGAGCCCCTTCACGAGGTCAACGAGCCCGGGATCCTCTGGTGGGAGAGCCTGGTGCTTGAGGGCGTCCGCGTCTCCGCCTGCGCCGGGATGGATCTGCACGGCCTCGACAGCATGGGGATGAAGTTCGCCACCTACGCCGAGGGAACGGAAGACGGGGATCCCGTGGAGGAGCTGAAAGCCGCCCTCGCCGTCCAGAGGACATGGGTCTCGAAGGGGATGCTGGTCCTGTGGGCGGGATCGGAAGACGGGATCCGCTTTACCCTCTTCGACGCGAAGAAGCCGGGATTCGTCCCCTCCGACCGGTATGTCCTCACCCTCAAGTCCAAAAAGTGGACGAAGGAATACGACATCACGTCCGGTTCCGTCACGGTTCCTTACGACGAGATCCGGTTCGAAGACGCCGTTCCGAAACTCTACGGCGGAGATCCGATCCTCGAAAACCTGATCTGCGTCGCGCCCGTGATCCGAACGAAAGCATGAAGAAAGGCGGAACCGAATGAACGAAGGCTATTTTGACGGCTCCATGCCCCGGCGGGTGCTCGAATACTACCTTTCCCGGGCGGCGACGGCTCAGTGGATCTGCATGAGCGATACCCTCGACGACGATATCCGGGTGATCCGGAGAGCCGGGATCAAATTCCTCGGCCGGGCAACGGGGATCTGGAAGGCCGAGATGCCGGACGGGGAGCATTTCGCCCTCACCCGGCGGGCGGCGGAGAAGATCCACGCGGCGGACCCAGAGATCATCCTGCAGGCCTGCATCTTCGAGGCGGTCTACCGGGAGGATCTCGAATCCGTGAAGATCCCCGCATGGGTGTTCGAGGCCTTCGGGCTGGAGGCGGAGGACCGGTGCTTCCGCTATGACGACTGCACCCTGACCCCCGGCGGCTCCATGCCCGATATTGCGAAGACCGAGACCCAGATGTGGTTCTACTACCGGGCCGCGAACTACATCGACTGCGGATGCGAGGCCTTCCACATGGGGCAGATCCACCTCTACACCGCAAGGGACCGGGGGTATAAGGCCATCGGGAAGGTCCTCGGGATGATAAGGGACTACGGGAAGCGCAGCGCCAGACGGCACAAGGTCCTCATCGATGCCCACTCCCATTCCCTCGTCGTGAACGGCGTCAGCCTGCTCGACTACAACGCCATGCCCTTTACCCGCTATCCCGTGCTGGACCGTCCCGGGGAGCGGCTGGTGCTGGTCCGGGAGGGCAAGTCCGGCGGCGGGATCTCCCCCGAGGGCGTATACGAGAAGACCCTGCCCTTCCTCTACGAATACGACAACTGGGGAGGCAAGGACTTCTGGGCCCACGAACACCTCAGCTACGAGGAACGGGCCTGGGCGCAGTGGTGGGGCTACGATCAGATCGCGTGGTTCGCCTCCCAGGAGGAGGAAGCCCGGAACGAATTCCTCGACTACACCTTCAAGTGGACTGCCGTGAACAACCCGGACGGATTTTTCGCTTTCCCCCTGCGCCGTCCCCTCCAGAGCGGGGAAGAGGTCTTCGGCTATCCGTTCTATAAGCTCAACAACCGCTCCGACGCCTGCCCGGACGGATTCTCCCAGGAGGACGCGGCGGTGAAGCTGCTCCGGGAGGGCTACGGCAAATACCGGGCTCTGGCCAATCCCTTCGATCTGCTGGACTACGGCGGCAGGGAAGTGGACGACCCGGAGACGGGGGTGCGCCTGCCCGAAAAGGTGGTGCTCTACGGCAGCTTCCAGCCCTGTGTCGGGGCGGTGGCGAACGACTCCAACAGCGAGATCACCCGGATGTACTATGTCGGCGGCGGGAAATACGCTCTGAGCTTCGTCATGCCCTACGCCGGGACATACGATTTCGGCATTTCGACCTGGGGCACCCTCTCGGCCTGCGTCTCCGAGCACGGCGGATTCCCCTACTCCGGCACCGGAAACAAGAGCCCCCTCGCGATCCCCCATGACAACACCGTCGTGCGGATCACCTTCACCTACATGACCAACGGCATCGGGATCGAGATGATCTGAGAGCCGGGTGAACTGACGGAAAACGCGCGCCGACCCTGTGGACAACCGAACAAAAAAGGGAGCACTCTATCGCGAGTCTCCCTGATTTTTCGTTTCGCGGATTTACAAAAACAGCGCGGGCAGCTCCGACAGACTGCCGATTTCAAAGTCCGGCGTGTCGGCCTCGGACTGCGGCGACTGGAGGGCACCGAATCCCTGCCGGACCCGGACGGTCTTCATCCCGAGGGCCTTTGCCGGGGCGACGTCGTTGTCCAGCCGGTCCCCGATCATCACGGCCTCATGGGGCGGGCATCCGGCTTTTTCGAGGGCGGTTTCGAAGATCCGGGGATCGGGCTTCATCGCCCCGACGTCCCAGGACGAGACGATGTGGGTGAAATATCGGAGGATACCGAAGCCGCCGAGCCGCTCCCGAAGTCCGTCCGCCTGATTCGCGATCACGCCGAGTTCGTATCTGCGGGACAGGAGATCCAGCACCCGGGGCGCGTCGGGGCAGAGCATTTCGAGCTCATGGCGGTAGGGAGCAATTTCGGTAAATCCGTATTTGCTCACGACCGTGCGGTACTGCGGCAGTCTTCGGCGCGAGGCTTTCTCGATCTCGCGGTAAATATCGCCGGACGTCAGTCCCAGCCGCTTTGCCTCCGCCGTTTCCGCCTGCTCCCCGCACCGCCGCTTCCAGACCGCGTCCTCGTTCACGAGGGTGTACCCGACGTCGAAGAACAGGACCCGGAATTTCGGCTTTTTCCATTCGCACCGGAACCGCGCGGCACTCCCGTCGGGGAATTCCCGGATGAACGGCGCGGCGGTGAATCCGCAGGCTTCATAAAACCCGACGGCGTCCCCGTCCGTTTCGGCTCTCAGGGCGGTCAGGTCTTCGGCCTCGATCACGCTTCGGATGAGGAACCGTCCGATCCCCCGGCGGCGGCGCGAGGCTTTCACGGCGATCCCGGCGATTTCGGGGACCTGCCCGCTCCGGTCGAGGATCAAAAAGCCGACGATCCCGCCGCTCTCTTCGCAGACATAGATCCTCGCGTTCGGATCGGACGCAGCCCCGCGCATCCGGTCCCGGAAGGTCTCGAGGTCTGGGCGGAACAGGCAGGGCGCGTAAATCCGAAAGGCTTCCTCCGAGAACAGCCGGGCGTCCGACCCCGAGAGCTTTTCCAGATTCAGATCCGCGCGATCCTCCATCAGAATCCCCTTTCCCGGAGCAGTCGGACGGCTTCCTCCGCCAGTTCTTCGCCGGATTTCATCCTTCCGTTTTCGTCCGGGGCGATGCGGAGGGCTTCGTCTTCGGGATAGCGGCGGAACCAGATCATCTGCCGCTTGGCGTAGTGCCGCGTCGCCAGCTTGATCGCCGCCGATACGTCGTCCAGGGAGCATTCCCCCCGGAAATAGGGCAGGAATTCCTTGTACCCGATGGCCTGGGCGGCGGTACGGGAGACCGGCTTCCCGGAGCAGAGCAGGTCCCGCGCCTCCTCTTCGAGTCCCGCGGCCATCATCCGGTCCACCCGGTCCTCGATCCGCCGGTAGAGCAGGGAGCGGTCCGAGAAGGTCAGGATCAGCGGGGTGTCGAGATAGGGGGATTCCGCTGTGATCTGGGTCCGGTCCACCTCGGTCTTCGTGCGGCCCGTGGTCTCGCAGATCTCGATCGCCCGGACCACACGGCGGACGTTGTTCGGATGGATCGCCGCGGCCGCCTCCGGATCGAGGGCTTCCAGCCGGGCGTGCAGGGCTTCGTTTCCGTTCTCCCGGGCGTAGGCGAAAAGGGACTGGCGCAGTTCTTCGTCCGGCTCCCCCTCCTCGAAGGCCCCGATCTTCACGAGGGCGTCCCGGTACATCCCCGTCCCCCCGCAGAGGATCGGGAGCTTCCCCCGCCCGGCGATCCCGTCCACAACCGGAGCTGCCATCCGGGCATACTCCGCGGCGGAGAATTCCTCGGCGGGATCCGCGATATCGAACATGTGATGGGGGATCCCCGCTCTCTCTGCCTCGTCCGGCGTGGCGGTCCCGACGTCCATCCCGCGGTAGAGCTGCATGGAGTCGCAGGAGACCACCTCTCCCCCGAATTCCCGCGCGAGCCGGATCGCCAGCCCCGTTTTTCCCGAAGCCGTGGGCCCGAGCACCGAAAGGGTCCTGATCTTTTCCATGGGGTCTCCTCCTCTTCCGCGTTTTGATCCAGTATACCACATCCCGCCCCGGATTGCAAGCCCCGCCCGGCCCGATCCACTTGACAAGCCCGCGGGATCGTGTTACAATGGATTTTGAAAAGCACGCCGAAAACGAGGCCCGCATTATGAGATTTCTTGTCGTCAACGGTTCTCCGAAGGGGGCGGAAAGCATCACCTTTCAGACCGTTCTGTACCTCGAAAAACTGCACCCGGAACATACCTTTGAGACCCTTCACGCCGGGAAAACGCCCTGGCTGTATGAAAAACACCCCGAGATGATCGCGGAAAGCGCGGCGGGGGCGGACTGCGTGATCTTCGCCTATCCCGTCTACACCTTCCTCGTCCCCTCCCAGCTGGTCTCCTTCGTCGAGCGGATGAAGCGATCCGTCCCGGAGGACGCCTTCGCCGGGAAGTACGCGACGCAGATCACCACCTCGAAGCATTTCTACGACATGACCGCCCACCGGTTCATCCGGGAGAACGCGCAGGATCTCGGGATGCGCTTCGTCGAGGGGCTCTCCGCCGACATGGAGGATCTGCTTTCGGAAAAGGGCAGGGAAGAGGCCCGGAAATTCTTCGACTACCTGCTCTTCAATATGAAATACGGCATTTCGGAGCCGGTGTCAGCCTTCCCTCCCTCCGCGCATCTCCCCGTCGCCGTCCCGAAGTGCGGAAAGGACAAGCCCGGCCGTGTAGCGATCGTCGCTGATCTCGCCGGGGACGACCGTCAGCTTTCCGACATGATCGCCCGGTTCGCGGCGGTGCTCCCGTACAAATGCGATCTAGTGAATCTGAGGGACTTTCATTTCTCCGGCGGGTGCCTCGGATGTTTCCGGTGCGCGTCGGACGGGACCTGCGTGTGGAAGGACGGATTTCAAGAGCTGCTCCGGGACCGGATCCAGACGGCGGACGCCATCGTCACGGCCTTTTCGATCCGGGATCACGGCATGGGGTCCCTCATGAAGACTTACGACGACCGCCAGTTCTGCAACGGACACCGCACCGTCACCTGGGGAAAGCCGATGGCCGCGATCGTCTCGGGGAACTATCTCTCGGAAGAAAATCTCCGAACCGTTCTCGAAGCCCGGGCGTCCGCGGGCGGCAATTTCTGGTGCGGGGCGGCCTCGGATCAGACGGACCCCGACCGGGAGATCGACGAGGCTGCCATGCGCCTTGCCTACGCGATCCGGTACGGGCACACCGCTCCGTCGAATTTCTACGGGGTCGGCGGGATGAAGATCTTCCGGGACCTGATCTGGCAGATGCAGGGGCTGATGCGGGAGGACCACCGGTTTTACAAGTCCCACGGCCAGTACGACTTCCCCCAGAAGAAGCGGGGGCGGATGCTGGCGATGTACGCGGTGGGAGCGCTGAATTCGAATCCGGTCCTGAAAAAGAAGATCGGCGGGAAGATGACCGAGGGGATGCTCATGCCCTACCGGGCGGCGCTGAAAAAAGCGGGCGGGCCGAAAAAACCGCGGAAGCTGAAAATCGTCCGGCGCGCCAGACCGGAAAGCGGGGACGGCGGACCGTCGGAGACAGAACGGAAAGGAGAGCGGACATGACGGACCCCTTCCTCTGGATCAAGGAAAACGAGATCCGAATCCCCGGCGTTACGGGAGAACACGTCTTTCTGCACGTCAGCGACACCCATCTCAGCGTCGCCGACGAATTCAGCACGGACGAGGAGAGAGCGGAGGCGGCGAAGCGGGAGGAGAACTGGATGCGCGGCAAGGAGAACTTCGCCCGCGGATTCGGAGAGCCCTTCGGCGAGGCCCAGAAGATCGGCACTCCCGAGGGCTTCGACCGCCTGCTCGCATACGCGGAAAAAGAAAAGCCGGAAGCCCTGCTCCTCACGGGGGACAACCTCGAGGCCATGCACCCGGCGGGAGAGCGGTTTCTCGCCCGGAAGCTGAACGAAACCGGAGTTCCCTTCCTCTGCGTCCCCGGGAATCACGAGGCGGAGGAATGCGCGGGGGCGTGGGAACCGGGGGTCCGGGTGATCGAATCCGACGGGTTCCGCATCGCCGCCGTGGATGACCGGAAGCAGACCGTCCGGGGAGAGGACCTCGACGCCCTCGAAGCCCTCGCCGCGGAGGGGATCCCGATGATTTTGATCTATCATATCCCCGCCGCCGCCCTGGGGAACCGGGAGGCCATGCGGAGATTCGGACCCTATTTCTCGGTGGACCGGGAGAGCGAAGACGGAAACGCCCGCCGCTTCGTGCGCTTCCTCGAAGAGTGCGATGCCGTCAGACTGACCCTCTGCGGCCACATCCACGGGTATTCCGACACGGAGATCGTCCCCGGAAAACGCCAGATCACGGCCTCCCAGGGGATGATCGGATTTGTCGGCCGCCTGACGGTGAAAGGGACGGTGTGAGATGAGCAAAAGCAAGCCGGGGAAGAAAAAGAAACCCCTGATCCTGCGCGTCCTCTGCGGGATCCTCGCCGCCCTGCTCGCCGTCGTTCTGATCGCGGCCGCGACGGTCTTTCTCTATCCCCTTCTGATCGGCGTGGACCGGACACAGGTCGAAGGATCGGCGGACTGGATGGCGGGGCTGGACGACGGCCTCTCCCTCGCCTCCGTGACCCTTCCGGGGACCCACAATGCCGGGACCGCCTGCGCAGCACTGCCGTTTTTCACCAAATGCCAGTCCCTCGGCGTGGGGGAACAGCTCGCGGCGGGGTTCCGCTATCTCGATATCCGGCTGGCGGGCGACCCGGACAGCGGAAAGCTCAAGCTGACCCACGGATTCGCCGACTGCCTGCCCTCGGCCTTCTCGAAAAAGCCCCTGATGCTGGCGGAGGTGCTGGCGGACTGTTATGGATTCCTTGACGCCCACCCGTCGGAATGCGTCCTCTTCTGCGTCAAGCACGAATACGGGGACCTTTCGGTCGCGGACATGCAGGCGGCCCTTTCCGAAGAGATTGCGGCAAACCGGGACCGCTGGTGCCTCGGACCTGACATGCCGACGGTCGGGGAAGCGAGGGGAAAGCTCGTCCTGCTCCGAAGATGGGGGGACGACGCGGGGCTCGGCGAGGAGGCGGGGATCCCCTTCGGATGGGCGGATCAGGGCAACGCGGAAGACCCCTTCCTCGGGATCGACGCGAATTACGCCGGGGATCTTGTGCTCTGGGTACAGGACCGCTACGCCTACGGACCGGAGCTGAAATGGGAGGTCTTCGAAGACGGGCTGGGGATCGGGATCGGGGAGGACGAGGCCGCCCTGCATTTCCTCTCCACCAAGGGGACCCTCGCTTACGGCCATCCCGCCTATTTCGCCTCCCGCCTCAACCCGAAGCTCATGAAAGCCGCTCTGCCCGAGGGACCGGTCGGCTGGATCGTCGTCGATTTCGGATATCCCAGGCTCGCGGAGCACGTCTATTCGCACAATTTCCGCTGACACGGCGGAGGATTTCGGAGGACAAAATGAAACTGAAACGTTATCCCATCGGCTTCTGGAACTACACCCCCGTCGGTCAGCTGGGACCGGAGGCGGTGAAGGACTGGGCGGATCTCGGCATGACCTTCGCCCTCAGCCCCCAGTTCGGACCGGATTCCGACCCGAAGATCCAGCTTTCGATCCTCGACGCCTGCGCGGAGTACGGCATCGGCGTCATTCTCAACGACTACCGGGCCCGCTGGTACGGGGCGAGCGACGATCCGAAGGCGTATACGGAGCGGTTCCGGGCGGCCTACGAGCAGTTCGGGAAGCATCCCGCGGCGATCGGGTTCCATGTGGGAGACGAGCCGATGGACGAAAAATCCTTCGCGGACGCGGCGGAAGCACATAGGATCCAGCTCGCCGTCGCGCCGGAACTGACTCCCCACCTGAATTTCCTCCCGTACTGGGAAGGGCAGGAGGAGAGTATCTTAAAGGCCCCGACCTTCGCCGACTGGGCAAAGCGTATGGCGAAGGAAGCGGACCTCAGGATCCTCTGCTACGACTGCTACGTCCAGATGAATCCCGAGGAGGCGGGGACCCACCAGTATTACACCAATCTGCGCAAATTCTCCGAAGCCGCGGACGCCTCGGGGCTCCTGCCGTGGACCACCCTTCTGTCGGTGGGGCATTTCCGCTACCGGGTCCCCTCCGAGGACGATTTCCGCTGGCAGGTCAACACCGCGGCGGCCTCGGGCATGAAGGGCATTCTGTGGTTCTTTGTCTACGCCGTCATGATCGCCAACTACCGCCTCTCCCCCATCGACGAGTTCGGCGAGCGTTCGGAGACCTTCCCGAGGCTCTCCCGGGTCAATCGGCATTTCCTGCACGAGTTCGGCGATTTCTTCATGAAGGCGGAGCACGTAGCTACCTGGCACACCGGCAAGGCCTACGGCGGATATCCGCTGTTCGAGGCCGGAAAGTCCGATCCCCTGCTCCTCGACGTCACCTGCGGCGAAGGACTGCCCGGCGTGGTGGGGTTCTTCTCTCTCGACGGGCAGAGATACGCGGCGGTCGTCAACAATTCCCCGAAGGAGAACGGATGCTTCGTGCTCCATCTTCCGAAGGGGACGAAGACCTTCCAGCGTCTGAACTGGAACGGCGGCTTCGACGACATGAGGACGAATCACCACGACGCGCACTACCGCGAGTGTGAAAACGAGATCCAGGGCGGCGACTGGCTGGCCCCCGGGCAGATGAAGATCTACCGGATCGGAGAATAAAAAATCCCCCGCAGAAGGGGAGAAAGGAGCGCGCATGAAGGATCCCGCGTTTTATAAGGAAAATCCGTGGTACCGGCGGGACGACGTCTCGTTCCTCTGCGTCTGGGACGTCGGCGAAAACCGGGAAACCGTGCTTTGCGAGACCGACACTCTGATCGAAGCCCCGAATTGGTCGAAGGACGGCCGGAGCCTTTACGTCAACCGGAACGGGAGGATCGTCCGGTATGACCTCGCGTCCGGTGAATTTGAGGAGATCCCCTCGGATTACGCCGACGCCTGCAACAACGATCACGTGCTGTCCCCGGACGGGAAGCGGATCGCCGTCAGCCACAACACCCGGGAGGACGGGCAGTCGAGGGTCTACACCCTGCCGATCTCGGGAGGGGTCCCCCGGCTGATCACGCCCCTCGCGCCGAGCTATCTTCACGGCTGGTCCCCGGACGGCTCGACCCTCTGCTGCTGCGCCGAGCGGGGCGGGGAATACGACGTCTACGCGATCCCGGCGGAGGGAGGGGTGGAAACGCGGCTCACCGACGCTCCGGGACTGAACGACGGGCCGGAATACACCGCGGACGGGGGGCATATCTGGTTCTGCTCGGTCCGGTCGGGGCTGATGCAGGCCTGGCGGATGCGCCCGGACGGCTCGGAGCAGACGCAGATGACGGAGGACCCGGATTTCAACCTCTGGTTTCCCCACATCTCTCCGGACGGGCGGCTCGTGACCCTCTTGGCCTACCGGAAGGAAGACCTCAAGCCTCACGAACACCTGCCCCACAAGCGGGTGGAACTGCGCCTGATGGACTCCGACGGCGGCAAGATGAAGACCCTCGCCCGCTTCTTCGGCGGACAGGGCACGATCAACGTCAACAGCTGGTCCCCCGACAGCCGCCGCTTCGCCTACGTGCGCTACGGGATCAGGGGCTTCACCGAAAAGGACCTCGAAGCCATTGCGGAATAAAAAAATACGGACCTTCCGTTCGGATCAGCTTCCGTTCGGAAAGGTCCGTTTTTTAGTGCGCCCGGCGAGCGCACATTCTAACGGGTGAAAGTCCCGAGACCGCCCGGCAGCGGGAAGGTCATAGCCAAAGGCAAGGGTGTCCGTCGTGAGGCGGAATCCGAAGGAAGCCGGATTTGAAGGATGAAAAGTTCCTTCAAGGGCAAAACTCTGGCCCGACGAACAGAAATCATGTCAGGCCGTGTACGAGGGTGAGACTGCTAAACAAGTCAAAGCCCAAAAGCTGCACGGAATCGTACGCGGTAAACATGGCGGGCAGAAGAGCGAAAGAATGTGTGAGTACCCGGGGAGATCTCACAGACGGCGAACGTGTAGACATATTCGAAAGGGAGCCGCAGTAACAACGAACTGTGAGAAGTCAGCAGAGGCCACAGTACCGTAAAAAAAAAATGCGGGAAGGGCCGAACAATCGCAAAGTCTGAATCAGGCTGAAAGGAGGCCGGCATGAGGAACGCAGAAAACCTCGGAAAAGAGGGCTGCCCGCAAAAGGATAGTGCGGAACACGAAGGATATGCGGGAGCGCAGAGTGGCGGCGGTCGGGAAAGCAGGGAGGCAGACGGTACAGACCTGCTGGAACGGATCCTGAGCAGAGAGAATCTGAACAGGGCGTACAAGCGGGTAAAGGCCAACAAGGGAGCGCCGGGAATCGACGGGATGACCGTAGAGGACGCGCTGCCATGGCTCAGGGAACACAGGGAGGAACTTCTGGAGCAGATCCGGAGCGGGAAGTACAAGCCCCAACCGGTGAGACGCAAGGAGATTCCGAAACCGGACGGCGGGGTGAGGCAGTTGGGGATACCGACCGTCATAGACCGCGTCATCCAGCAGGCAATCGCCCAACAGCTAAGCCCAATCTTTGAACCGAAGTTCATAGATGGAAGCTACGGCTACCGCCCGAACAGGAGCGCGCAGCAGGCGATACAGAAGGTGAAGGAGTATGCGGAGGAGGGCTACACCACAGCGGTGGAGATAGAC
>CACZNC010000059.1 GCA_902782445.1 uncultured Ruminococcus sp.
GATAGCTATATTGGTGTGCCAAGGTTTCGACGATACGTTATTGGTCTAGCCTGTCCTTTTCCCATTTCAGAAGTTCTTGCCGCTGAACTTGTTCAGCAGAGCTTCATTTCAAGAAGCCGCGTTTTCCCTTTTAGTTTGAGATTAGTATCAGTTCCCGTTTTTGATCTCTCCCGTGGAGATCCGGTCTTCGAAGATGTACGACGGGTCGCCGCGGTCTTCGAGGGTCTCTTCCATGATCTCCTGCCGGATAGCGGGGGTGATCTCCCGGGTCTCGCCGTCCACCGTGACCGTCACGGGGCGGTCGAAATCGAGCATCGCGGCGGAGAGGAGGATGTCGAAATCCCCGCCAACCTGTCCGTCGGTCGTGACCGTGACCGCATTGTTCTCCCGGTCGCAGACGGCGGTGATGATGCCCTTCGTGAGTTTTTTCGGAGCCGACAGCCAGTAGAAGCTCTCCGTCTCCCGCTTGTCCGCCCGCACTGCCAGATTCCAGACGATCTTTTCGGGCAGGGGCTCCCGGGTGTACTGATCGAGGAAACGCAGCGCGCTCGTCACCCGCTTCACCGTCGTGTATTCGCCCCTTTTGAAGAAGGTGTTCGGATCCTCGACGACCTCGTGCTCCTTATCGTCGTAGTCGGCGAAATTGTGGGCGTGTCCGGTGTGGATGTTGGTCCGGTGCTCGTAGCCCCCGCCGTATTTGTTATGGAGCTTGCCGAGCAGAAGGTCGTATTCCGCGGTCACCTTGTTGCGGTTGTAGGCGGCGTCCTCGATCCCGACCTGCAGCTGCAGGGGCATGTCGTACAGGTTTTCGAGCTTGACGCCGTTCGGGTGTCCCGCGGACATATTGGCGGCGGCGAACCGGTCCGTCATGCGCGGGGTGATCTGATAGACGCCGTCCCCGCCCGCCGAGAAGCCGAGGATGTACACCCGGTTCGGGTCGACGCCATGGAAGAGGATCATGTTCTCGATCAGCTTGTCGTAGAGCGGGTAGGATTCGGGGTTGGAATGGCAGTCCCAGGTGTCCCTCACGGCCCGTGGATTGACGTAGACCCCGTTTTTCACGCCCTCGAGATAATACTCCGCCATCATCTGCCACTGGCTGTCGTTGATCTTCCCGGTCTCGTCCGATCCGCCGCCGTGCAGGGCGATGTAGAGCGGGTAGAGTCCGTTTTCGTCCGCCTTGCCCACGGTTTTGAGGCCGTATTTCATCGTGACGCTCCCGTACCGGATCGCCTTCTTTTCGTCCTCCGCTTTTCTCTCCTCGTTCTGCCGTTCGCGCTCGCAGTAAGCCTCCCAGAGTTCCTTCCGCATCCGGGCCGCGCGCTCCGCCGTCGTCTCTTCTCTCGGGGCTTCCGTTTCCATCTTCGTTTCTCCTTCCGTTTCCGCGGGCATGCCGATCTCCGACCCCGCCGATGTTTCAGCCGGTTCTGCCGGTCCGTTTTCCCCGACGCATCCGCCGAACAGCAGACACAGGGAAAGCATCGCCGCCGCCCGCCTCCGTTTTTCCGTCGTCATGGCAAATTCTCCTCCGGCGTCCTGATTTTCTCCGCCTTGTCCCATTATACCACGTTCTTCTCCCGGATGCAAGCCCCGGCGTTCTCCCCCGCGCGATTCCGGCGGCTTCGTTCGGATTTCCCTTGACTTTTTTCTCCGCATCCTGTATAATGCGGACAGAGGAATCATCCGCAATATTTTATTTTTCGATCAAGCAAAGGAGCCGATATGAAACAGACCTTATCCCTGATCCTTCTCTGCGCTCTCCTGCTTTCCCTTTTCTCGGCCTGCGCTTCCGGCACGGGCGGATCGGAGGAAACTGCTCCCGGCGTATCGGGCGGCGCGTCCTCTTCCGTCACCCCGGCGGACGGATCCGGCGCGGAAGCAGAAGAGCAGATCCGGCAGTATCCGTATTACGACGGGCGAGATTTTGAAGGAAAGGACTTCCACTTCATCAACGCCCCCCGCCTGTACTGGGATATGTTCACCTCCATGACCGCCGACGAAATGAACGGCGAGGTCATCAACGACGCGGTGTTCGAGCGCAACTCCCGGATCTGCGGCAAGCTCAACTGCTCCCTGTCCGAGGAAGGCTTCCCGATCTCCTCCGGCGAATTCTGGGACGAGCTCACGCCCCTGATGCTGGCGGGGGACCCGAAATACGACATCGTCTGCCTGCCCTTCCGGTACACCGCCGCAAGCGTGACCTCCGGGTACATCCTCAACCTCGACGAGCTCGCGAGCATCCGCCTCGACGAGAACTACTGGAACCAGACGATCCTCGACGCGACCTCCCTGAACCACCGCCACTACATCGCCTCGAGCCCCGCCCACTTCATGTCGGTGGACGGCATGTGGTGCCTCTACTTCAATCAGGTGATCTTAAACAACCTGGGACTCGCCTTCCCCTACGACCTCGTCCGGGAGGGAAAATGGACCCTCGACCAGCTTGAGACCTATATTCAGGCTTCGATGAACCTCGGCGGCGACACGGTGTTTGCTCCTCCCTACGAGGGCCGCGCCCAGTGGAATCCCACCGGCTCCTCGGTCTACGGCTTCACCTCCTATTCCTCCGTCTTCCAGAAGCTGCTCTACGGCATGAAGGCCCACATGATCGACAAGAACGACGAGGATCAGATGGAATTCGCCGCCTCGAACGAGCATTTCATCACCTGCTGCACGAAGCTCGCCGAGTTCTTCTCCGTCCCCGGGCAGTATCTGGACGCCAACGACGACGACGGCTACTCCTACAACCTGAACATCTTCCCGTCCAGCCGCGCGGCCTTCCTCGGCGGGGAACTCAAGGACGCCCAGGTCTTCCGCGAAATGGAGGATGAATTCGGCGTTCTGCCCCTTCCGAAGTACGACGAGAGTCAGGATCAGTATTTCACCACCCTCGACTTCCAGATGATGACCTTTTCGATCCCCTATACCCAGCCCGCTCCGGAAGACGCCGCCCTCCTTCTCGACGCGCTGTCCTTCGAGACCAACGAGAACATCCTCGACCTCTTCCTCGGGAACCGGATCGAACAGAAGGGTCTGCGCAACGCGGATTCCATCGAAATGCTCCACATCATCTACGAGGGGCTCGGGATCGACCTCGGCGAGGCGTTCGACCTCTTCGGCACCGTCGCGACCGACATCAAGCACAACATCCCCCAGGGCATCACGGAGTTCGCCTCCCTGATCGAGCGCAACAAAAAGCCCATCGTGAAGCAGATGAACAAGCTGCAGGAGAACTTCCGGTAAAGCGGATTTTCCCGTGAAGTTCCGACAGATATAAAAAGACCGTTCGGATTTGAGCACCCACGCCCGTCCGAACGGTTTTTTCGGTTTTCGGAGATTCGGAGATTCACGCCAGACCCGGTCTGCAGGGTCTTCCCTTCTCCCGCCGGAACGCGAAGTACAGTTCTTCCGTGGCGAGGGCCATCTTCGTGACAGAGAAGTCCTCTCCCTCGGGGTAGATATACCACGTATCCTCCAGCGTATTCAGGTCGACGCAGTCCCCGTGCTTGCCGAGGTAGTCGTATTCGATATGGCAGGAATACAGGGAGGGCACGGGTTTGCGCATTTCGAAGGGATCCCCGTCGACGTCCGTGCCCCGCACCGTGAATCCGTCCATGTCGTGGGTCATGGTCCCCTCGCCGAGCCGGATGAACCGCTTCGCGTTCGGAAGGGTGTCCACGGTGACCCGCAGTTCCCCGCTCGAATAGGTCCCGCTCTCCACCTCGGTCCGGACGTTGGCCCGCTCCCATTCGTACCAGTCGGGGATGTGGGAAAATTCGGTATTTCCATCCGCGGCTTCCAGCTCCCCGTCCTCGCGGTAGATCCATTCTTTCCCGCAGGCGGAGCAGGTCAGCCGGTCCCCGCTCGTCTTCATGCGGAATTCGGCGCGGCAGGCGGGGCACTGGTAGAGGACCTTGTGGAGCCCTTCCGCCCGCTTCGGATATGTCACCCGGATCCCCCGCTCCTTCTGCCAGCGGTAGTCGTCATACTGGAAGGCTTCGACGATCCTTTCGTTGATCTCGTCCTCCCCCGCCGCTGCCAGTGCTTCGGGGGTGAAGAGCAGGGTCATGTCCGCCTCGGTGGGAGCAACGCCCCGGTCGTGGAGGTTCCAGAAGGGGGAATTGATGTGGTGCCCATGGCAGATCAGGGTGACGACCGGGACTTTCATCATTTTGCAGAACTTGCCGAGGCTGGCGGGCAGGACGGCGGTCGTCCCGCAGAGGGAATACCGGGCCTCGGGATAGAGGATCAGCACGTCGCCGTTTTTCAGGGTCCGGCGGCACTGATACACCAGCACGGGGTCGCTCGTGAACTTCCGCTTGCAGATACAGCCGACGTCCCTGAGGAGCTTTTCCCGCCCGATGAAGCCGTCGATCGCCACGACGTAGTTCGCCCTCTGCGGCCAGATCGCCCTCGTCGCGGCCTTGAAATCCATGAACGCGTTGTGGTTGCAGAGCAGGATGTACGGAGGCTTCAGCCCTTCCACCCCGGTTTTCCGGATCATCAGCCTGTGCCGGATCACGTCCGGGAGGCTGAGAGCGATGGTCAGGGGGCGGAGATACCACTTCGTGCGGACGGGCTTCGCCGTCATGTCGAACCGCTCAAACTCTTGTTTCATGCCAAGTTTTCCAATCTTTCCGGGAAGAATGACAGCCCGAACGGTTTTCGCTTCCGGTCCGGGCTGTCTGTTTCAGTCTCCTGCGGCAGGGATCCGGGGATCAGTTGCCGTTTTCGAGGTTCTGGGCGAATTTGGTGTAGGTCTTTTCCAGAGCCTTGTTTCCGACCTTCTCGCTCTTCTTGTAGTTGGAGGCGAAGTCGGGGTTGTCGTTGGACAGAGGCGTGGAGAAGCCGGTGGACATCATGAAGTTCGAGAGAGCCTGGTCGTAGGCGAGGGCGAAGGGGCTGGTGATGGCGTCGTGGATGAGGTCGATCATTCTCGCGTCGTCCTGACCGTTCGCGTACTTGACTTTCAGGCCGTTCTCATACCATTCGGGGATGACCATGCGGTTGGTCTCGCGTCCGCAGACTTCGAGGACCGTGCAGACATAGGGCATCTGTTCGACGGGCAGAGTCATGAGCAGCACGCCGATTTCGCTCGTGTCGTGCATGGAGGTGACATAGTTCTCCTGGGCCTCGTTGAGCTTCGGATAGGGGAGCGCGCTCATCTGGAATTCCACCTCGCGGAACTTCGAGAGGTCGCCGAGGCGGTTGTAGCCGACCAGCGTCGTCAGGCCGTTTGCGAAGAGGGTCTGCAGAGTGGCGACGGAGGCGTCGGCCAGATCGTAGTGGGAGCCGTCGGTGTGGTTGAAGAGCTGGATCATCTTTTCGAGGATCTCGACGGAACGCTCGTTGTTGAAACAGTACTGCGGGCCGTCGTCGGTGCGCTCGATGAACTGGATGTCGGTGGCGATCAGGAAGGGGATCATGGAACCCCAGCGGCCCCAGCAGGTGAAGCCGAAGCGGTCCTCGCCCTGCTTCATCTGGCCGTCGCCGTTCAGGTCCTGATGGGTGTCCTGGATCACCGAGATCATGGCGTCATAGGTCCACTTCCCGTCGAACACGATGTTCGTGACGTAGTTCGGATCCTGATAGACGTTGTTCAGAATGTCCTTGTTCTGATACAGGCAGTGGCAGGACTGGAGCGCGTCGGTGAAGTAGTCGCCGATCAGGAGGTACATGCCGCCTTCGATGAACTGGCAGTCCTTCATGGCTTCGGTGTACCAGTATTTCTGCTCGAAGTCGATGAAGGGCGCGTTGTAGATGTTGTGGATGTACCCGTCCCGGGACAGATTCGCCATCGCGCGGATATCGTTGACTACCACGTCGTAGGCGTCGTCTCCGGCCACGACGAGCTGCTTGACGTCGCCCTCCGCGCTGCCCACGGAGAAGGAGGTCTCGGTGAATTCAAACTTGATGTTGAGCAGTTCCGCGATCTTCTGGTTCCGGTTGAAGACGGCGTCGTTCACGCTTTCGCCGTTCAGTTCTTCGGAGCCGCGGATCAGATAGTCGGCGTTGGTTGCGTCGTTTTCGTCGATGGAGGAGGAGACGCGGAAGGCCTGTCCCCCGAAATCGGTGCCCGCAAAGGGATCGACCCATTCGGTCTCGGCTTCTGCTTCGGCGGCGGCGCCGTCGTCGGAGGTCGAGGTCTGCTCGGCAGGCGTGTTTTCTTCGGCGGTGGTCTCGGAGCACCCGAACATCGAGAATGCGCAGCCGGCCGCGAGGATGAGAGCTAAGATAAGACTGACGGATTTACGCATGATGATTCTCCTTCAAAGATGAATTGTACAGTCGTATGCGGCGGGCCTGCCGTCCTCAGACGAGCTTTTCCTTGTAGCCGTCGACCTTGATGCCGGTGAAAATGCCGTGGCCCGCGGAGACGAATTCGTGTCCCTCGGCGGCGAGCTTTTCCTGCTGGACGGCCATTTCGATCATCTTGTCGCCCTTGACGGCGCCTCTGTCGCCGACGATGCGCCAGTAGGGGATCTCAAGCTCCGCGCCGTCGGGCATGGTGAGGGTCGCGGGCCAGCGGATGTTGGCGGGTCTGGTGACTTCCGCGCCGTACTTGTCGGAGAGCTTCTTCTCCATATCCTTCCAGCGGGTCAGCTTGCCGGCGGGGACGGAGACGATCTCGCCGATGAAGAGGGAGGCAATGGCTTTGCGGCCTGCGCGGGTGTTGGGATCCGGGAGTTCCGGGGCGGATTCGGCGGCCGGTTCGGGCTCGGCGGCTTCCGGTTCGGCGGGGACTTCGGGCTCGGCGGGAGCTTCCTCGACGGCGGGAACTTCCGGTTCCGGTTCGGACGCGGCGCAGACCGGGCAGACGGCGGGTTCGGCAGAGGCAGCGGGGGCGGTCAGCTTCGTGCCGATCGGGAGGCCGTTTTCACGCACGATCGCTTTGAGATACATGCGGACGGCCGTGGGAATGTCGAGTCCGAGGGCGTCGAGCACGGAGGAAGCGTTGTTTCTGAGATCGTCTTCGATCCGAATGGTGATAATGGGCATCTTTTTTCTCCTGTTTTGAATTTAATGAGGGTCCTTGAACTCAATTATAGTACAAAAGGGGACGTTTTGTCAATACTTTTTTTGGAGATATTGGCAATATTTGCGTCATTCCCCGCCCCCTCCGGCTTTCCCCGTCCCGGGAGAGCGCAAAAACACCCCGTTCCCTGACCCGCGGGTCTGAAAACGGGGCGATCCACCTCCGGCGAAGGTTCATTCCCAGGCCGCCGCGGAGGACCTCAGCGAATATCTTGTCGGCAGGGCGGAGGTTTCGCGCCACATGATGTTCCGCTCCGTGAGCTGAGAGAGGAACCATTCGGCCTTTTCCGCGTCGGGTTCCACCATCAGGCGGACGCACTCCCACTGCAGGCGGGACCGCTTCACCGCGTCGAGACGGTCTCCCGCCAGCTCCTCGGCCCTGTCCCAGTACCCGTCGAAGACCTCGAGCATTTCCCGGATCCTCGACTTGCGCACCACGCTGACGATGGGCTGCCAGATGTTCATGTGGGTGCCCGACGCCTCGGACGTGAACCAGTCGATGTAGGCGCGGATGTTCTCCCAACCCGGCCCGTAGTAGGCGGCCAGGAATTCGTCCATGTGACGCTCATACTCCTCCTCCGTCATCATCGGGTCCATCATCAGCTTCGCCAGCAGATAGCACCGGAGCTCGCCGAATTCGCCGGACTGAGGGGAGTTGTAGTTGCCCTCGGGGTACATGCCCTTCACGCCGTGCTCCGCGAAGAAGCGCATATTCTGACGCAGGACCCCGAAGTTCGGGAAGGTCTGGACGTAGAAGCAGAAGTCCGTGACGTAATCCCAGACATAGATGCGGTCGCAGATCTTGTTCCACTCCACGATATCCTCGGCAAACTTCCGATTCTCCGGGCAGGACGGGTCGTCGAGGGTGTGGGAGAAGCAGCATTCGATGGAGCAGAGACGGATGCAGACGTTGTCCCGCGGCTTTGTGATCTTCGGGGCCTGCCGCGTGTGCTGATAGGCGAGGGTGTCGATGATCACGTCCGGATAATCGTCCTCGATATCCTCCGCCACGGCGTTGACGAACCGCAGAAGCGAGCCCATGTGGCTGCCCTCCTCCCGGTCGATCTCCCGGCATGTCGCGCAGGTGCAGAATTTCTGGTTGTCATTCTGGGAGACGGAGACGATGGTGATGGACGGATCCCCCTCCAGCATGGCCCGCACGGAGGCGATCGTCTTTTCGAGGATCTCGGGATCGGAGAAGCAGGGCTGCCTGTCGGCGGGCGTTCCAGTCAGGCCCGCGATGGTGTGGACGAATCCGCCGTACTTGATGTTCCCGCCCTTCTGCTTCGGGATGTCCCGCTGGTTGACGCCGTTCTTCACGCACCAGTCCACGTCCCCGTTGCCGCACTGCCAGTCGGACTGCCGCATCTCGAAAACCGGAGTGAGGGAGCGGGGCCCGTCGACGACGATATCCCCGGAACCGAGGGTCTCCACGTCCGGCATGAAGAACCGCACGCCCGCGTACTGTTCGAGGAAGGCGTAGGCGCCGTAGATCACGCCCCGCCCGTTGCCTCCTCGGATGGAGATCTTCCCGGAGCCGTCCTCCGCCGGGGTGATGACGTAGGAGTCCCGGGGGAGCGAAATGTCGAGGGCGAGATCGAAGGACGCGCCGTCCCCCTCCCAGATCCCGACCGCCGCGAGGTATTTCCGCAGTTCCGACGCCGCGTATTTCTCGGGATCCGAAGAGCCGCACGAGACGGTCGCCTTGACGAATTCCCTGCCGCCGACGATCAGCTTCCGCTCGAATTCGTGGGTCTTCTCCATCTCGACGTCTTCCGTCCCCGCCGTCTTCTGGCGGAGATATTCATCGGCGAAGAGGGAGACCGCCTCCATGACGCTCCCGTCGACCGCCGCGACGCTGTTCACCGATCCCGCCCGGATCAGGTAGTCGAGGGGTTCCGCCGCCTCCGCCATCCGGGCATACAGTTCTTCGGATTCGGGACGGTTCGTCTTCCCGACCGTGATCTCGTTCGGGAACCGGACCATCTCCTCGCCCCGCTTCACCCAGTCGGTTTTGAGATCGACGGTCAGTCCGGCGGCTTCGAGGGCTTTTCTCAAAGCGATGGCGGCGTCCGTCACGGCCTTTGAGGATTCGTCCCCGCGCACGATGGTGACGACGTCCGAAGGGACCTCTTCCGGGGCGGATTCGGTTTCCGCGGCGGGGGGAGGGGTCGGCCCGGGGGTCTTCTCTTCCCCGCCGTCCGGGGCGGTTCTGCCCTGACAGCCCGAAAAGAAGATCAGCGAAAGGGCGAGGAGGGCGAGAGGGACAAAGATGCGAAATCGTTTCATGTCAGTCTTTTGCATGCCGCGGGATCCGACGCGCCGCCGGACTCCGCGGGGAAGTATGTCTTTCGGAAATCAGCCGGTCGGACCTGCCGATCGGACGGCGGATGGTCGGGCGGTCAGTCGGAAACGGTGTCCGCGTCCGTGACGTCGCCGAAGTCCTTGAATGTGACGGATCTGACCGTCAGAGGGCTGATCGCCGCCTCGAAATCGAAATCGTCGGTGTTCTCCATTTTGCCGTCGTAGTCGAAGGTGACCTCGTACTCGAACAGCCCCTTGTTCATCCAGAACACCATTTCGTCAAGATTCCAGCCGGAGCTCCACCAGCCCTCGTTCAGAAGGTCCGCGCCGGTCTTGCCCACGTAGGCGTCCAGTTCCTCCTGCGGGGGGATCATCTTCGACAGGTTTTCGAGCCGGGCGATTTCGAGGGAGGCGACCAGCTCATGGACCTTGCTGTCGCGCTCTTCGTCGAAGAAGTCGATGGCCCAGATCGCGTCGGACACGTCCGCGGGAAGGGCGGCGATCACGCGGTAGTACACGCCGTCGTGGTCGAACGCATAGACGAAATCCGTGTCGCTGAACCCCTCGTTCCGGAAGTTCTCCTCCGGCAGGGCGAACGCGTCCCCGAGGGTCTTGAGGTTTTTGATCTCCTCCGGTTCTTCCTTCGCCGCGGCTTCACGGGGATCCGCTCCCGGCTCTTCCGTCTCTGTACAGGCGGCGCAGAGCGTCAGGCAGGCGAGAAGAGCCAGGATCAGCACGGCTGTCTTTTTCATGAGTTTCATGTTATTCCTCCGGTCATGATGGTTCGGTCGGCAGTTTTTCTGCTCTTTCCGTATTATTATACATCGGATCCCGAAGGCTGTCAAGAAGCGCGGGGGCGGACGGCGAAATTTCGATCCGGATCCCTCCGCCCCTCATCGCAGGACAGGGGAGGCGGGCGGTTTTTTCGAATCCTTCCGCTTTCCCCTTGACGGCGGAGGCGCGGGATGATACAATAAAGCCGGAACGACATATCCGGAGGACAGTTATGGCGAAGAAAACCGCGGCGGAAGCGGGGGCCGACGAGCGCACTCCCTCGATCCCGCAGTATTTTTCATGGATCAACAACACCAACGAGGGCTCGACCGAAGCGCAGACCCTCGCCAACCTCGACTTTTTCGGCTGGCTGAAAAAAGAATACGGGATGCAGATCCGCATCTACGCCTGGGACGCGGGGAATTTTGACGGTGCGTCCATGGGCTACGGGGATCCGGACGGGGAGAAATTCCGCCGCCAGTACCCCCGGGGATACGCCCCCATCGCCGAGCGCGCCGCGGAATACGGGATCCGCATGGGTCTCTGGGGCTCCCCGGACGGATTCGGGGACACGCCGGAAACGGAAAAGGCGCGGTACGACTTCATGGTGGGGCTCTGCCGGGACTACCGGTTCGCGCTCTTCAAGCTGGACGGCGTCTGCGGGACTCTCAGGCCGGAAAAGGCGGAGGTCTTCGGGAAAATGCTCCGGGAATGCCGGAAATACTCCCCGGATCTCGTCGTGCTCAACCACCGGCTGAACCTCTATTCCGCGGAGAAATACGTCACCACCTTCCTCTGGCAGGGCGCGGAGACCTACGTGGACGTCCACTCGGCCAACACGAAGACGGGGCTGCACAACCGGTCCTGGATCTTCGAGCGCGGCCTTCCCCTCGGTCCTGACGGGCTCGAACGGCTGGCGGAGGACCACGGGGTCTGCCTCTCCTCGGAGCTCGATTTCTTCGGGGACGATCTCGTCTATCAGGCCTTCGGGCGGTCGATGATCCTCGCGCCGGAGATCTACGGCAACCCGTGGTTCCTCCGGGACTGCGAATACCCCCTGCTGGCCCGGATCTACAATCTCCACCGGGCGGCCGCTCCGATACTGGTTGACGGCTTCCCCCTGCCCGCCTCCTACGGTCCGAACGCGGTCTCCCGGGGGAACGGATCCCACCGGTTCGTGGTCACGGGCAACAACGGCTGGACCGAGAAGACCGTCGTCCTCTCCTTCCGGGAATGCGGGATCGAAGGGGATGCTCCCGTCCGCCTGATCCGCCGCTATCCCACGGAAACGGTCCTCGGGGACTATCCGGCTGACGGCTCGGCGGAGGTGACGCTGGAACCCTTCCGCGCCTATCTCTTTGAGATCGCCCGGGCGGAGACGGCTTTCCCCGTCCTCGAAAACCGGGAATACCTCGTCGTCCGCGAAAAGCCCGACGGAACGCCCGTTGAAGTGAGGGATGTCTCCCTGCCCGATCCGCCCGTTCTGCTCGGGACGATGGAGCGGGTCAAAATATCCTCCGAAAAAGCCGGGGAACTGCTCGAAGCGGCCCTGTTCGGCGCGGACAACGATTCGCTGGAAGCCCGCTCCGTCCGCCGCTCCGGTCCCTCTTCCGTCCCCGAGGTCAACGTCTGCCGGGACATGTTCTTTGCCCAGAAGACCTACCTCGCCCGGGGGACCGAAGGCAGATTCGCCTTTGACGGACGGCCGGACACCTTCTTCGACGGCATGTCCCGCACCTACGCCGGGGGACTCAGGATCCGGGGAGGTTGCCTGCGGATCGACGCCGGGGAACTGCTCGACTGCGACGCCGTGGAGATCGACTGCTTCGCTCCGGACGAGCCGATCCCGGAAGCTCCCGCCGTTCAGATACCGTCTTCGGGGGAGTATTCCGTCGGCTATACCGGCTGGACTCCCACGGGGGACGCGGAGATCTCGGTGAAGGATCCCGCATTCCTCTCCCCCGCGGTCAAATTCTCGGTCCACAGCATCGCCGAGGTGAAAGGCCGCCTGCTGACGGTGCGCTATGCCGCCGGTCCCCTCCGCCGCTTCCGCCTGAAAGAGCCGATGGACCGCGTCTACGCCGTCCGGTTTCTGAAAGACGGGCGTGAGATCAGACCGGCCCGGCCCTTCGCGAACAACCTCGAACCCCATCCCTCGGTCCTCTCCCCCCATGCCGTGCGCAGTCTGACCGTCGTCCTGCCCGAAGTTGCGGAGGGGGACAAGATCGCCGTGGCCGCGGAAGGAAAGCACGGATGGGAATGCGCGTGGTGCGCCGCCGAAGTCCTCGAAAACGGGGAACAGAGCGAGCCCTTCGGATTCCCGGCCCGCGCTCCGTCCTATCAGTCGAACGTCTGGGAGCACCTTTTGTGCAAAAGGGACGCGAATTACACCTTCTATCTCCCCCTGACCGCCGCGGACTCCGGGAAGACCCTCGTCCTCTACGGCATCCTCTGCGATCCCGAAAACACGGACGTGCGGTTCGACGTCCGGCTCTGCCGCGGGAACCCGTGAGCCGGAGGCACTTGACGGATCGGGACAGAACGGATATAATGAAAGTAAAATCAATCGGACAACACAAAACGGAGAAATAACATCATGAAAGAAAAAATCACCCTGCTGGACGGCGCCGTCGGGACCGAGCTCTGGGCAAAAGCGGAGAAAAACGGCTGGAAAAAGGAGCCCGTCTGGAAATACAACATCGACCACCCCGAAATCGTCGCGGAGCTCGCCCGGGAGTACGCCGACGCGGGATCGGACATCCTCCTCTCGAACACCTTCGGCGCGAACGCTCCTTCCGTGCAGAAGTCCTCTTCCTATTCCGTCTCCGAGGTCGTCTCGGCGGGCGTGAAGATCGCGAAGGAAGCCGTCGCCGGCCGCGGGATCCGGGTGGGGCTGGACGCCGGACCGCTCTCCGAGCTGATGGAGCCCTACGGGGATCTGACCGAAGAGGAGGTCGCCGAAATCTATGCCGAAATGTTCGAAGCGGGCGTCGGCGCGGGAGCGGATCTCATTTTCCTTGAGACCTTCATCGACCTCGCCATGCTGAGAGTCGCGGCGGAGGAGGCGAAGAAATACGGCGTGCCGGTCTTCTGCTCCCTGAGCTTCGAGCGGCTCGGGAAGACCATGATGGGCAACTCCCCCGAGGACATGATCGAAGAACTGGAACCCCTCGGCGTGGACGCGATCGGCATGAACTGCTCCCTCGGCCCGGAGCTCGCCGTCCCGATCATCCGTAAATTCGCCGGGAAGACCTCCCTGCCCCTGCTCTTCAAGCCCAACGCCGGACTGCCCGTCATGAAAGCCGACGGCACCGTTTCCACGGAGTACAGCGCGAAGGCCTTCGTCGACGGGATCGCCCCCGCCCTCGATTTCGTCGATTACATCGGCGGATGCTGCGGAAGCGCGCCGTCCTACATCCGGGAACTGGCGGAGCGGATCGGGAAGAACTGATACTAAACTCAAACGAAAAAGGGAAACGCGGCTTCTTGAAAGAAGCCTGGCAAGAACTTCTGAAATGGGTATGGACAAGGTTATACCAATAACGTATCGTCGAAACCTTGGCACACCAATATAGCCATCCAACCTTATCAGAGTTATCGTTCGTGAGCTCAATGTTACGGCTGACGGCAGCGAGAATTCCCAAAGGGGATTCTCGGGGGTGGGATGGCCCGAGTCATGTTCGGATAAATGGCATTCCCACCCCGTCGTTCGCACTCTACGGGAAGCGATCGAAACCCATATAGTTAGTTTTTTAGTGCGAGAATAGTATGAATCCCGGTAAAAAACCCAACACAGAACGGAGATCATCATGAACGAACGCGAACTGGTGCGCGACCTCGCCAGGCAGTATGCGGAGATCGCGTTTTCCGACGAATCGAAGGCGAAGGCGGCGAACTGGGGACGGCTCAACGCGCTGGATCCGAACGCAAGACCTCCGATCATCCTCGACCAGCTTCCGTGGCACGAATTCGCGGGGGCGGAGGATCTGAAATGTCTCTGCGCGGACCCGTTTCTGCGGGGGATCGAGAACTATTTCCGCTCGGAGATGTTCCGCGTCCGGCATTTCGGGGCCGACCTCGTGCTCCCGCCCTATTACCCCTGCGGGAAGGTGTACACCGACTCGGGCTGCGGCGTCTCGACGGTCACCCAGGACGAGAGCGACCACGCCCACGCCCAGACCCACCTCTACGCCGACCAGCTCCCGGACGAGGAGTCCCTCTCGAAGCTGCACAACCGCGTCATCACGGCATATCCCGAGGAAACCGCGAAGAACAAGGCCGCCCTTGAGGAGGTCATCGGGGATATCCTCGAGGTCCGCCCCACCGGGACCATGATCTGGGCGGCAGTCTGGGACCGCATCACCTTCTGGAAAGGCGCGGAGGCCTGTCTCTGGGCGGTGATCGACGAGCCGGAATTCGTCCACAAGCTGATGAAGAGGCTCACGGAGATCGAAATGGACGCCGTCGACCAGCTGGAAGCGCAGGATCTCTTGGCGGCGGGTCCCGGGACGAAATGCCACTGCGTCGAGACCTACACCGACGAGGAGCGCTACAAAAACATCGATCAGGCGCATATCCGGACAGAGGACTGCTGGATCTCGGGGGCGGCGCAGATCTTTTCGGAGATCTCCCCCGCCATGCACGACGAATTTGAGATCGCGTACATGAAGCCCCTCTACGACCGCTTCGGATGGGTCAACTACGGCTGCTGCGAACCCCTCTGCCGCAAGATCGGCATCATCCGCAAGATGAAGACGGTGCGCTCCATCTCCGCTTCCCCGTGGACGGACGTGGACATGCAGGCCGAGGCCATGGGCGGGGACTTCGTCATGCTCCGCAAGCCCAATCCCGCCTACGTCCGCGCCGGATATCCCGAAACCGACGCCGTGAAGAAGGAAGTCCGCAGGACCCTCGCAGCCTGCCGGAGGAGCGGCACCCCCGTCGCCTTCGTGCTCAAGGATATCACGACCGTGAACGGTCAAGTCAAAGCCCTCACGGAATGGGTGGAACTGATGCGGAGCGAGATCGAAAACTTCTGATCCCGGTTTCCCGCCGGATCACAAAAGACCGCCGCAGGTTCCGTTCATCCCGCAAAACTCACAGAGGAGGCAGCAATCATGAAAAACCGGACCGGCAGAATCCCGAAAACCGTTCTCGCCCTCATGCTGGCTTTGCTCATGCCGTTTTCCGCCCTGTCCTGTTCCGAAACCGCCCCGGAAGACCCGTCGGCCGCCGGAGATCCCCCGGGACAGACCGATCCCGCCGCGGAGAACGCACCGGACGCAGAGCCGGAAGAGACCGCCCTCAAAGCCGAGCTCCCCGACAAGACCTTCGGCGGCGCGGAAGTGATGTTCCTCACCTCCAAGCACCTTGGCTTCGACTGGTACACGAGCCATGAGATCTATGCCGAGGAGATGGACGGCACCCTCATCAACGACGCCGTCTTCACCCGCAACGCCCAGATCGAACAGCAGCTCGACGTGAAGATCGCCGAAACCAAGCTACCGGACTGCAACGTAATCGCGAAGAATTCCATCAACGCCGACGAGGATATCTACCACGTCGTGATGCCCTACATCAATTCGACGATCTCGCTGGCGACCCAGGGACTTCTGCTCGACCTGAACGGCGTGCCGTGGATCGACCTCGAAAAGCCCTGGTGGGATCAGCGGGCCAACGAAAACATGCTGATCGCCGGAAAGCTCTTCATCACGACGGGGGATATCGCCATCCTCGACAACGAGTGCACGATGGTGATGTTCTTCAACAAGCAGATGATCGCGGACCGGGGCCTCGAAAGTCCCTACGAGCTCGTGCGCGAACACCGCTGGACCCTCGACAAGGTCCGGGAAATGGCGGATGGAGTGACGAACGACGCGGACGGCGACGGCAGACTGACCCACAGCGACGTCTGGGGCCTCTCCATCGCCGGGAACGCCCCGATCTCCATGTACTTCGGCGCGGGCGAGCGGATCGTCGACAAGAACGAGGAAGGTTCCCTCTCCTTCTCCATCGGATCCCCCCGGTCCTTTGACGTCTTCTCCAAGGTGATGGAGGTCTGCTGCGACGAAATGATGCTCTCCGCCCACACCGCGGGGGACACGGGCTACAACACCGTCGCGGCGATGTTCAACGAAAGCCGGGTGATGATGGTGACCTTCGCCCTCGTGGACATCAACGGGATGCGGGAGGCGGAGTTCGAATTCGGCATCCTTCCCTACCCGCTCTTCGACGAGAACCAGCCGGAGTACGACAATCTCATCAGCACGGGGCTTGTGAGTTCCGTGAGCGTGCCCATCACCTGCCGGGATCAGGAGCTCACCGGCGCGGTGCTGGAAGCGATGGCCTGGGGTTCCGTCTCCACCCTGACCCCCGCCTACTACGACAACGCCCTGAAGACCCGGTACGTCCGCGACGAGGAGTCCGGCGACATGCTCGACATCATCTTCGCGACGCGGGTCTACGACCTCGGATTCATCTCCGACTGGGGCGGCGCGGGTTCGCTGGTGACGAATCTCTACAACGGCAAGTCCGCCGATCTCGCCTCCGGCTGGGCAAGGATCCAGAAGGTCGCGCAGAAACAGCTGGACAAGGCGCTGGCGTCCTTTGAGGAATTGCAGTAAACGCGGAAAGGTCTGATCCTTCCGCATAAGGAAAAAAGATCCGCGTCGGCGGGGAGATCCGATCCCTTCCGGCGCGGGTTTTCTTTATTTCATACTAATCTCAAGCTGAAAAGGAAACGCGGCTTCTTGAAAGAAGCCTGGCAAGAACTTCAATTGGGGGGAGGACAAGGTTATACCAATTAAGTGCGGTTGAACCCTTGCACACCAAATAGTATCATGCGGACCGCGGGTCTCCTCATTCGACCTCGTACCCGTAGGCTTTGAGGATGGTTTCACCGCAGACGTACAGGGCGTGTTCCAGGGCTTCCTGAACGGGGAGAGGAGGTTCGGCGATCCGCTCCTCCTTCCATCTGCGGCGGTTCCCCTGCCAGTAGTCGGCGGGACGGGCGCTGGAATCGCATTCGAAGGTGAAGGGGCCGGGGAATCCGATATCCCTGAGACCGCAGAGGATCTCGTCCACGCTCATGGTGCCGAGGTAGGGCATGACGTGCTCGTCTCCCCCGCCCCGGTTGTCGTTGAAGTGGATGGCGCAAAGATCCTTTCCGAGAGCCGTGAGATCGGAATACTGATGCCCCTCGACGTTGGCGTGTCCCGTGTCCCAGCACGCGCCGAGGAGGGGATGACCGGCGTAATCGAGGAAGTCCTTCATCTCCTGCCCGGTGTAGAGATACCAGCGGTTCCCCATATTCGCGTGAGTGGAATTTTCGGCGAGCACCATGACGCCGGTCTTCTCCATCGCGGGGATCAGTTCTCCGATAAATTCCATATTGCGCGCGAAATAGGCTTCTTCGGCTCCCTTGTCCTCATAGAGCAGATCGTCGGCCCAGCCGAGGTGCACGACGGTGTTCGGGATCCCGAGCATGGCGCAGATCTCGAGGGACCGGACGGTGGAGGCGAGGAGGAGATCACGCTTCGGCCCCCGCTCGAGGGGATTGCCGCCCGGCGCGTGGGACTGGACGAAATCCATTCCGAGCTCCCCGGCGATTTCCGCGAGGCGGGAGACCTCCCTCTCCCAGCCCTCCTTCATGAAGACGGAGGCGGGGTCGGCGTCGCGGTAGAGGCTGAGGTCGATATGGCGGAATCCGGCGCGGTACAGGGCGCGGATCCTGCTTTCGGTGTCGGGGAAATACCTGGTGAAATCCCCGGTCGTGGAGGCGAGTTTCATGGGCGGGCTCCTTTCTGCGGCGGAGGTCGGTCCGGTCCGCGATCGCGCCGGGCTGCGGGTGTATGCTGCATGAGAACGGGGACACTGTGAGGGGCGTTTTACGGTTTCGGGCTCACGTCACGTCCAGCCCGAAGTATTTCCGGTAGATCCCGGCGCGTTCTTCCTCCGAAATCACCCTCTCCTCGACCTCGTCCCCGCGGAAGATGCGGAAGACGTCCCCGTCGACGGTCACGCGGCCCTCGGGGGTCTTGACCGACAGCATCGGCGCGTCCCGGAAGGGGGATTCGGGGGCGTGCTCGCACCAGAAGGAGGGCATGACGTAGTCGATGTTCAGCTGTTCCTCCTCCGTGAAGGAATAGAACTTCCGCCATTCCCCGTGATACAGGTCGGAGATCACCCAGCCGAAGAAGGGCTCCTTCGTCACGCGGTAGACCTCTCCGTACTGCTTCGATTCCGCGCCTTCCCGGAACTCCAGCGGCTCCCGGAAGGCGGACTGGCCGATCCCGGCGTCGCAGATCCACTTCCCGCCTTCGCAGTCCTCGGCGAGGATCACCCGGTGGCGGCGCATCGGGATCTCATGCTCCCCCCGCAGATACCGGGCCATGTACTCCGTCACGCCGTAGCCGAGGGAGCGGAGCAGTTCGCCGAAGAATCCGTTGATCTCGAAGCAGTATCCGCCCCGATGCCGCGCGACGATCTTGTCGTAGAGATCCCCGTAATCGAGGGAGAGCGGGACGCGGCGCAGGATGTCGAGATTTTCGTAGGGCACCGTCATCGCGAGGGCGGGCTGGATCCGAAACAGCAGATCCGCCGTCGGCCGCGTTCCGGGAGAATAATTGAGGCCGATCCGTTCGAATGATTTCCGTATCTGTTCCGTTGCGTACATGGTAAAACCTCCGATGAATGGATGGGTGGGGGATCTCAGTCCCGGTGTTCCTTGACGATGCCTCTGCGGCAGGCTGAGAGGAGGGTGAGACAGCGGAGTTCGAGACAGTGACGGATGAGGTTGCCGCTGATCCCGATTTTCATGCGTCCTCCCCTTTCATCGTGACGGCCAGGATGGATTCTCCCGGGACGGCGTCGGGGATGGGGATCTCCTCGAAGCGTCTGCCTCCGCCCGTCATGCGGCAGGAGATGGGCTCTCCGGGCAGGGCAAAGGGAGCGGGGGTGTCCGTGGTGTTGGCGAGGACCAGACAGCGGTCCCCGTCCCCTTCCGCAAGGACCCCGTAGACTCCCGGGGCGGGGCAGGCATAGGGCAGCTGCTTCCCCCGTCGGTACAGCTCGTTGAACATGAGAAAGGCGTCGTAGGCGGGATAGGTCTCGTCCTTCATCGGATCGAAGAGGCCGCCGTAGACCGAGAGGCCGAAGCGCGCGTCGTAGAACATGGCGGAGTCCACCGGCTCGTTCTGCATCTTCAGCATCCAGCCGAGGATCAGAGCGGCGTGGCGGAAGGTCCCCCGCAGTTCATGGGAGGGGTTCCACTCGTTGCAGGTGGTCTCAGAGGCCGTGAATCCCGCCTCGTCCAGCTTCCGCCGGGCATACCGCGCGAATTCCGCCGATTCTTCGATCCCCGCGTAGGAGTGCCAGGAGAAGAAGTCCAGCGGGGAGCAGTGGGCCTTCACATAGGCGAGGAAGCCGTCGAAGAAGGTGAGGAAATACGCCGACCGCGGGTCCCCCGGATTCCGCAGGGCGTAGAACCCGCAGGAGGCGTACCCCCCGACTTTGATGTCCGGGAAGCAGGATTTGAGCCGCTTCGCCGTCACGTCGTAGAGTTCGTAATACTGCTCTGCCGTGCCGGTCCACATCTCGTTCTTCGCGGGATCCACGTGGTTCTCCGGCTCGTTCCAGATCTCCCAGTACCGGATGCCGTAATGAAAACCTTCGGCCCAGCCCTCGTTGTAGTGCCTCACGACGTGCTCGCAGATCCTCGCCCATTTCGCCGGGTCCTTCGGGGGATGGATGCGGTAGGGCTTGATCCGCATGTAGTTCTCGATGGTCACGCCGAGGCGGAAGAAGGGCTCGACCCCGGCTTTCACGAGGGCGGAGATCAAAAGATCGGTGAACGCGAAGTCGTAGGAGGCGGGATCCTCCAGGTCGGCGTCAAAATCCCGGAAGAGGTTCGGGATGTCGACGTAGAGATTTCCGCCGAAGCCCCCTCCCACGTCGTGCAGCCGGGAAAAGGGGATCCCGGCGGGGGCGAGCCAGCGGTCGATGCGGGAAAAATCAATGCCGGCAAAGGGCGGCTGTCCCACTCCGTGCAGGGGCTTGATCCTGTTCGTCATGATGGGCTCCTTTCGCTGTCTTCGTCATTCTTTTCGGGGGCGGGGGGAAGGGTCTCGATCCGCTCGTAAAGGATTTCTTCCCCGTCTTCGGAAACTGCGAGGATCAGCCGGTCCGATCCCTTCACGGCATAGACCCGCTTCGCCGCCGACCGATCCGTGCTCACGACCGTGCCGAGGAGCCTGCCCCGTTCGATCTCCCCGGCATCCGCGTCTTCGGTCTTCCGGTAAAGCTCCCCGCCGATCAGGACGGAAGACTGTTCCGGGCCGAGGAGGGAGCCGATCTCCCGCCCCGGCCACAGCACGAAGAACGCGGCGAGCAGAACGAGGACCGCGGCTGCCCCGAGAGCGGCGCGTTTTTTGTTCATCTCTTACTCCGCCGCTTCGAAGATCTTATCGCAGAGAAGGGCGAATTCGAGGGTCATCGCGTGGGGGCAGACTTCGCTTTCAGTCTTCCCCTCCCGGACGCAGCGGACCGCCTCTTCGATCTCATAGGTGAAGCCGTTCTTCGTCTTGTTGTCGATGAAATGTTCGGTGAGCCGTCCCCGCTCCCAGAGATACGCCTCGTTCCCCACGTGGGAGTGGGGGAGGACGATGCGGCCCGCGGTCCCTTCGATGATGAGCCTCTCGTCCGGGGAGCAGGCGACGGAGGATTTGCACACGCCGATGGCCCCGCCCTCGAACCGGAGCAGGACGACGTCGGTGGCGTCCACGCCGGTGGCCATGTTCTTTGCCTCGACAGACGCCCGCAGGACCGGGACGCCCATCGCCCAGGTCAGCACGTCGTAGGAATAGACGGTGATGTCGAGGGCCGCGCCGCCTCCGAGCTTCGGGTTGTTGATCCGGTTCTCGGGATCGGGGGAGGAGATGAAGCCGATGGTCATGTCACCGAAGACGGGAGTGCCGATCCGCCCCTCCTTCACCCATTCCCGGGCCTTCATGACGGGGGGCAGGAAGCGGGACCACATGGCCTCCATCGAGAAGATCCCCTTTTCCTTCGCCCGGGCGAAGAAAGTCTCCGCCTCCCGGGAGTTCTGAAACATGGACTTTTCGCAGAGGACGGGGGTATCGTAGTCGAGACAGAGCATGCAGAGGGCGAAATGGGCGTCATGGGTGACGGCGACATAGACGCAGTCGGGACGCTCGGCTTTCAGCATCTCCTCGTAGCTGTCGTAGGCGGCGGGGAGATTATGGCGCGCGGCGAATTTCTCGGCTCTCTCCATGGATTTGGAGGCTATGGCGCAGACTTCGCAGCCGGGGATCAGGCTCACGGCGTCGCAGAATTTGTTGGCGATGCCGCCCGCGCCCATGATGGCAAAACGGAAAGCGCTCATGGATCATTCCTCGTTCTTTCTTTTCGTTTGATCTGATCCATTATAGCACGGGATCCCGGGGTTTGTCAACGAAAGGAAACGAAAAGGCCGGACGGTTCCCTGTGCGGATTGCCGTCCGGCGGATGGGATCAGGATTCGTAGATCTGCGCGTCGTCCCGCAGGCGTTTGATCTTTTTCCAGAGCTTCCACATCCCGTAAGCGAGGAGGCCGCAGAGGAAGAAGCTGACGATCCCCATGAGATTGAGGGGGCTGCGGAACGCGTAAAAGAGCCACATATTGTAGACGCCCGCGTAGAAATTGAGGCCCGCGACGATCGCCACGACCCACAGGATCCGCACGAGGTGCTTCACCCGGGATTCGTAGTCCGAGAAGAGCTCGAAGGGACCCTCGGAGGCCTTCTTCCGGTAGTAGCACCACCGCCAGAACGATCCCGCCTGCTCCGCTCCCGTGCTTTCGAGGAATTCGAAGTATTTCCGGCTTTCGGGATGGGTGGGCAGGTGTTCGAGAAGCTCCATTGCGACGCGGTACTCCCCGGGCTCCGTCTCTTCGAATTCGTACCGGCCCAGGCCGACGGAGACGAGGGCGAGACCCTTCGCGGCCATCTCGTTGAGCCATGCCTCCTCCTTATCGAAGTCCCAGCCCCAGAACCATTTGCGCACCGTCGTTCTCATTTCTCCTCCCCTTTCAGGATCCGCTTTCCGTTTTCCAAAAGCTCTCCGAGGCGTCCGAGCTCCCCTTCCAGCGCGGCCCGTCCCGCGGATGTGAGGACGTAGCGTTTCTGCCGGCTCCCCGTGTCTGCGTCGGGGGCGGACTCGATCCATCCCTTTTCGCACAGGGTGTTGAGAGCGCCGTAGAGCGTCCCCGCCGCCAGCCGCACCCGGCCCGAAGAAAGCTCTTCCGTGTTCTGCATGATGCCGTAGCCGTGACGCGGGGTGACGAGGGAGAGCAAAATGTAGTAGACCGCCTCGGTCAGCGCGGGTTCCGCCATGGGATCCCTCCTTCTGTATCGTTATCCGGTATATCTTCTTCCGATATATCGGCTGACGATATATTATCACAAAACCTCCCCATTGTCAAGGGGGAAAATGAAAAAAACCGGAGATTTTTCCGGGGATCCTCTGTCAGGCCGCACAGGGCCGTTCGTTTCAGTTTTTCGGATTTTGTTGAAAAAAGATGTTGCGAAAGAGGCGGGGGTTGTGCTATAATGAAGCAAATTCAAGAACAATCGGAGGCATTCCATGACTGACAACATTCGCCCGGAGTCCATGACGCGCATCACCACACCCGCGCTTGCCGCCGCCTTCATCGACGAACAGATCGCGGCCCTCAAAGAGCAGATCGGAGACAAAAAGGTATTACTCGCCCTGTCCGGCGGCGTGGATTCGTCCGTCGTGGCGGCCCTCCTCATCAAGGCGGTGGGGCGTCAGCTCGTCTGCGTGCACGTCAACCACGGCCTGATGCGCAAGGGCGAGAGCGAGCAGGTGATCGAGGTTTTCCGGGACCAGCTCGGCGCAAACCTCGTGTACATCGACGCGACGGACCGCTTCCTCGACAAGCTGGCGGGCGTCGCCGATCCCGAGACGAAGCGCAAGATCATCGGCAAGGAATTCATCGACGTGTTCGCGGAAGAGGCGGCGAAGCTCGAAGGCATCCGCTTCCTCGGCCAGGGCACGATCTACCCGGACATCCTCGAATCGAAGGACGGCGTGAAGGCGCACCACAACGTCGGCGGCCTGCCGGAGCAGTACGATTTCGAACTGGTGGAGCCCGTGAAGCTGCTGTTCAAGGACGAGGTCCGGGTAGTAGGCAAGGCCCTCGGTCTGCCGGACAGCATGGTCTACCGTCAGCCGTTCCCGGGTCCCGGACTCGGCGTGCGCTGCCTCGGGGCGATCACCCGGGACCGTCTCGCAGCTCTCAGAGAAGCCGACGCCGTTGTGCGGGAGGAGATCGAAGCGGCGGTCGCGGCCGGGACGATCAAGCCGATCTGGCAGTATTTCGCGGTGGTGCCGGACATGAGGGCGACGGGCGTGGAGAACGGAAAACGCCGGTACGACTGGCCGGTGATCCTGCGGGCTGTCAACACGGTGGACGCCATGACCGCCACGGTCCCCGAAATCGACTGGCCCGTCCTGAAACGCATCGCCGACCGCATCCTCGCCGAAGTCCCCGGGGTGTGCAGAGTGCTGTATGACCTGTCGCCGAAACCGGTGGGGACGATTGAGTTCGAATAATAAATCAGCTCGAAAGCCTGTAACCCTTTCCCCAAAAGGATTCAGGCTTTTTTGGGATTCAGAGACCGGCGGGTGAAGCACTGTCTGAAAGGCATTCGCGGACTAAGATATGAAAAGCAGGAGTGATGATGAAAACAGACGATATTCAAAAGCAAAAATCTGAATGGAAGAGAAAAGGATGGTCAATCCCCGAAATAAGGGGAAGAAAACAGGAATGGTTTGAAACAGTGAAGGGGCTGGTCCAGCTGCTCGGGCACAATCCTGTTTCCGATCTCAGTTTTACTCCCGTCCTTGATTCTATCGTTCCGCTGTATCCATGGCGTTCGTATGTTCCCTTCTTAAAAGGGACCGGCTTGGTCTGCAATCACTCCGGCGTTCTGGAACTCAGCGAAACCGGGCTAAATTTTCTCCGTTCTCCATCAAAAAGAGAACTCGCGAATTTGCTTCACGATAAATACCGTCTTGTGGGAGAATTTCTCGGCTCTCTGTCTCAATTCCCGAAAACGATCGAAGAAATTGACAAAGAAATATGCAGAGAATATTGCCTGAATTGGAACAACCTCAGCAATACGAGGCGGAGAATGGACTGGCTGGAGGTCCTCGGCCTGATCGAGAGCGTCGGAAACAGAAAATGGGGAGTGACCGAAGAAGGAACTGCCGCCCTCAATGAATGGATTCTGATTTCTCCAACCGTGCTCGAATCAAAAAGCGATGATTCGGAAGAGGCTGATTTGATTGCTCCTCCGCCGGATGAAATCAGCGAACTGCTCCTGAAACTCCGAAACGACCCTTCCCTGCATAACAAAAGAAACACTTACAATATCTGGGTCCCCAGTCCCGACAGAATCGAGAATTTGCGCAAAATCCTTCAATTTGCTTATGAACGTGTTTCCAGAAGCGAGTTGTTTGATTTTGTCGAACACGAATTCAATCTGAGAACCAGCAGTGTGGAATCCATGCTGCCGTTTCTGCGAGCAGACGGTCTGTTGGAAGAAGTAGGGAAAAATATCTATACTGCAACGACAGCTGCAAAAGCATGGTGCGACAGCGGTAACGATCTGGATTTCATCAGAATTCTCCATGCTCACAAACGGTATGTCGGCGAAATGATTTCCGACGCTTCACAAGATATTGTCAGAAATGATATCTATTCCAAAGCTAAGCAGTATGGGATCAATGTCGAAAAAGCCCGATGGATAATGGGTTTCCTTCTGGAAGCAGGACTTCTGGAAGAAACTCAGTATTTACATGTAAAGGCCACAGTGCTGGGAAAAAGATTCGTTTCAGAACTGCCGCTGATGGCGGTACCGGCTGAAAAAGGCCCTTCCCGGAATGAATCTGCGGGTAGCATAAACGCAGATCCGAAGGCGGTCCCCCCTTCTCCGCAAGCTGAAAGCATTTTTGAGCGAATGAAAGCAGCGGCACGGGATCCGGGAGCCGAGGGGAAAAATCCGGGAGCAGCGTTCGAGGAAGCGATTGCAAAAGTCTTTCATTTACTCGGCTTTGACGCAAAGAGGATCGGCGGAGCGGGAAATACGGATATAGTGGTGCGCTGGAAAGACCTCGAGGGCAAAATCCAGACCTCAATTGTCGATGCGAAATCAAAGTCAACCGGAACTGTCACACACAGCGATGTGAGCGACGTCGCGATTGAGACCCACAAAGAAAAGAACGACGCCGAATTCGTGGCTATTGTGGGTCCCGGGTTCGGCGGGGATACTCTGAAAAATCACGCCTGGAAAAAAGGGTTCGCTTTGATTACGGATTCAGAGCTGATTGATATTGCGAAAGACGCACAGGCATTGGGCCTCTCCCTGTGTGAAACCGCTATGTTATTCAACGTTCCAAACGGACTGGCACAATTGCGCGAACTGATTACGACACGAAAACGCGAGAGAGAAATCGTATCGCTGGTGGTATCGACATTCATACAGGAACAGAATGCAATGGAAAGCCTCTCGGCGCGCGATCTGTATTTCCTTTTGCGCAAAACGGATCTTTCCCCTTCTTTGGATGAATTGATCCATGCGTTCACTCTTCTTTCAAAAGAAGAAATCGGCGTTTTATCCCCGATAAAGAAAGCGTCGGCCGAGGAGAACACGACTTATGCCATCAGAGAAGGAAAACATTGTGTAAACAGGCTGCGATCCTTAGCAGACGCCATCGAAAAAGGACTGGACGGAATGACCGACTCCCCCTCGCTCAGCTGAAAAACAGACGTTATCCGGCAAATTACTATGCTCGATTATGCTGATTGACTATGCTTATAACAATCACAGTCACAAGCATTGTCAAAAGGAGGAGAAAAGAATTCCGGAAAATACCTTCGGATAAGCAAAAACACCGTTCGGAAAGGACTCAAAATCCCTCCCGAACGGTATTGTTTTTCCGTTGTTCAGGCTCACCCAAACAGCCGCGCGAAAATATCGCTCATCTCCCCGCGGGAGATCACGTAGGGCGAGTTGGCGTAGTTCCCCGCTCCCGCTACGCGGTCGATCAGCTTTTCCCGCTCCTCGGGGCCGATGGAGTAGGTGAAGCCGGGCTTGGCGGGGATTCGCTCGATCATGTCGTTCACGTCCGCTCCGATCGCCTCCGCCAGTTTGTCCTCCCGGGCTCTGCCGACCTCGGAAATGCGGTTGTAGGAGAGATACGCTCCCTCGAACAAGGCGCAGGCGAATCCGTGGGGGGTACCGCGGGTGAGGGTCAGGGCGTACCCGAGGGGATGGGGGAAGCCGGTGCCGGTGTAGTCGATGGCGATCCCGGCGGCGCAGGCGGCATGGGAAAGACGCTCCCTGTCCTCCTTTGTCCATCCCGTGCTCTTGTCCTGCCGGAACAGGATGTCCCAGATCTCCCCCGCCGCGAACAGAGCCGCTTCCTCCGACGCCGGGCAGGACTTCGGGGAAAGATAGGACTCCACGGCGTGGGACAGCGCGTCGAGGGCGGTGGACACGGTGTAGTCGTCCGGGAGGGTATAGGTATAGCGCGGATCCACGAAGGACACCCGCGGATAGGCGGAGACATGCTTGAAGGTCTTCTTGCGGGCGCCGCCGTCGATGGTCAGCACGGCATAGCGAACGGCTTCGCTCCCCGTTCCGGCGGTGGTGGGGACGGCGATAATCGGCAGGCAGGGATTCGTCCGCTTCGCGTCGTCGTAGATATCGTCCGGTCCGCAGGCGGGATTGGCGGCGTATCCGGCGATGGCCTTGCCCGCGTCGAGTGCCGAACCTCCCCCGGCGGCGACGACGAAATCGCATCCCTCTCTCCGCGCAAGCTCTCCCGCTTCATGGCAGAGGGGAGCCGGCGGATTCTCGGGGATCTTCGCAAATCGCACGAACGTGCATCCGGCTTCGGTCAGGGCGGCGGTCAGATCCGCGACGGCCCCGCAGGCGTCCGCTCCGTGGGCTCCCGTGACGAGCAGAGCCCGCCGTCCCGCTTCCCGGAATACCTCGGGATGGGAAATGACGCAGTTTTCGCCGGTCAGGATCCGCACCGGCTTGTGGGTGGTAAAATCCATGGGTTTCCTCCGTGACATGAGACTTGACGTTCCGAAATCTCCCCTATTGTACCATACCTCCCCCGGCGGGGCAATGGACGGATCGTGGATTTTTCTCCCCCGCCGGACGCGGAAACTGGCGGATTTGCCCATAGCCCGATTTTCTGCCCTTGCATTTCCCCGCTCCCTGTGCTACAATGGAACCGGAAAAATCACTCAGGCGGAGGCAGATATGACGGTCTTCATCGAAACCGACCTCGAAGGGATCTCCGGGGTCTCGACCATCGACATGGTGGCAAACAGCGATCCCCGCGCCCTCGAGAGGCTGATGGCGGACACCAACGCCGCCGTTCGGGGCGCTTTTGCGGGCGGGGCGGACCGGGTGCTCGTGCTGGACGGTCACGGCGGGGGACGCAATTTCCTCCCCGGCCTGCTGGATCCCCGGGCGGTCCAGGTCCGGGACGTGGCCCTCGACGGCGTCGACGCGGTCTTTCTCGTGGGAGCCCACGCGATGGCCGGGACGCAGAACGCCTTTCTCAACCACACCCAGAGCTCCGTGTCGTGGCACAACTACACGATCAACGGCAGGCGGTACGGGGAATCCGGTCAGCTGGCGGCGTTCGCGGGTTCTCGTTCGATCCCCTTCGTGATGGCGAGCGGGGATTTCGCTGCCTGCGCAGAGTGCCTTTCCCTCTTCGGGCGGATGGAGACGGCTCCGGTCAAGACCGCCGACGGGAGGAACCGGGCTCACTGTCTGCCGGACGGGGAGGCGGAGGATCTCATTTTCGAGGCTGCCCGCCGCGCGATCGCCCTGATCCCCGAAAAGCGGCCCTTCCGGGTGATCCTGCCCGCGGAGATCGCCGTGGAGTTCAACCGCACGGACTACGCCGACGCCGCGATGGACCGTCACCCCGACGCCGAACGCCTCGATCCGCGGACGGTGAGGCGGGTGATCCGGGAGATCCGGGAGTACGGGGACCTTTTGATTTAGGGAGTTGACAGCAGTTAGTAGCTAGTGGTTAGTAGAACGAAGGGTGCCGACAGAATCGGGTAGGAGGTCACCCATTAGTTGAGTGACCGACCTCCCACACCACCGTGCGTACGGGTCCGTACACGGCGGTTCAATCGCATCAGTGCAGAGACTCGTACAGGTCAAGGGTACTGCAATATCCGGCCTGTGCGAGTCTTTCATTCGTAACGGTATGGGTGAGGATGCCGCTTCCGGCAACTGCCCAATATCCCTTGCGGGAATTGCCGTTCCGATAGGCCTTCCATTTTGGCATACCCAGTTTCATCAGGTTCCCGACTCTCGCTTTCGGCTTCTTCCAT